>NZ_BCWK01000010.1:0-136154 GCF_001592165.1 Caldimonas taiwanensis NBRC 104434
GCTACCGTGTGGACACTGGTGGAACGTGTGGCTGACGAGGGTGGAGACAACCCCATGCCCGCCACGGGCGAGGCGGCGCTGCGACTCGAGTGCGAAGCCGGCCAACCCTGCCCGCGCATGGGCTGATGGTTTGCCACAGCAGCCAACCGGTACCGGACGGGGCCTGATCCACCGCAGGGGGGCGCCGGGCACGGCCATGGAGATTCACCTCGATAATTCTTTTCGAGGAGGAATTGTTCGATGTTCACGCCCCACCCCTTGCGGGAGGTTTTGCACAACGAGGTTCATGCGCGCCCTTACGAGCGCATGTGTGCGCCTTTGGCCTTGTCTCATTTGGCTTTGCTCACGCCGCCGGGGCAGACGGCCTCGCGCGAACATCTGCATGCGCTGTTGCGCGCGCGCCACTTGCCGCTGCCGGCCGAGGAGGCCAGCCACCTGAGTCTGGACATCGGCGGGGTGCATTTGCGTTGGGAGCAGCACACCGAGTTTCAGACGTACACCTTCTGGCGAGCCTTGTCGGAACGCCCCACCAGCTTCGATGAGCCGGCGGTCAGCCTGGTGCCGCAGGACTGGCTGCGTGGCATTCCGGGGCAATGGTTGGTGGGCATGCATGTGGTGGTCAGCCGTTCGCGCGACGAGGGCTTCGATCCGCTGATCCGCGGCGCCTTGTCCGAAGACAGCCTGGTGGGCTCTGTCGTGATGGACGGCCAAGCCGAGGTCTATACCGATTTCCGGCTGCATGCCGATGGCTTTGCACGCGTGGTCGTGGTGGCCGCCAGCATGCATCCGCGCCGCTTGGGGCGCACCGTGCAGCGGCTGTTGGAGGTGGAAACCTATCGCATGATGGCTCTGCTGGGTTTGCCTGCGGCGCGTCATGTGTCCTCGACTTTGGCCGATGCGGAGCGTGAGCTGGCGCACATTGCCGACCAGATTCGCAGTGCCGAGCGTTCGCATGAGCCGGAGCTGTTGCGGCAGTTGACCCGTTTGGCCGGTCGGGTAGAGAGTCTGTATGCCGCGACCCACGCACGCTTTTCGGCCAGCGCGGCCTACTTCGAGTTGGTGCAGCAGCGAATCGAGGAATTGGGAGAGCACCGGTTGGCTGGCTTGCAGACCATGGGGGAGTTCATGGATCGCCGTCTTGGGCCGGCCATGCAGACATGTGCTTGGGCGGCTCGGCGCCAGCAGCAGTTGTCCGAACGCATCTCGCGCACCAGCAATCTGCTGCGCACCCGTGTGGAGATCGAGCAGCAGCAAAGCAGTCAAGCCTTGCTGGATGCGATGAATCGCCGTCAGAAGGCTCAACTGATGTTGCAGTCCGCCGTGGAGGGCTTGTCGATTGCAGCGATCACTTATTACGGTGCCGGTCTGGTGGGCTATCTGGCCAAGGGGGCCAAGGCTGCAGGCTTGCCGCTGCTCGTCGATGTGGTCGTCGCTGCGGCCATTCCCGTGATCGCCGCTGCCGTGTGGGTCGGGTTGCGACGTCTGCATGCAGCAGCCCAGCGGGCGGCGCAATAGACCGGGCGCTGCAAAGCGGCGCCAGGCCGCGCATAATCATCCGATGATTCGGCCGGGGCTTGCGATGAAACCTTTTCTTTACGACGCACCTTATCCCTCTGTGCGGCTGCCTGTGTTTGCCCGCAACGTGGTGGCCACGTCTCACCCGGCGGCGGCCAGTGCTGGGCTGCGCATGCTGTGGAAAGGGGGCAATGCGGTGGATGCTGCCATTGCCGCGGCGGCGGCGATGACGATTCTCGAGCCGGTCAGCAACGGCTTGGGCAGCGATGCTTTCGCGATCGTGTGGGACGGTCGGCAGCTGCATGGCCTGAATGCAGCCGGCCACGCGCCGGCTGCCTGGACACGAGAGTACTTCATGGCCCGGTATGGCGCGCAGGCCACGCGCCCGCCCAAGCGGGGCTGGGATGCGGTGACCGTGCCAGGCATGGTGGCCGGCTGGGTTGCGCTGCATGAGCGTTTTGGCCGATTGCCTTTTGCCGATTTGTTGGAGCCGGCGATCGACTATGCCGAGCGCGGCTACTGCGTGCCACCGGTGGTGGCTGCCAAATGGGCTGCGGCCGTGCCGGAGCTGCAAAGCCAGCCAGGCTTCGCGCAGACCTTCATGCCCCATGGCCGTGCGCCGGAGGTGGGCGAGCACGTCACTTTCAAGGATGCTGCGCGCAGTCTGCGTTTGATCGCCAACAGTCGGGGCGAGGCGTTTTACCGGGGCGAGATCGCCGCAGCCATGGTTGCGCATGCGCGCCAGCACGGCGGCAGCATCACCCTGGAGGATTTGGCGGCGATGCGGCCGCAGTGGGTCACGCCGATCTCGCGGCATTACCGAGGATATACGCTGCATGAGATTCCGCCTTCGGGGCAGGGCATTGCCGCGCTGATTGCCTTGGGGATCCTTTCGCAGTTCGACGTGGCGGCGTTGCCGCGGGACTCGGTGGCTTCGCAGCACTTGCAGATCG
The DNA here is from genome assembly GCF_001592165.1 of Caldimonas taiwanensis NBRC 104434. NCBI lineage: Bacteria > Pseudomonadati > Pseudomonadota > Betaproteobacteria > Burkholderiales > Sphaerotilaceae > Caldimonas > Caldimonas taiwanensis. The sequence goes on from NZ_BCWK01000010.1 coordinate 2,469, forward strand.
AGGCGATGAAGCTGGCGTTTGCCGACACGTATCGCTACGTGGCCGAGCGTGAGCACATGGAAGTCTCGGTCGAGCAGATGCTCGATGAGGCCTACCTCGCCCGCCGCGCTCGGCTGATCGATCCGACGCGTGCGCAGGTCTTCGAGGCCGGCAATCCTCCCACGGGGGGCACGATTTACTTGACGGCCGCCGATGAGCAGGGATTGATGGTCAGCTGGATTCAAAGCAACTACATGGGCTTCGGCTCGGGGGTGGTGGTGCCCGGCTACGGCGTGTCGTTGCAAAACCGTGGCCATGGCTTTTCGTTGCAGGCGGGCAGCCCCAATGTGGTGGCTCCGGGCAAGCGGCCGTTTCACACCATCATCCCCGGCTTCCTCACCCGAGAAGGAGAACCGGTGATGAGCTTTGGCGTGATGGGGGCCAACATGCAGCCGCAAGGCCATGTGCAAACCTTGGTGCGCATGCTCGACTATGGACAGAACCCGCAGGCCGCCTGCGACGCGCCGCGCTGGCGCTACAACGAGGGCTTGTCGCTCAATGTCGAGTCCACGATGGATCCGGCCGTGGTGCAGGGGCTGCAGGACTTGGGCCATCGCATCGAGGTGCTGCAGGACCCCTATCAGGACTTCGGCGCGGGCCAGTTCATCTGGCGCTTGGGGGACCCGGCGGTCCAAGGCTATGTCGCTGCCAGCGATCCGCGGCGCGACGGACAAGCGGTCGGGTTTTGAGCGTGGCGGCTCGAGACACCGCGGCGCGGCCACCGATGGCCGGCGGGCTGCTGCTGGCTGCCGCCGGTGCGGTGGCCTTTTCGGGCAAAGCCATCATCGTCAAGCTGTCGTATCGCTATGGCGTCGATGCGGTGACGGTCATCATGTACCGCATGCTGTTCGCGTTGCCGCTGTTTGTGCTGCTGGCCTGGTGGTCTGGACGCGGCCGGCCGGCTTTGAGCCGTCGCGACTGGCTGGGCATTGCCGGCCTGGGGTTCAGCGGCTACTACTTGGCCAGCTTTCTCGACTTCTTGGGCCTTCAGTACATCAGTGCCAGCCTGGAGCGGCTCATCCTCTACCTCAACCCCACGTTGGTGTTGGCCTTGGGGGCCGTGCTGTTCGGCAAGCGTGTGCAGGCGCGTCAGATCGTGGCCATCGCGGTGAGCTATGCCGGCGTCTTGCTCGTGTTCGGCCAGGAAGTCAGTTTCGAAGGGCCCAATGTGCTGCTCGGGGCGCTGTTGGTGTTCGCCAGCGCGGTGTCGTATGCCGTCTATCTGGTCTACAGCGGCGAGATGGTGCAACGCCTGGGCTCGATGCGTCTGGTGGGCTGGGCCAGCACGGTGGCGTGTGTGCTGTGCATCGTCCAGTTCCTGCTGGTGCGGCCGCTGGCGGCGGCCGTGGTGCCGTCCGAGGTGCTTTGGCTGGCCGTGCTCAACGCCACGGCCTGCACGGTGGCGCCAGTGCTGATGGTGATGATGGCCATCGAGCGCATCGGCGCGGCCGCGGCGGCCCAGACCGGCATGATCGGCCCGCTGTCGACCTTGGCGCTGGGGGTGTTGGTGCTGGGTGAGCCCTTCACCCCGTGGATTGCCGCGGGCACGGTGCTCGTGCTGGCTGGTGTGTGGTTGTTGACGAAGTGGAGATGACGTCGATGGATTTGGGCATTGCAGGCAAGTGGGCTCTGGTGTGCGCTTCGAGCAAGGGGCTGGGCAAAGGCTGTGCTGCTGCTTTGGTGGCTGAAGGGGTCAATGTCGTGATGACCGCTCGCACCGCGGCCGACCTCGAGGCGGCCGCGGCGCAACTGCGTGCGCTCGGTCGAGGCCAGGTGCGCACCGTCTGCGGTGACATCACCACGCCCGAGGGCCGCGCTGCGGCGCTGGCCGCCTGCCCGCAGGTGGACATCCTCGTGAACAACGCGGGCGGCCCGCCACCCGGCGACTTCCGGGACTGGGGGCGCGAGGAGTGGCTTCAGGCCCTGGAGGCCAACATGCTCACCCCCATCGAGCTGATCAAGGCCACCGTCGATGGCATGGCTGCGCGTGGGTTTGGGCGCATCGTCAACATCACCTCCGGGGCGGTGAAGGCGCCCATCGATGTGTTGGGGCTGTCCAATGGCGCCCGCAGCGGGCTCACCGGCTTCGTGGCTGGACTGGCGCGCAGCGGCATCGCCGCTCGCAATGTGACGATCAACAACCTGCTGCCTGGGGCGTTCGACACCGACCGCTTGCGCAAGACCTTGGCCGCCGGCGCACAAAAAGCGGGCATCGATCTGGACCAGGCTGTGCAGCGCCGCCTGCAGGGCATTCCCGCACGGCGCTTTGGCACGGCCGAGGAGTTCGGTGCCGTGTGCGCCTTCTTGTGCAGCCAGCAGGCGGGCTATATCACCGGGCAGAACTGGCTGCTCGACGGCGGGGCCTATCCAGGCACGTTTTGAGCCCATCGTCCAAGGGCGCGGCGTTCAGCTTGTTGCAAGTGCTGCACTGCCGCAAGCTCGAAGAGCGCACAGGGGGGTGGTCTGTACCGCCGCATTGGTGCGAAATGCGGCCTCTATGCTCGCAAACCCGCATTACAGCCGGGGCCAGAGGAATAACATAGCTGAACTCTCACACCAAAGACCGCCGTGTCCCCGCCCCAGGGGAGCGCGCAGGTCGCCCCGATAGGAGACCACGATGAAAGCGTCTCAAACCCCCCTGAGCCGCCGGCGCCTGTTTGCCGGTGCGGGCTCGATCGCTGCGGCGGCAGCGGTGGCCAGCGTGGTGCCCATGCGTGAGGAACCGCCGGCAGCGGCCCCAAGCGAGCCGCAGCCGGACCGGCGAGCCGGCTACCGGCTGACGGAGCACGTTCAGCGCTACTACCAGACCGCTCGTGTCTGAGGAGGGCGCCGCAGGCTGGGGCGGCCGTGGCTGCTGCCCTGTCGTCCGTCTCATCGCTTTGCAGTCTCAGGAGCCGCCATGTTGCTCACTCGGAAATCTTCCAGCGTCACGCCGGTCGATCGGGGGTCGTCCTCGCTCGTGACCAGCCTTGCGCGCGGCGTGGCCCGCGCCGTGCCCACCATGGATCGCCGCGCGTTTTTGCGTCGCTCCGGCTTGGGGCTGGGCGTGGGGTTGGCCGCCTCGCAACTCAGCTTGGTGAAGAAGGCGCAGGCGGCTGACCCTGCTGCGGCTTCGGCGGCCGCGCCCAAGGTGGAGGTCAAACGCACGGTGTGCGGCCACTGTTCGGTCGGCTGTGCAATCGACGCCGTGGTGGAAAACGGGGTGTGGGTTCGCCAAGAACCCGTGTTCGACTCGCCGATCAATCTGGGCTCCCACTGCGCCAAAGGGGCGGCCGTGCGCGAACACGGCCACGGCGAGTACCGCTTGAAGTACCCGATGAAGCTGGTCAACGGCAAGTACCAGCGCATCAGCTGGGACCAAGCGCTCGATGAGATCGCGGCCAAACTATTGAAGTTGCGCGAAACCAGCACGCCCGATGCCTTGTTCGTCGTGGGTTCCAGCAAACACAACAACGAGCAAGCCTATCTCCTGCGCAAATGGATGAGCCTGTGGGGCAGCAACAACTGCGACCACCAGGCGCGCATCTGCCATTCCACCACGGTGGCCGGTGTGGCCAACACCTGGGGCTATGGCGCGATGACCAATTCCTACAACGACATGCAAAACGCCAAGGCGGCGCTGTACATCGGCTCCAACGCTGCCGAGGCGCATCCGGTGTCGATGTTGCACATGCTGCATGCCAAGGAAAACGGCTGCAAGATGATCGTCGTCGACCCGCGCTTCACCCGCACGGCCGCCAAGGCCGATCAGTACGTGCGCATCCGCTCCGGCACCGACATCGCCTTTCTGTTTGGCGTGCTCTACCACGTCTTCAAGAATGGCTGGGAAGACAAGAAGTACATCGCCGACCGCGTCTATGGCATGGACAAGGTGCGCGAAGAGGTGATGACCAAGTGGACGCCCGACAAGGTCGAGGAAGTCTGCGGTGTGCCCGAGGCCGAGGTCTTTCAAGTGGCCAAGACCATGGCCGAAAACCGGCCCTCGACCATCGTGTGGTGCATGGGGCAAACGCAGCACACGATCGGCAATGCGATGGTGCGCGCATCATGCATCTTGCAGCTGGCCCTGGGCAACATCGGTGTGTCCGGTGGGGGGGCGAACATCTTCCGCGGCCACGACAACGTGCAAGGCGCCACCGATGTGGGGCCCAACCCCGACTCGCTGCCGGGCTACTATGGCCTGGCCGAAGGTTCGTGGAAGCATTTCGCCAAGGTCTGGGGCCTGGACTATGAATGGCTGAAGTCGCGCTACGCACCCAACATGATGACCAAGTCCGGCATGACCGTGTCGCGGTGGATCGACGGCGTGCTGGAGAAACCCGAGCTGATCGAGCAAGGCAGCAATCTCAAAGCGCTGTTCTTCTGGGGCCACGCCCCCAACTCACAGTCTCGCGGGCTGGAAATGAAGCGGGCGATGGACAAGCTCGATCTGCTGGTCGTCATCGATCCCTTCCCATCGGCCACGGCCGCGATGGCGGCCATGCCTGGCAAGCCCGAAGACCTCAATCCGAACCGCGCCGTTTACCTGCTGCCAGCCACCACGCAGTTCGAGACCTCGGGCTCGTGCACCGCGTCCAACCGCTCCATCCAATGGCGCGAGAAAGTCATCGAGCCGCTGTGGGAATCGCGCACCGACCACATGATCATGTACCAGCTGGCCGAGAAGCTCGGCTTTGGCAAAGAGCTGGTCAAGAACTACAAGATGGTGCCTGGCAAGGGCGGCATGCTGGAGCCCGAACCCGAGTCCATCCTGCGTGAGATCAACCGGGGCGTGTGGACCATCGGCTACACCGGCCAAAGCCCCGAACGGCTGAAGGCGCACATGCGCAACATGCATGTCTTCGACGTCAAGACCCTGCGTGCCAAGGGCGGGGTGGACAAGGAGACCGGCTACGTGCTCGATGGCGATTACTTCGGCCTGCCCTGGCCTTGCTACGGTACCCCCGAGTTGAAGCACCCCGGCACGCCCAATCTCTACGACACCTCCAAGCATGTGATGGACGGCGGTGGCAACTTCCGCGCCAATTTCGGTGTCGAGCGTGATGGCGTGTCGCTGTTGGCCGCAGACGGGTCTCACTCTCTCGGAGCGGACATCACCACAGGCTATCCCGAATTCGACGACGTGCTGCTGAAGAAGCTGGGGTGGTGGGGCGAACTCACCCCCGAAGAGCAGCAAGCCGCCGAAGGCAAGAACTGGAAGACCGACTTGTCCGGCGGCATCATCCGTGTGGTGATGAAGAACCACGGCTGCCACCCCTTTGGCAATGCCCGGGCGCGGGCGGTCGTTTGGAACTTCCCGGATGCCATTCCGCAGCACCGCGAGCCCATCTATTCGACGCGGCCCGATCTGGTGGAGAAGTATCCGACCCATGCGGACAAGACCTTCTGGCGTCTGCCCACGCTGTTCAAGACCTTGCAGGACCAGAACAAGGACATTGGTCAGCGCTTCCCACTGATCATGACGTCGGGCCGTCTGGTCGAGTACGAAGGCGGTGGCGAGGAAACCCGCTCCAACCCCTGGTTGGCCGAGTTGCAGCAAGACATGTTCGTCGAGATCAACCCAGCCACTGCCAACGACCGTGGCATCCGTCCCGGGGACATGGTGTGGGTGAGCACCCCGACCGGCGCGCGCATCCGTGTCAAGGCACTGGTCACCGAGCGGGTCGATCGCCACACGGTCTTCCTGCCCTTCCATTTCTCGGGCCACTGGCAGGGCCAGGACTTGCTGCGCTACTACCCCGAGGGGGCGGCTCCCGTGGTGCGTGGCGAGGCCGTCAACACCGCGACCACCTACGGCTACGACGCCGTGACGATGATGCAGGAGACCAAGACCACGGTCTGCCAGATCGAACGGGCGAGCGCCTGAGCGACGGCCGGCTGACAGGAGAACCCCATGGCTCGAATGAAATTCATCTGCGATGCCGAGCGCTGCATCGAATGCAATGGCTGCGTCACTGCCTGCAAGGCCGAGCATGACGTGCCCTGGGGCGTCAACCGCCGCCGCGTGGTCACGATGAACGATGGCCAGCCCGGTGAGCGCAGCATCTCGGTGGCTTGCATGCACTGCAGCGATGCGCCTTGCATGGCGGTGTGCCCGGTGGATTGCTTCTACCGCACCGAAGAAGGCGTGGTGTTGCATGACAAAGACATCTGCATCGGCTGTGGGTATTGCTCCTATGCCTGTCCGTTCGGGGCGCCGCAGTTCCCGGCCAATGGAACTTTCGGTCTGCGCGGCAAGATGGACAAATGCACCTTCTGCGCCGGCGGCCCCGAAAAGAGCGGCTCGCAAGCCGAGTTCGAAAAGTACGGGCGCAATCGCCTGGCCGAAGGCAAGCTGCCGGCCTGTGCCGAGATGTGCTCGACCAAAGCCTTGCTGGGCGGTGACGGCGACGTGGTGGCCGACATCTTCCGCACCCGCGTGCTGCACCGCGGCAAGGGCAGCGAGGTTTGGGGTTGGGGCACGGCCTATGGCCGACCGACCCAAAGCAGTGGCCAGACGCCCGTCAAGGAAGGAGCCAAGTCATGAGCCGCCGACCTCTGGTTGCGTTGGGACTGGGGCTGGTCGTGGGCTTGGCCGCCTGCGGGCAGACCGAGCAAACCGCCAAGGCACCCCTCAAGGGCAGCGACAGCCCGGCTTGGCAGGGGGCGGCCAATCCGTTCGTCGCCCCGGGCTGGAAGCCCGGGGACCCGGCCGCTTGGCAAGAACAGATGCGCCGTCGCGTGGCCGGGCAGAACGAGTACTCGCGCATCAACTAGCGGGCTGCGTGCACGCGACGGAGGACACGCCATGTTTCGCTTACTCCAGGGTCTGACGATCGCTGCGATGCTGTCGCTGTCCGTGAGCGTCGGCGCCCAAAGCGCTGCGCCGGCGGCCACCCGTGGCGCTCCCGAGGGCTATGTGGCCCCGGCCGACCCGAAGCCGGAGGACACCAATGCCCAGCGAGCGGTCTCGCAACCTGGCAACAATGCGCCGTTTTGGCGTGCCGTGCGCGAGTCGGGCCAGCAAAGTGGCTACACCAGCCTGCCCGGGGTGGAAAAAGGCGTGCTGATCCAATCGCTGGTGCAATACCCCGGCTCCAAGCACACCACCGCGGGTGAGGCCTGGCGGCAGGTGCGCAACCAGTGGATCTTGCCTTATGGAGGGGCGCTGCTGCTCATCGTGCTGCTGGCCCTGGCCTTGTTCTATTTCACCAAGGGCCCCATCAAGCTGAGTCAGCCCGAGACGGGGCGGCGGATCGAGCGTTTCACCTATTTCGAGCGTGCAGCGCACTGGACCAATGCGATCGCTTTCGTGGCACTGGCCATCTCGGGCATCGTGATGGCTTTTGGCAAATTCTTCCTGTTGCCCATCCTCGGTGGCACCTTGTTCGGCTGGCTGGCCTATGCGATGAAAACCATCCACAACTTCGCCGGGCCCTTGTTCGCCGTCTCGCTGGTGGTGGTCATCCTCACCTTCGTCAAAGACAACTGGCCGAGCACACATGACCTCGTTTGGCTGGCCAAGGGGGGTGGCTTGTTCACTGGCGCCCATGTGCCCTCACACCGTTTCAATGCCGGCGAGAAGCTGCTGTTTTGGGGCGGGGTGTTCTTGCTGGGCTTGATCGTGGTGGCCTCGGGCCTGGTGCTCGACAAGCTCGTGCCCGGGCTGCTGTACACGCGCGGCGAGATGCAAATCGCCCACATGATCCATGCCAGTGCCGCGGTGCTGATGATGGCCGCGTTCCTGGGCCACATCTACATGGGCACTCTGGGCACTCAGGGGGCGTACCAGGCCATGAAGACAGGCTATGTCGATGAGACCTGGGCCAAGGAGCATCACGAGCTGTGGTACCGTGATATCCAGGCGGGCAAGATCCCGGCGCAACGCTCCACGTCCCACCAGGCCGCCGCGGGCAAGCCGGCCGCCCAGGCGTGAAGCGTCCTTGCGGCGGGCTGCTGCGGCAGCCTGCGGCCTGGCCTTGCCGATATGCTTTCATCCATGACTGCTCGTCCCGACCTGCGCCCTGAGCTCAGCCAGGCCTCCACCCGTTTCACGCACCGCGTCACGGTCGTCGATGAATATGGTCAGCCGCGTGAGGTGGAGATGCCCGCCGAGCGTGATCTCACGCTGTACCTGGATCGGCGTGAACTGGTCACCTTGATGACCATGGGCGCGCATCCCGAGCTGTTGGCGCTGGGCTACCTGAAGAACCAGCGCCTGGTGCCTGGCATCGAGCACATCGCCAGCGTGCAAGTGGACTGGGAGGTGAACGCTTGCGCGATCACCACCCGCGGGGGTGTGCCCGACCTGGAGGCGCGCACGGCGCGGCGCATCGTCACCACCGGCTGCGGTCAGGGCACGGTGTTCGGCGGTCTGATGGACGAGATCGACCAGATCCGACTCGGCGACACGCGGATTTCGCAGAGCACGTTGTACGACTTGCTCGATGCCATGCGCCGGCATGACACCATTTATAAAAGCGCCGGTTCGGTGCACGGTTGCGCCTTGTTCGCAGGCAGCGAGCTGTTGCTGTTCACCGAAGATGTGGGGCGCCACAATGCACTGGACGCGATTGCCGGCTGGATGTGGCTGCATGCCGTCGAAGGACGGGGCAAGATTCTCTACACCACCGGTCGCCTGACGAGTGAGATGGTCATCAAGGCCGCTCAGATGGGCGTGGCCATCGTGGTTTCACGCTCGGGCATCACCGAGATGGGCCACCGTTTGGCAGTGCAACTGGGCATGGCGCTGTTTGCGCGCTGCACGCAGCGGCACTTTCTGCTCTACTGTGGGCAGGAACGCTTCATCGCCGAGCCGGACTTGGTTCCGCCGGCGCCGCAGCCCTGGACACCGCAGGAGCGCCGTTCGGCGCCGGGCCGCCAGGGCTGAAGAGGCGTTGGCTTTCAGGGGCGGGCGTTGGCCAGATCGCGCACGATCGTGGGCCCGGCTTTTTGCTCGATGCGTGCGAGCATCTCCCGGTTCCAACCCGCGGCAAACATGGCCTCGGCCACCACGAACATCGGCCCGACCAACAGGCCGATGAGATCGTCCACGAACGCGGGCTTGCGACCTTCGTAGTAGTGGCCGATGAACTGGATGATCCAGCCCACCACGAAGGTGCCGATGCCGGTGGCCAACCAAATGCTGGTGCTGCTGGCGGCCACCAGATGGCCCAGTCCGATCAAGACCCCCACGGCCACACTGGTGGTCAGGCCCAGCACCCAGTGACGGCTGAGATACCACAGCGCCGTCAGCGCAAACAGCACCCAAGCCGGCGTCAGCGGCCAACCGGCCACATCGAATTGGGGGCGAGCCAACAAGGTGCCCACGGCAAACACGATCAACGGGACGCCCACGAAATGGGTGGCAATGTTGCGGCGATCGCGGTGATAAGCGGCGTACTGGGTCAACAAATCGAGGGCGCTGCGCATGGCGGTCTCCCCAAGAACAGGAACGGCAGGCAAATGATGGGTGCTCAGGCCTCAATCTTTCGACAAGACCGACCTGATAGGTTCAGGGTTTTCCCGGGTATGTGCGCGGTGTCGTGCGCTGTCTCTTGGGGGGCAGCAGGCCGTCGCAGCAGGTTCACTCCGGCTCGATCCCGGCGGCACGGATGATTTGGCCCCATTTGCGGGTTTCTGCGGCCTGGAACTGGGCCAAACCTTCGGGCGTGGTGGTGAAGGGCTCCGAACCGCTGGCCTCGAAGAAGGCTTTGGCCGCTGGGCTGGTCGTCCCGCGAATGAGCAGCTCGTTGAGCTTTTGCACCACGGCAGCCGGGGTGCCAGCCGGGACATACGCGGCAAACCAATAGCCCATTTCATACCCGGGCACGCCGCTTTCGGCGATGGTGGGCACCTGCGGCAGCAGCGCGGAGCGCTTGGCCGCCGTGACACCCAACGCACGCAGTTTGCCGGCTTGGATCTGTGGCACGCCGGTGGACATGTCGGCAAACATCAGCTGGATTTGTCCGCCGATCAGGTCGGTGATGGCTTGCGGATTGCTCTTGTAGGGCACGTGCAGCAGCCGGACTTTGGCCATTTGCTGGAACAGTTCGCCTGCCACCCGGCTGGAGGAGCTGCCGCTGCCAAAGCTGAGCTGGCCCGGGTTGTGACGGGCATGCTCGACCAGCTCGGCCACGGTCTTGAAGGGCTGGGACGGATGGACCACCAGCACTTGCCCGCCGCGGCCCAGCGCTGTGACTGGGGCGAAGTCCTTCACCGGGTCGTACCCCAGTTTTTTGTACAAGTGCACATTGGCCGCATGGGTGGTGTTGGTGGTGATCAGCACGGTGTGGCCGTCGGCCGGTGCACGAGCGGCCGCCTGGGCGGCGAGCATGCCGCTGGCGCCGGCGCGGTTTTCGATGACCACGGGTTGTTGCGTGTCGGCGCTGAAGGACTGGCCCAGCGCGCGGGCCAGCTGGTCGGTGGCGCTGCCGGCGGCAAACGGCACGATGAAGGTCACCGGGCGCTCTGGAAAAGCCCAGGCCGGGGATGCCCCCAGCAAGAGCAAGGCGGCTGCGGCAAGGCATCGGCGACGGTTCATGGCGGTCATGGGGAAGTCTCCTCGGGTGGTGGGGCGAATGGGCAGGTCAGAGGTCCGGGCCCGGCGGGCCGGCCAGGTAAGGGCGCAGGCAGGACGGCAGGCTCACCGGCAAGTCCAGCAGCCAGAACACCAAGGCCTTGCCGTGAGCGTCCAGGTTGAGTGATTCGTTGACGCCGCCGTCCAGGACGTGATCGAGCACGAAGTTCATGGCGTGCAGCTGTGGCAACAAGTAGCGCTTGACCCCGCTGGGTCGGCGGTGAGCGAAGCGTTCGGCCACGACCGCCTCGGTGACTTGATCCACCAGCACCGGCCACAAGGCGGGGTGCCAGGCGATGAGGCTGATGTTGGAGCGGTCCCCTTTGTCTCCGGTGCGGCCATGCGCCAGCCGGTACAGGGGCACTCGCATGGAGGCGCAACTCATGTCGGATCTCCCTCATCGAGCATCACGAAGCCACAGGGCACGGCCTCGCGGGGGATCAGGCACGAGACCGTGCCTAGCCGTGGCCGCAGCCAGGTGCGCACCCCGCCGCCGCCGGCAGGCCCGCAGGTGTACAGCGCGGTCACCTCGCGGGTCAGGGTTTCGGCCGCGCGGCGCTGGGCATGCTGCAAGGCCACGCGCAAACGCACGTCTTTGGCCTCTCCCGGTGAGTGAGCGGCCAGCCAGCGTCCGTCGTCATCGGCCATGAGGCTGGCCACTCCGATCAAATCGATGCGCAGTCGGCCCAGGCCCTGCAGACGCTGGCGCAGGATGTCGGCGGCCAGCCGGGCGCGTGCCTCGGCCCGCGCCCCGGCATAGGAGATTTCGCCTTCGGCCAGCCAGCCGTTTTCGTAGCACACCGTGGCCTTCAAGTGCGTGGGGCGGGCATGCCCGCGCACGCCGCTGAGCCGCACACGATCGGGCGCGACCGTGTCCACCCGGGCTTGCGTCAGATCGGCCACCACGTCGGGGGTGAGGTAGGCGGCCGGGTCGTGCACTTCATACAGCAGCTGCTCTTTGACCGTGCGTTCGGTCACGCAACCGCCAGTACCCGGGGGTTTGGTGAGGATGCACTGACCGTCGGCGTCGATCTCGGCGATCGGATAGCCCAGATGGGCCAAGTCGGGGACGTCCTTGTACCCCGGGTCGGCAAAGTAGCCGCCGGTGACCTGCGCGCCGCATTCCAGCAAATGGCCGGCCATGGTGGCGCCGGCCAGGCGGTCCCAATCGTCCCAGGCCCAGCCGAAATGCGCCACGGCGGGGCCCAAGGTGAGGGAGGGATCGGCCACGCGCCCGGCCACCACGATGTCGGCGCCGGCTTGCAAAGCCGCCGCGATCGCTTCGGCCCCCAAGTAGGCGTTGGCGCTGATCCACGGGCCCGAGGGCAGGGCATCGCCCAGGGCCTCTTGCAGCAGGTGGCGTTGTGTGGGGCTGTCGAGGGCGTCGCCTTCGATGACGGCGATGCGCGGCACGCGCAGGCCGTCCTGACGGGCCCATGCCTGGATGCACCGCGCCGCGCCGTGCGGATGGGCGGCGCCGAAATTGCTCACGATGCGGATGCCGGCCTCCAGGCATGGCCCCAGCACCGGGCGCAGCATGGGCTCCAGCAGCGGCTCGAAGCCGGCTTGCGGGTCGTCTCGACGCGCCAATTGGGCCAGTGCCAGCGTGCGCTCGGCCAAGGTCTCGAAGATCAGCACCGCCGGTGAGCCACTGGCCGCCAGCGCTTGGACCACTGGCAGGGCCGCATCGATGCGGTCGCCGGAGAAGCCGGCGGCGCAGCCCACGCGCAAGGAAGGAGGACAGCAGACCATGGCGCCACTGTAGGAGGCGGAATTTGATTTGTGAAATCGAAATTTGAGATAGATTGATTGCTCATGGAAATCAATTTGTCGATGCGGCAGCTGCGCGCGTTCCTGGCGCTGGCCGAAGAGCGGCACTTCACCCGAGCCGCGGCGCGCGTGCATTTGTCGCAGCCGGCCTTCAGCGCCTTGATCCGGGATCTGGAGGACGGCGTCGGCGCTCGGCTGTTCGACCGCACCACCCGCAGCGTGGAGCTCACCGCCGAAGGACGCGCGTTCGAGGTGTCGGCACGCCGGGTGCTGCACGAGGCGCAGGAGGCGTTGTCCGATTTGCGCGAGCGCGTGGCCAAACGCCGGGGGCGGGTGGCCCTGGCGGTGCTGCCGGCCCTGGCGGCGGGGTGGTTGCCCGAAGTGCTGGCGCACTTCCGCGCGCAGCATCCGGGCATCGAGCTGGAAGTGGCCGATGTGTTGTCGCAAGCGTGCATCGAGCGCTTGCGTGTGGGGCATGCCGATCTGGCGCTGGCGGCCAGCCGCCTGGACACACCCGAGCTGCGCGCCGAGCCGTTTTGCAGCGATGGTTTCCATCTGGTGTGTCGTTGCGATCATCCGCTGGCCGGCAAGCCGGCGCTGCGCCTGGCCGATCTGGCGCCTTATCCGGTGATCCAATTGGCGCGCAGCAGTAGCGTGCGCCAGCATGTGGAGGCGGCCGTCTATCCCCGTCGGCTCCACACGGTGATGGAGTTGGAGCAGCTCAGCACCGTGGCCGGCATGGTGCGCGCTGGGCTGGGCGTGACCCTGGTGCCGGCGCTGACTTTGTTCCACTTCGCGCATCCCCAACTCGTCACGCGGCCGATCCAGGCCAAGGGCCTGAGGCGACACATTTTTCTCTTGCGCCGCCGCGACCGCGCGCTGTCGGTGGCGGCCCAGGCCATGTACGAGCATTTGATGGCCATGCGGCCTCAGCTTGGGGCGTAGCTGCCTACAATGCGCGCACTTCTTCGGGAGTCGAGATGAGCATCAAGAGCGACAAGTGGATCCGCCGCATGGCCGAACAGTACGGCATGATCGAGCCTTTCGAGCCGGCCCAAGTGCGCCAGGCCGAAGATGGTCGGCGCATCGTCAGCTACGGCACCAGCAGCTATGGGTACGACATCCGCTGTGCGCCCGAATTCAAGATCTTCACCAACGTGCACAGCACCGTGGTCGATCCGAAGAACTTCGACGAGAAAAGCTTCGTGGACTTCCACGGCGATGTGTGCATCATCCCGCCCAACAGCTTTGCGTTGGCGCGCACGGTGGAGTACTTCCGCATTCCGCGCAACGTGCTGACCATCTGCCTGGGCAAGAGCACCTATGCGCGCTGCGGCATCATCGTCAATGTCACGCCTTTCGAGCCCGAGTGGGAAGGCTACGTCACGCTGGAGTTTTCCAACACCACGCCACTGCCGGCCAAGATCTACGCTGGCGAGGGGTGTGCGCAGGTGCTGTTCTTCGAAAGCGACGAGGTGTGCGAAACCAGCTACAAAGACCGCGGCGGCAAGTATCAAGGGCAAACGGGCGTCACACTGCCCAAGACATGAAGCCGCCACTTTGGATGCCTTTTCGAGCCTTTGTCCCAGCCCCGGCGGCACTACAGTGCGGGCATGTCCCATCCATGCGGCGCTTTGCGTGCCCGCCGAGGGAGGCTCGAACCATGCATCTGCCATTGCCCGAGGTGGTCGAACACTATGAGGAACTGCCCACCGAGTTCCGCACCACGGCCTTCGAGGTCATCAAGACCTTCGATGGCTCACCCGATGAACTGCGCGAGGCCCTGGTTCGCCCGCTGACGCCCCAGGCCCAAAGCGGCGTGGGCCCCCATGACCTGCTGGATCTGGCCCGCTTCAAGGCCCTCATGAGCGAGGCCGGGTACACGGTGTCCACGGCGCGCATGCTCTTCGATCGGCGTTATGCTGCGCAATGCCTGGCCCGCGGGCTGCGCTCGGGCCATCCCGAACTGCGCGCCAAGGCCGATGCCTTGTTCGCGCGTTACGCCTTCGATCTGCCAGCGACCCCGCACTGAGGGGGACGAATGCCTTGGCGTCTGCTGGGGTGCAGCGTTACCATGGGTCGGTCGAGGAGTCATGCACGGAGAATGATGCCCACGGGGGAACGCAGCATGCTCACGCCTTGCGTGTCAGGATCGGTGCGATGAGAGGCACAGTGCGTCCCAATGCCCTGGTGGCGGCCTATTTCGACACGCTGACCCCAGAGCAGCGTGAAACGGCTCAGGCCTTGCAGCGGGCGGTGCTCGAGGCGGCCCCAGCGCTGTTGCAGTCGGTGAAATGGGGCAATCTGGTCTTCATGACCGGGCGCGACAATCTGATGGCCATCGTGGCGCACAAGAGCCACGTCAACCTCCAGTTCTTCAACGGGGCGGCCTTGGCCGCCCAGTTCCCGAAGCTCGAAGGCACGGGCAAAAGCCTGCGGCACCTGAAGTGCCGTCTGCGCCAGCCGGTGGACACGGCGCTGGTGCAGGCGCTGGTGCGCGCGGCGCTCGAGGCGTCGAAGTCCGGCTGAGGGGGCCTGGCCTCGCCCGTGAGCGAGCGCACCGCCCCACCTCGGGTCAGCGTGCCGTCGGATACGTCCCCGGCCACAGGATGCTGCGGTCCACGGTGCGGATGTCGGTGCGTCCGCAAAACGCCATGGTCAGGTCCAGCTCCTTGGCGATGATCTCCAAGCAGCGCGTGACCCCGGCCTCGCCCATCGCGCCCAGGCCATAGAGGAAGGCGCGCCCGATCAACGTGCCTTTGGCCCCCAGCGCGATGGCCTTGAGCACGTCTTGGCCGCTGCGGATGCCACCGTCCAACCACACCTCGATGCGATCACCCACGGCATCGACAATGGCCGGCAGCGCTTCGATGGACGAGGGCGCCCCGTCGAGCTGGCGCCCTCCGTGATTGGAGACGACCAGCGCATCGGCGCCGCTGTCGGCCGCCAGCCGGGCGTCTTCCACGTCGAGAATGCCTTTGAGGATGAGCTTGCCGCCCCAGCGCTTCTTGATCCACTCCACGTCGGCCCAGTTGAGCTTGGGGTCGAACTGCTCGGCCGTCCAGGAGGACAGCGAAGACAGATCGCCCACTCCCTTGGCGTGACCCACGATGTTGCCGAAGGTGCGGCGCTTCGTGCCCAGCATGCCGAGGCACCAACGTGGCTTGGTGGCGAGGTTCAGGAGGTTGCGGATCGTGGGTTTGGGCGGCGCCGACAGGCCGTTCTTGATGTCCTTGTGGCGCTGACCCAGGATTTGCAAGTCCAGCGTGAGCATCAGCGCCGAGCAGTTCGCGGCTTTGGCGCGGTCGATCAGCCGCTCGATGAACTCGCGGTCCCGCATCACATAGAGCTGGAACCAGAACGGATGGTGCCCGGTGGCTTGGGCCACGTCTTCGATCGAGCAGATGCTCATCGTGGACAAGGTGAAAGGCACTCCAAACGCCTTGGCGGCCCGTGCAGCCAGGATCTCGCCGTCGGCATGCTGCATCCCGGTCAGCCCCGTGGGCGCCAGGGCCACCGGCATGGCCACCTCTTGGCCGATCATCTGCGTGCGGATGCTGCGGCCTTCCATGTTCACCGCCACGCGCTGGCGCAGCTTGATTTTCTGGAAATCGGCCTCGTTGGCGCGGTAGGTGCTTTCGGTCCACGACCCGGAGTCGGCATAGTCGTAGAACATGCGCGGTACACGCTTTTGGGCCAGCACGCGCAGGTCTTCGATGTGAGTGATGGTGGGCATGCGGTCTCCTTGTTCTGGGCGACCGATGCTAAGCCGCAGCGGGCATTTCTGTCGCGGAAAATCCTTCAGGGCTTGCCCGAAGAAACGTCGGCGGCCGGCAGCAGCGCTGCTGCTTCCTGCACGACCCGTGCGCACACCGAGTGCAGCCACTGTGCAAACTCGGCTGCCGCACCGTTGTGGGCATGAGGCATCAGATAGTAGTGATGCGAAGGCCGGGCCGTCAGCGCAAACAGCGGCACCAGCGCGCCCGAGGCCAGCCAATGGCGCGCCAGCGTCGGCCGCGCAAGCGCAATGCCTTGCCCGCTGACGGCAGCCTCCAGCAGCAGGCCCAGGTCCACGAGCTTGGGGCCTTGCGTCGGTTCTGGAGCCCGCAGCCCGGCAGCAGCCCACCATGGCGCCCAAGGTTCCAGCGGGGTGCGCAACAGCGGCGCGCCCAGCAGGTCGGCCGGCGTGCGCAGCGGTGGCAGGCGGCCCAGCAGCGCCGGGGAAGCCATCGGCGTCACCACGTCGTCCATCAGCAGCGTGCCGCCGGCCGCCGTGGCGTCGCCGTGGCGCACCTGTACATCGGCCTGCATCGTGCCGGGGTCGAGATACGGGATGGACAACACCACCTCCAAATCCACGTCGGGGTGCGCCTCGGTGTAGTCCTGAAGATGCGGCACGAGAATCTGCCGCGCAAAAGTGGGCGGCGCGCACACCCGCAACCGGGTTCGCGCGGCGGGGCCGCGTCGGTGCAATGGCACGGCCGCCAGCAGCTCCAAGGCCGCGCGCACCTGTTCCAAGTACTCCTTGCCGGCGGCCGTCAAGCTCAGACTTCTGCCAGAGCGCACCAGCAGCGCGGTGTCCAAATGCTCTTCCAGTGCGGCCACGCGCTTGCTCACTGCGCTGGCGGTGATGTGCAGCTCCTCGCTGGCGCGCTCGAAACTGCCCAGCCGAGCCACCGCCTCGAAGGCGCGCAGACCTTCGATGGACGGAAAACGCAGGGACCTCGGCGCGTGCATGGGCCGCATGCTACCGTGCCGAAGCCATCCGCATGCGTGCCTAGCGCGTGCGGCGCTTGCGTGGTGTGAAATTGAGTCGGGCCGCGTGCGTGAGCGTGGTGGCCTCGGCCGGGACTTCAGCGGCGGTGTCGGTCTGGTCGAGGAACTGCTCCGGGTGCCACAGCTTCACCCGATAGGGCCCGGCCGGCAGCGCCGTGATCTCGACCCGTCCTTGCTCATCGGTCACGCCGAACCAAGGCGATTCGCTCACATACAGCCCGCCACGCATCGTCGAGTGCAAATGGCATGACAGGCTCAGCGGCCCGGGGTGGGTGAGCGTGACCTCCGGCACGGGCTCGCCCGGTGCCGCTCGTGCATTGACACGCAGCTCGAAACTGTGGGCTGGCCCCAGCCCTCGCACATGGTGATCGAAGCTGTCGCGGTTGGTGAAGCGCACCGTGCTGCCTGGGCGCACCATCGTCACCATCGGCACGAATTGCATTCGTTCCTGCGTCACCACCGTCGTGATGGGGGACGCCGCCGGGTGTGCCACCGGGCGGTCTGGCAGCACCACCACCGCGACATTGGCCGCCGGCTCGCCCTGGCGGTCGGTCACCGTCACGCGCAGCGTTGCAGCACCGGCTGCGCCGCCCACGCCCAAGGCCAGCGCCAATGCGGTAGGCCAGGAAAGCAAGGCCGATCGGCTCATCGCACGTTCACCACGTCACGATGCATCGGCGCCAGGCGTGCCAGCAGTCGGTTCTGCACCCGAAAGCCGATGTCCTGGGCATCCATCGCACGCTGCAGCACCTCCACCAGCGCGTTGAAGTCCGCGCGTGTCACGTCGATGCCACTGTGGGCGGTCTTCATGTCGGCACCACGGTAGACACACGGCCCGCCCGAGACCTCACACAACTGTTCGGCCAGGCGCTGCTTGAATGGAACGGGGTTGACGTTGGCAAAAAACGGCGCCATGCGGGCATCAGCCTTCAACTCATCCCAAAAGCGATCCACCAAACGCGCCAGACCGGCCTGGCCGCCCAGCGCGTGGTACAGGCTGGCGTCGGCCGTTGCGGCGGCAGAGCTGGCCGTTTGCGCCATGGTCGTGGGGGAGACAGTCACCGCGGCCACCCAGGCCGCGCAGCACAACAGGAACTTCATCGAGCATCCTTTCCAACGGCATTCGTGGAATCAGTAAGCCAATTGCAGCGAGGCATACGCTCCGCGCTGGTTGTTCTGGCCCACCACATGGCCCAGTTCCACATAGGCCAAGGTGAACGAAGCGTGCTTGCTTGGCGCCCAGACCATGAACACATCGCGCCAGGCGTCTTCCCGGAAGGCGCTGCCGGCGAAGGCCAGGTTGTTCGGCTTGGCGCGGTACTCGGCGCCCACCGCCAGGTCACGGCGCAGCAGCCAGGCCACCGACACTTCCGGGCGGAATCGATAGTGGTGATGCTCGGCGCTGCCGAAACCCAGCAGGCCATTCTGGTTGGCCCGCGTGGCGCGCAGCGTGCCATTGACCAGCACGCCTTGGGCCAGAAACAGCTTGGTGGCACTCACATACGCATCGACCCCATGGCGCTTGGCCCCTACCGCATCGAGCACCCCGCCCACGGCCGCCCCGGGCTCCAGGTGCTTGTATTCCAGGCCCACGGCCACCTGCGGCATCCACGTATCGGCATCCAGGATGGCCTCGCCGGCCACGCGCAATTTCAGCCCGGCAATGTCCAGTTTGAGCGTCGTGCCAGGCACCACCACGCCAGCGTCGAAGTTCTGGCGCGCCAGCGAGACTTCCCAACGGTCATCCCACCCCAGCGCCGCGCCGTAAGTGGTCAGTCCATAGTCCTGCGTCTTCAGGCGTGAGAGATGGGCCGTGACGCCCCATTGGCCTTGCGTGCCTGGCCCAGCGATCACGGCCCAAGGCGTGAGGCCACCGCCGGCCGCGCCGTCGATGCTGCTCACCCCGCCGGTCAGCAGCAGCTTGCCTTGCCGGCCAGCGACGGTGGGGGAATCGGCGGGGGCTTGCGCCCAGGCCAGCGCCGGCGCCAGCACGGCGGCGGCCGCCCAACAACGACAAACGAGTTTCTTCATCCGGGTCTCCTGCTGGAAGTGCCGCCCCGTGCGGCACTGGTGCTGCGCTGATACGCATCCGCCTGCAAACCGGATGCACGCCCCCGTGGCGCAGCTTCAAACCCCGTCGTCGGGGTCGCCGAACAGCGGCAGGGTAGAGGCCGGTCTGAGCGCTTGCACCTGGGGGGCGGTGATCGGGGGTAGGGGGCCCGCCTTGCGCAGCGAGCCCACCCGCACTCCCAACAAGCGCAGACGGCGTTGCAGATCCACCCGCTTCAGGCACTGCCCGGCCGCGTGGCGGATGACCTGGGCGTCGGCGGTGTACTGCTCCAGCGTGTGGTCGCGCGTGACGGTCTTGAAGTCATCGAAGCGCAACTTGATGCCGATCGTGCGGCCCACATAGCCCTTGCGGGCCAAGTCGTCGGCCACCTGCTGGCACAGTCGCGTGAAGATGCGGCCCAGCAGCTCACGGTCGTGCCGCGCATGCAGGTCGCGCTCGAACGTGGTCTCCCGGCTCATGCTCACGGGCTCGCTGTGCGTCACCACCGGCCGCTCGTCGCGCCCGTGTGCGGCCTCATGCAGCCAGGCGCCATGGCGCGGACCGAAGTGCTGCGCCAGCCAGGCCGGATCGGCCGCGGCCAGCTCACCAATGGTGCGGATGCCCAGCGCCAGCAGCTTCTCGCTCGTCTTCGGCCCGATGCCATGGATGCGCTTGGCCGGCAGTGGCCACAGCCGCGTGGTCAGCTCCTCGGCTCGCAGCAAAGTCAGCCCATCGGGCTTGTCCAAGTCTGAACACAGCTTCGCCAGCAGCTTGTTGGGTGCCACCCCGATCGAACAACTCAGCCCCGTGGCTTGCTTGACGTTGTTCTTGATGGCCAGTGCCACTGCGCGCACGCCGCCCATCGGGTCATGGCCCACGACCTCCTGGGCGCCGGGCACATCGGTGAGATCGATATAAATCTCGTCGATGCCGCGATCCTCGATCACTGGCGCTATCTCGGCCACCGCGGCCTTGAACAGGCGCGAGTAATGACGGTAGGCGTCGAAGTCGGTAGGCAGCAGCACGGCATCCGGCGCCAGCGCGGCGGCCTTCATCAGCCCCATGCCCGAATGCACGCCCAACGCCCGCGCCTCGTAGGTGGCCGTGGTGATCACCCCGCGCCCCACATAGTCGCGCAACAGGGCAAACCGCCGCGTGCCGTCGGCCCCCACCTTGGGCTGGTGCCGCCGCCCGCCACCAATCACCACCGGACGCCCACGCAGCTCGGGGTAGCGCAGCAGCTCCACCGACGCATAGAACGCGTCCATGTCCAGGTGAGCGATGTAGCGTGGCATGGGGAGGGCGGATACGGCAGGCCAAGCGTAGCCGAGGCAGGAGGCTTGCCGGTGCCGTAGAGCACCTGGGCCCACCAGCGGTGCTTGCCTGCCATCCATGCCCAGGCTGTCATGCAGGGCGCGGAGGTGCTGCCACCATTGATATAGCTGCCGCGTCGATTTTAAGGGTGGGTAGGGCCTCACCGCGTCGATATTGCTGTGGCGTATCCCTTGCCGAACGGACAGACTCAATTGCTGGTGGCGGCGGTTAATCGTTCCAGAATGTATGGAACGGCCGCATTCGGTTCGCGTTAAGAACGCAGCAGCAAAGTGATGGGCGGACGGTCCGCATATCCAGAGGCTGCGTCTGGGGAGCGGACCGATCCGACGGGCGGCTGGGTCGCAGTGGACGACTGTGGCTCGAAGGTTCACCTCGGCCGCGACGGCTGTGTTCGGTGTCCCAGTTGGCGCGCGACGGCCACAATGGTGTCGTGCAAGTCCTGGCGGACGGGAAGGGCCCGGAAGGCGCTGACGTTGGCGCGGCCGGGGTTGCCTCGTGGCAGGCGTTTGAGCACGTGGCCCGGGGTGACCAGGGCCAACCGCAAGAGCTGGCCGGCCAGTTCTGGCCAATCGCGTGTCTGCCACGCCAGACTCAGCATGCGGGCGTGGGTCTTGAGGTGTGGCACATAGCGGCTTTGACCATACACATGGGCCGCCTCCAGGTATTGCCACTGCCGTTCGGGGGTTCGTGCGTGGGCCTGGGACGAGAGTTGGAGCAGCCGTTGGAATACATCGGGGTGGAAAGGGGGGAGTGCGACGGGCGGTGCAGACATGGTCGTGCTCGCTGTGAACCGATCTCTCCCGATTGAAAAGTCTGCAGCCGCTCCAGGGTCAAGGGGTAGGGGCTGTTGTGTGGGCGCGCGGCGTCTTCAGCGGCGCGCTGTCTGCCCTCGGGCGCCGCGAGGTGCCGGATGCAGGTGCGCTGGCAGGGGCCGATAATTGCGCTCAATTGATAGCATTGATGAATTGCATCGAAGCAATGCTGCGGTGCAACTAAGATAAGGGTTATCCCTGGTCTGGCCGGGTTCTTCTGGGCCCGGCGTTTTCTTTCATCACTCTCAAGGAGCACATACATGGCCCTGATCAATACGCAAGTGCCGCCGTTCAAGGCGCAAGCTTTCCACAACGGCAAGTTCATCGAGGTGACCGAGCAGTCGCTGAAGGGCAAGTGGTCTGTGCTGATCTTCATGCCGGCGGCCTTCACTTTCAACTGCCCGACGGAGGTGGAGGATGCGGCCGAGCACTATGACACCTTCAAGTCGCTGGGTGCCGAGGTGTATGTCATCACGACCGACACGCACTTCTCGCACAAGGTGTGGCACGAGACCAGCCCGGCCGTGGGCAAGGCCAAGTTCCCGCTGGTGGGCGACCCGACCCACACGCTGACCCGCGCTTTCGGGGTGCACATCGAAGAAGAAGGCTTGGCGCTGCGTGGCACCTTCATCGTCAACCCTGAGGGTGTGATCAAGACGGCCGAGATCCACGACAACGCGATCGCGCGTGATGTGAAGGAGACGCTGCGCAAGCTGCAGGCGGCTCAGTATGTGGCGGCCAACCCCGGCCAAGTGTGCCCGGCCAAGTGGCAAGCCGGCGCCAAGACGCTGACCCCGTCGCTGGACCTGGTCGGCAAGATCTAAGCCTTTCGTTCATGCCGTGAGGCCAGGCCGGCGGCATGCCGGTCTGGTGTTTGCATCGGGTGGGCCGCAGGCCCGCCCCGGGCTCGTCTTTGCCTGAAAAGCCAGATGTCGCCGAGAGCGCCGCGATCGCGTGTGCGGCGCTGTCGGCGGGGTCGCAGGCATCGTGTCCGTCCCCGAATGGACATCGTCCTAGAAGGAATTCACCATGCTCGACGCCAATCTTCAAACCCAGCTCAAATCCTATCTGGAGCGCTTGCAGCATCCGATCGAGTTGATCGCATCGCTGGACGATCGCCCGGAGTCGGGTGAGATGCGCGAGTTGCTGGAAGAGGTGGCGGCTTTGTCGGACAAGATCCGGCTGCGCCTGGATGGGCAGGACGCGCGCCGACCGTCTTTCCAGATCACGCGCGAGGGGCAGGACATGGGCGTGCGTTTTGCCGCCGTGCCCATGGGTCATGAATTCACCTCCCTGGTGCTGGCCTTGCTGCAAGCCGGTGGGCATCCGCCCAAGGTGGAGGCCGAGCTGATCGAGCAGATTCGGGCGTTGCAGCCTGACACGGAGCTGGTGTTCGAGACTTGGATGAGCCTGACCTGCCACAACTGTCCTGACGTGGTGCAGGCGCTGAATCTGATGGCGGTGCTCAATCCGCGCATCCGTCACGTGGCCATCGATGGCGGCTTGTTCCAGCAGGAAGTGCAGGACCGCCAGATCATGGCCGTGCCGATGGTGTTTCTCAATGGCGAGAAGTTTGCCTCGGGCCGCATGGAGCTGGCGGAGATCTTGGCCAAGATCGACCAAGGGGCCGCCTCGCGTCAGGCGGCCAAGCTGGCCGACAAGGCGCCTTTCGATGTGTTGATCGTCGGCGGCGGCCCAGCCGGCGCGGCCGCGGCGGTGTATGCGGCGCGCAAGGGGATTCGCACGGGTCTGGTGGCCGAGCGTCTGGGGGGGCAGACGATGGATACCCTGGGCATCGAAAACTTCATCTCGGTGCCCTACACCGAGGGGCCGAAGTTTGCCGCCGCGCTGGAGCAGCACATGCGCGCTTATGACGTGGATGTGATGAGCTTGCAAACGGTCCAGGCCGTGGAGCCGGCGGCAACGCCAGGGGGATGGGCCACGGTGCGTTTGGCCAATGGCGTCGAGTTGAAGAGCCGAACGGTGATTCTGGCGCCAGGGGCGCGTTGGCGGCAGGTGAACGTGCCAGGCGAGGAGGAGTACAAGACGCGTGGCGTGGCCTATTGCCCGCACTGCGACGGCCCCTTGTTCAAGGGCAAGAAGGTGGCCGTCATCGGTGGGGGCAACTCGGGCGTGGAGGCCGCCATCGATTTGGCCGGCGTGGTGCAGCATGTCACGCTCATCGAGTTTGCCGATCAACTGAAGGCCGATGCGGTGCTGGTCAACAAACTCAAAAGCCTGCCCAATGTGACGATCTACACCAATGCGCAGACCACCGAGATCACGGGCGATGGTCAAAAGGTCACGGGCTTGACTTTCAAGGACCGCCTCAGCGGTGCGGAGCATCGCTTGGAGTTGGCGGGCGTGTTCGTGCAGATCGGTCTGGTGCCCAACACCGAGTTTCTGCGGGGCTCGGGCATCGAGTTGTCGCGCTATGGCGAGATCATCATCGACGAGCGCTGCCACACCAGCGCCGAAGGGATTTTTGCTGCCGGCGATGCGACCACGGTGCCTTACAAGCAGATCATCATCGCCAGCGGTGAAGGGGCCAAGGCGGCCCTCAGTGCCTTCGATCATCTGATCCGCACCTCGGCGCCGGCCTGAAGGCAGGGCGGGCTGAGCGCGGCTCAACGCACGTGGAGCACGCGCATGCCCAGCAATTGGCCGCTGCTGCGGTCGGTGATGCGCACCGTGGCCTGGCGGGCGGCGAAGCCTTCGGGCAGGTTGACCTGGCCGCGCAAGCTGTCGACGCGATTCAGGGTCACGGGCAGGGGCTCCAGGCTGTGTCGGCTTTCGCTGCCTCGCGCATCCGCACCGGCCACGATGAATTGCAGCGTGGCTTGGAGCGGGCGCGGGCTGCTCTGGCGCGTGAGCACGAGATCGTAGGTCAGGCGCCCCGGTGAGGCGCGCAAGCGCGCTGCGCGCACGGCCACGGTGGAGCCGCGCGGATCGGGCGGCAGCGTGTCTGCCAGGGCCTGCAGGTCGTCGCGCTGCCGAGCCAGGGTGTCGCGTGCCGCGGCCAGCTCCAGCGCGAGCTTTTGCCGCTCGGCTTCGGCCGTCTGCAGGCGCAGCGTGGTTTCTTCCAATGCGCGGCTCAGGCGCTGGCGTTCGGCTTGGGCCGCGTCATGGGCCGCGCGCAAGGCCTGTGATTCACTCGCGCTCAAGCGCGCAGGCAGATGTTCGGCCTGCACATACAGCACGCCGGCGACGCCCAGCGCTGCGCCGCTGAGCAGCCAACCGAGCCAGGCGGGAAAGCGCCGTGAGCGGCGCCGGCCATAGGGGTCGAAGACCACGGGTTTGATGCGTCCCGTCATGGGTCAGGGTCGAGGTGGAGTCATCGGTGGAACAGCAAACCCTGCACAGTAGCGCCCCGAGCCGCTGTGATTGCAACACGATGTGCCGATGGCAAGCAGATGCGACAGACGCTGTGCGGAGGCGGGTCGAGCGGCCTGTGTGGCCGGCTACAGCGACGATGGATGGGAACGGCGGCTCGGAGTTGCTAAAATCTGACGTTTTTTGGTGCCGCGAGCGCACCACCACCTTTCCAGGATTCCGTGCCGTCGCGTGAAGACCAGTGCGGCGGTGCGGGGCGATGAAGCCAAGAAAGCCGAGGACTAGGGGGTCTCGTATGCAGGGATTGCACCTCACCGCTGATTTGTATGGATGCCGGTGTGAGACGGCGTTGATGACCGATGCCGTGGCTTTGGCCGACATGTGTCGTCGTGCCGTGCAAGCGAGTGGGTTGACACTCGTCGATGAGAAATATCACACCTTTCCGGAATGGCAGGGACAGCCCGGCGGGGTGACCGGCGCGGTCTTGCTGGCCGAGTCGCACTTGGCCTTGCACACTTGGCCCGAGCGCGCGGGCGTGACCTTGGATGTGTATGTGTGCAATTTCTCGACGGACAATTCCGCCAAGGCCGAGCGTTTGCTGAACGATTTGATGGCGACCTTCGCGCCGCAGCAATGCATCACCAATCGCATTTTGCGTGGCTCGCGAGATCCGCAAAGCCAGTCAGATGAGCTGCTGCTGGAGTGGCTCAACGATCACAGCGCCTTTGGTTTCAAAGCGACGCGTCGTTTGGAGACGATGCGCACTCGTTATCAGCAGCTCGAAGTCTTCGAGACGCCGCAATGGGGGCGCCTGCTGCGCCTGGATGGGCGCTACATGACCTCCGAGCGCGACGAGTTCTTCTATCACGAGCCGATGGTGCACGTGGCGGCCATTGCGCATGAGCAGCCGCGCACGGTGCTGGTGGTCGGAGGCGGTGACGGTGGCTCGGCCGAGGAGATGTTCAAGCATCCCAGCGTGCAGCGGCTGGTGCTGGCCGAGCTGGATGGCGATGTGGTGGACATGGCGCGCAAGTATCTGCCTTCCATCCACCATGGATCGCTGGACGATCCCCGCCTGGAGTTGCGCATTGGTGATGGCGCGGCCTATGTGGCCGAGCAGGCTTCGCGCAGCGATGGTGATCGTTTCGATGTGGTGGTGTTGGATTTGACCGACCCGGACACGCCGGCTCAGCAGCTTTACACGCGGGAGTTCTTTGCCCAGGTTCGGCAGCTGTTGCGTCCGGGCGGGGCCATCACTTTGCACATCAGCTCGCCGATTTTCACGCCCGAGCGTGTGCGTCAGCTCATGGCGGCGCTGCGCAGTGTGTTTGGCATCGTGCGGCCGTTTGGGCTGTATGTGCCCTTGTATGGCACGTATTGGGGCATGGCCTGCGCTTCCGATACGCTGGATCCGGCCGCGTTGGAACCCGCCGAGGTCGAGCGCCGCCTGGCCGAACGGGGCATTGCCGGGTTGCGTTACTACAACGGCGAGGTGCATCGCGCATTGTTTGCGCTGCCCAACTACTATCGCGAACTGGTGCAGGGCTGAGCCCCGCACCGGCCGCCGCCCCGGGCCCGGGGGCCTTCAGTCGTCGAACTCGATCTCCCGGGCCAACAGGACGCCGTCGCGCAGTTCTCCCTTGACTTCGACTTGCGCGCCGTCGATCAGGTTGTCGGCGCTGCCGCCCTCGAACACGGTGAGGTCGTTGTAGCTGACGGACACGCTCTGGCCACCGGTGGTGGTCAGCGTGAAGCGACGCTGTGTCCTGTCGACCTCCAAGGCCCGGCCTTCCCACTCGCTGGGGCGTTCTTCAAGCTGGTCTTCTGTTTTCAGCTCGATCTGGGCTGCGCGCAGGGCACCGGCCTGCCAGGTGCCTTCGACCTCGACATAGCGGCCCTCGGCCACACCGGCGACCGCCTGCTCGGCCACGACCGGGATGCCGTCGACACGGAAGTGGCGCTCATCGACCAGCGTCGTGACCAGGCCCTCGATCTTGAGCCGGTGGCCGTCGATGAAGTCCGAGCGGTCGATGCGCGTCCAGGACTGCACGGTCCATGCTGGGGGGCTGTTGCCGGGCTGCACGCGCAGCCCCACGAAGTCGCCCTCGGCAGGGCGGCCGCTGACGGCGGAGAAGTCGAACCACTGATCGCCAAGCCGCACGAGTGCGCCGCGCACCTCGCGCACGAAGCCGCGGGCCTTGTATGTGGAGGCCCCGTGTGCTGCGGCCACGTAGGTGGCAACGAACTGCGGCACGCTGCCGGAGCGGTCGACATGGCCCCAGACCTCCACGACTTGGTGCAGGATCTGGCCTGATTCGCGGATCTGCTCGCGCAGTTGATCGTCGAACATGGTGGCCGCATTGAAGCGCACCGGCAAGCCCAGCACGCGCAGTCGTCTGGCGGGCCATTCCACATCGGTCACCGGACCGCGCAAAGACCCCGCCAGGGTGATGCGTCGTGCCATGGCGCGCCGCACGCCGGCGGCATCGGTGCGAATCTCGCCGGCCTCGATGGCCACCACCATGCCCGGCCGCAGTGCCCTCAGCGGCACGGCGGCGGGTTCATCTTCTACGGCCACCGCGGCGATGCGGCTGTCGTCGAAGCGGATTCCGCCCACGTGCACCGAACCGAAGCCGGAAATCGGCCCCGAGGCGAAGGAGCCGGTGCCGCCTTCACCGACGCCGCCGCCACCGCAGGAGACCAACAGCATCGACAGGCCGAGGAAGGCCCATGTGGCCAAGCACCAGCGTGAGATGCCGGTGGTGGGGGAAATGAGGGCGGTCATGGGTTCTCCATGCTCTTGCGCGGACGGCCGCGCGGTCGTTTGGGTTTCTCAGGGACGGGTGGAGGCGCCAGCGGCTGCACCGCGTCGTAGCTGTACAGGCCGATGCGCACGCGGTGGGTGCCGCTGCGGCCAGCGCTTTGGTCGGCATCGAGCAGGGCCTGCAGCGCGGGCACCAGGGCTTGGCGCAGGCTGTGCCATTGGGTTTGCACCAGCTCACGAAATGCGTGCATCGAGGCGTCTGACAGTCCCTCGGCGAACAAGGCTTGGTCGAAATGCCGTGAGCCGTTGCCTTGTACGTTGGCCACCGCGCCGCTGAGATGGTCGCCCACGTTGTCTCCCAGGAAATGCAGCATCCGTGCGAGGTCGCCGCGGGGCACGAAAGCTTCGCGATGCAGGCGCACGGTGTCCGTGGGCTCGTCCAGCACGGCCAGGCCCAAGCGCACCAGTTCTTCCAGCAGACTGCGCGGATGCACATCTCGGGTGACCGACTGGGCCAGTGATTCGAAGCTGGGCGCT
Source organism: Caldimonas taiwanensis NBRC 104434 (assembly GCF_001592165.1). Classification (NCBI taxonomy): domain Bacteria; kingdom Pseudomonadati; phylum Pseudomonadota; class Betaproteobacteria; order Burkholderiales; family Sphaerotilaceae; genus Caldimonas; species Caldimonas taiwanensis. The sequence goes on from NZ_BCWK01000010.1 coordinate 30,443, forward strand.
TGGCCCTGGCGAGGCAATGTCAGCGGGTGGCCCGAAGCGTCTCGGTACTGCGGGTCGCTCATCCAGCGCGCGAACACCTCGCTGGCATGCGAGCGGGGCGCAGGCGGTCGTTCCGGGGTTTGCACGATGCGGGTGATTTCCCGACGTGACAGGCCGGTGCTGGTGCTGATGCGACTGACGCGTCGATGTTCCGGCAGGTCCGGGTGGGCGGCATGCGCGGCTCGCACGAAGGCCGATTTGGCCAGTTCCTCGAAGGCGGCATAGGGCAGTCCCCGGCCCACCGCGAGCCGGGCCAGGGGCTCCAGCACGGCCGATAGCGCCTGCAGCAAGGCTTGTTGCTCGGGCGTTGGGGGCGTCGGGGCGGAGGGATCGGAGGTCATGTGAGCTCGCGCGCAGCCGAAATTCTGCGGCAAATGGGCGGGGGGCCTTGGAGCCCCCCCGCCCTGCGTGCGTGGCCGGACGCTGCGACCGGTGCGTCAGTCTTGGCTCAGTTTTCGAATTCCACGCGCGCGGCTTGCAGCGTGCCGCCGAGCATCAGGCGGCCACGCACCTCGACTTTGGCGCCAGGGACCAGATCGGCCAGCGTACCGCCGTCGAAGCGCAAGAGGTGGTCGAAAGAGACCGTGATGTCGCCATGCACCTCGTGGCGCAGCACGAAGGTTTCGGCCTCGGTGTTCACCGAGACGACCGTGCCGTGCAGTTCATGGCGCATGGCATCGTCATGGTCTTCCTTCTTGACCACCGCAGCCTGCATCACGCCGTCTTGGACCCGGCCTTTGACTTCCACCTCGTCGCCGCAGGTGACCCAGCCATCGCGGAAGACGGCCGTGCTGGCATCGACGGAGATGCCGTTGACGCTGAAGGACGTGCTCGAAGCGCAGGTGTCCACCACCCCTTCGATTTCGGACTCCACCCGATCCAGCGAAGGGCGGCGCACTCCATGCTTGATGCTGACAGCCACCCATTGGTCGGCCGCATTCTTCGTGGTGCGCAGCTTCACGCGCACCCGCAGGCCGTTGGCCAGCTGGGTGGGCAGGTCCGAGACGTTGCTGTAGTCGATGACCTCGCTGCCCAGCCGGAAGGTGCGGGCCGTGGTGTCCAGGTCACTGACGATGCCGCGCAGCTTGTACAGCGGGGCGTCGTCTTCGGCTTCGATGCGGGTGGCCACGTAACGGCCGGTGGCGGCATTGAAGTAGCCATGCACCTCTACGACATCGCCTGCGCTGAGGCTGCCCAGCCCTTGCGGCAGGTCTTCGAACTGGGTTTGAGGCCGCACTTCGATGGTCTGGCCAAACAGCACGAACGTGCTCGAAGCCAGGTCCACCGAGCTCACCGGGCCGACGAATTCATTGGCCCAGCGCACCCGCAGGGCCCGGCCCGTTCCCCGGTCGCGGTCGACATCGTCGCCTTCGATTTCCACCCACATGCCGATCTTCAGGTCGGCACGGCGCCCCACGTGGTCATCGTCGTCCAGCACGATGGCGCTGCGGTCGTCGAAGCGCACGCCGTTGACGACGATGGAGCCGTAGCCGGTGATCTGGCCTTGGGTGTAGGACGTGGCCGCCGCCTCCGTGCCCGTGCCGCCGCCTCCACAGGCCGTCAGTAGGGCCGAGGCAGCCACCAGGGCGCTGCCCAAGGGGGGCAGCCAGCGTTTGGACCGAGCCATGGACATGGAAGTCTCCTTCAACTGGGCATCAAAGAACCGGGCACACCCCGGGGAAAGGTCATGGAAAGGAGCATAAATGTGCATTGTGCACATTTCAAGAGGTTTTTTGTGAACAAACCTTGCACCGCGGGGTCAGCGCAGCCGTGCAGGGGGGCGTCCCGTGGGCTGGGCCGGGGAAGGGCGGGGGCTATGGATCGATGTGTTCAGCCGAGGCGGCGCTCACGCCGTCGGGCCCTCTGCAGGCGCGGGCCCTGAGCGGTGCGGTGCGGTGGGGGTCTTGGATGGTGCGGGCGGTGCGCTGCGTCACCCGGCCACGGGGCTGGCCAGCCCGGTCAGTGTTCGTTGCGGCGGCCAACCCGCCGGGCGATGGCGGACCGTCTGGGCCGACGACAGCCCACAGGGAGCCCCGGGCGGGCCGAGACAGGTGATGCAGACCCGATGAATGCCCGGCTCATCGAAGCACGGCGGCCAAGCGTTCGCGCACGTCGGGGGCCATGGCCTCGACGGGGGTGACCAGCGCCTGGGCCAGCGCATGGTGCGCCGGAGAATCCGGCTGACTGCGGCCCAGCAGGCCGATGGCGGCCATGGCGATGCGCTGGGCTCGTTCGGCGTTCTTCATCAGGTTGGCCATGGCCATGTCGGCAGTGACATGGGCTTCGCGCGGGTGCCAGCAATCATAGTCAGTGACCATGGCCAGCGTGGCGTAGGCGATCTGCGCCTCGCGCGCGAGTTTGGCCTCGGGCATGTTGGTCATCCCGATCACACTGCCGCCCATGCTGCGGTACCAATGGGATTCGGCCAGACTGGAAAACTGCGGTCCCTCGATGCAGACGTAGGTGCCACCCCGGTGCAGCCGTGGCGTTCCATCGTTCTGGACTTGGGCCACTGCCTGTGCCAGGACATCGGCCACGACGGGACATACCGGCTGTGCCATCGAGACATGGGCCACCGCGCCTTGCCCGAAGAAACTGCTGGGGCGCTGCTTGGTCAGGTCGATGAACTGGTCGGGCAGCACCAGGTCCAGCGGCGCAATGTCTTCCTTGAGTGAGCCCACCGCCGAGAACGACAGCACGTAGCGCACGCCCAATTGCTTGAGGGCATAAATGTGGGCGCGGTAAGGCACTTCGCTGGGCAGCAGTCGATGGCCACGACCATGGCGGGCCAGAAAGGCCACGCCGATGCCCTGGACCGAGGCGGTGACGATGGCATCGGACGGTGAGCCAAACGGCGTGTCGAGGTGGATCTCCCGCGGGTTTTCCAGCCCCTGCATGTGGTACAAGCCGCTGCCGCCGATGATGCCGATGAGTGCTGTGTGCATGGGGGGTCTCCGATGAGGGTGCAACAGGTATCGCTGCGTTGGTCGCGCAGCGTGGTGCCAGGATTACACGTTTGTGGCTGCCAGCGTCGGTGAGGTGGAGTCCGGCGGGTTGCCGAGGGGGCCAGCGCCTGCGCCGCCGGGCCCATGAGGCGGTGTGGGGCGCCGGACGACCTGGTACCCTAGGGTGTGGGCCGCGACGGTGTGGGCGGGCAAGAACAATGAAGGGAAGCAGACCATGAGCGATGAGGCGCGCTCCGGTGCAGTCGAACAAGCCAATGGGCCCAGTGCCGCGCTGTTCGACGGCCGGTTTCTGGAGGAGCTGCGCTGCCAGATGCTGCACTTTGCCGCGCTGCAACTGTCCGATGCGCATGCCGCGGAGGATGCCGTGCAAGAGGCTTTGATCGGTGCGATGAAGAACGTCCATGCCTTTGCCGGCCGTGCTGCGTTCAAGACCTGGGTGTTTGCGATTCTGAAGAACAAGATTGCCGATGAGCTGCGCCGCCGGCAGCGCAGCGTGAACGCAAGCGCTTTGGTCGCCGAGGACGATGATGTCGACGCCTTGTTCGATCGGCGTGGCTTCTGGCAGGCCGACGAGCGCCCGCAGCGCTGGGCCGACCCGGAAGGCGCGGTGCACGATGCGCAGTTCTGGCGCGTGTTCGAGGCTTGTCTGACCCATTTGCCGGCCAAGCAGGCGCGGGTGTTCATGATGCGTGAATTTCTGGAACTGGAGTCGGCCGAGATTTGCGCTGCCGTCGGGATCACGGTCACTTACCTGAACGTGATGTTGCACCGCGCCCGCCTGCGGCTGCGTGATTGCCTGGAACATCGTTGGTTCGTGGAGCGCAAGCCATGCACCTGTTGACTTGTGTGCAGGCCACGCGCCTGATGTCCGAAGCGCAAGAGCGTGAGCTGGCCTTCACCGAGAGGCTGCCACTGAAAGTGCACGTGATGATGTGCAGCGGCTGCCGCCATTTTCAGACGCAGATGGGGGTGCTGCGTCGGCTTGCTCGCGCTTATGCACAAGGGCAGGACGAGCGGGCTGCGTCGCCCGACGATGGTGGGCGGCCTCCCACCTCGGCTTGACGATCGCCGTCGTTGCCAGCGGCTTCGGTGCGGACCGACGGCGGTCATGGCCGTGTGGCCGACGCTGGCCGGAGGCTGCGGGCCGCCGGGGGACGTGTGGCGTCAAAGAGGCCGTCGCCTTCGCCCCGCGCAGTGGCCGGCTCGCGTGAGGGGGGCACCGACGGCCAGACGTGTCCAGGCGCGAGGATGGGGGTGTAAGAAATCCGGCCGCCTTGGCGACAGAGGGGTTGGATCGATCCTGCCGCATGTTGCGGCGGACTTTCATCGAGGAGTGTTTGATGCACGCCACCTTGCCTTTGCTTGCGGCCACCGACTTTCCTGCCCTGACCCGCAGCGCGCTGACCACTTTGCAAGTCAATCTCGGTTATCGCTGCAATCAGTCCTGCGTGCACTGTCATGTCAATGCCGGGCCGACCCGCAAGGAGATGATGGGCGACGAGACGCTGGCGCTGGTCCTCGAGGTGCTGGAGAAGCGGCGCATCGAGGTGCTGGATCTGACCGGTGGCGCGCCCGAGCTGCACCCGGGCTTTCGGCATTTGGTGGCCGCGGCGCGGGCGCTGGGCGTGCGCGTGATCGACCGCTGTAACCTGACCATTCTGTTCGAGCCAGGGCAGGAGGGCTTGGCCGAGTTCCTGGCCGATCACCAGGTGGAGGTGGTGGCCTCACTGCCGTGTTACAGCGCCGACAATGTGGACCGACAGCGCGGCCAAGGCGTGTTCGACAAGAGCATCGCGGCATTGCAAGCGCTCAATGCCATGGGCTATGGGCACCCGCACAGCGGTTTGGTGCTCAACCTGGTCTACAACCCCCAAGGCCCGAGCCTGCCTCCTGAGCAGGCCCAGCTCGAAGCGGCCTACAAGCGCGAGCTGGCCGAGCACTTTGGCATCGTCTTCAATCGGCTGTATGCGCTGGCGAACATGCCGATCAACCGCTTTGGGTCGTGGTTGATCTCCAAAGGCCAGTTCTCGCCGTACATGCAGCTGCTCAAGGCCCACCACCGCCCAGAAAACCTCGACGCCGTCATGTGCCGCACCTTGGTGAGCGTGGATTGGCAGGGCCAGCTGTACGACTGCGACTTCAACCAACAATTGCGCCTGCCGCTGAGGGGCGGCCGGCGGACACACGCGCATCTGCGCGATCTGCTGCGCGAGGACCTCGCCGGCCAGCCGATCACGGTGGCCGATCACTGCTTCGGCTGCACCGCCGGGCAAGGCAGCAGCTGCGGCGGAGCGCTTGGAGAGGGGGCGTGATGAGCCGGGGACGACGAGCGGTCCTCGCGCTGCTGCTATTTGCCGTGGCTGGGTTCTTGGCCTTCGATGGCCCGCAACACCTCAGCCTGGCCGCACTGCAAGCACGACTGGCCGACTGGGTGCAGTGGCGCCAAGAGCATCCCTGGCTGGCGGCCGCGGGCTTCTTCGCGCTGTACGTGGGGGTTGCGGCCTTGTCCTTGCCTGGTGCGGCCGTGTTGACGCTGGCTGCCGGCGCTCTGTTCGGGCTGATCCAGGGTAGCCTGATCGTCTCGTTCGCCTCCAGTCTAGGCGCGCTGCTGGCCTTTTGGGTATCGCGCTATGTGCTGCGCGATGTGGTGCAACGCCGCTATGGCGCGCGTCTTGCGGCCATCGATGCGGGGATCCAGCGCGACGGCGCGCTGTTCCTCTTCACGTTGCGGCTGGTGCCCGTGGTTCCGTTTTTTCTCATCAACTTGTTGATGGGTTTGACCGCGATGCCCGCGCGCACGTTCTATTGGGTCAGCCAGCTTGGCATGCTGGCCGGCACGGTGGTCTATGTCAACGCGGGCACCCAACTGGCGCAGTTGGACAGCCTCTCGAGCATTGTGTCGCCCGCCGTGCTGGGGTCTTTTGCCTTGCTGGGGATCTTCCCGTGGGTGGCGCGCGGCGTGGTCCACATCGTCAAGCGGCGGCGGCTGTATGCACGCTGGAGCCGTCCGGCGTGCTTCGATCGCAACCTCGTCGTGATCGGGGCCGGGGCGGCGGGTCTGGTCAGTGCCTACATCGCTGCGGCACTCAGGGCCAAGGTGACGCTGATCGAAGCCCACAAGATGGGCGGGGACTGCCTGAACTACGGGTGCGTGCCCAGCAAGGCATTGATCGCTTCGGCCAAGCTGGCGCACCGGATGCGGCAGGCCCATCGTGATGGACTGACGGCCAGCGAGCCGCATGTCCATTTTGGGGCCGTCATGCAACGGGTGCATGAGGTGATTGGCCGCATTGCGCCGCACGACAGCATCGAGCGCTATACCTCGCTCGGGGTGGATGTGCGCCAGGGCCATGCGCGACTGGTCGATCCCTGGACGGTGGAGATCACCACGCCGCAAGGTCGGCAAGAACGCCTGACGACGCGCGCCATCGTGCTGGCCACCGGAGCGCATCCCTTCGTGCCGCCACTGCCTGGGCTCGAGGAGGTGGGCTATGTCACCTCCGACACGCTATGGGCACGCTTTGCACAGCGCCAAGCGCCGCCACAGCGCTTGGTGGTGCTGGGTGGTGGGCCGATTGGCTGCGAACTGGCGCAGGCCTTTGCACGGCTGGGCGCTGGCGTGGTGCAAGTGGAGATGGCCCCGCGCCTGCTGGTGCGTGAGGACGAGGATGTCGGTGCCTTCGTGCGCGAGCGGCTGCAAGCCGAGGGGGTGGAAGTGCTCACCGGCCACCAGGCCCTGCGTTGCGAGCGTCGCGACGGGCAGAAGTGTTTGATCGTGCAAGGCCCGTGTGGGGAACGGGTGCTGCCGTTCGACGAGCTCCTCGTCGCCGTAGGACGCCAGCCGCGTCTTCAGGGCTACGGCTTGGAAGCGTTGGGCATTGAAACGCGCCGCACCATCGTGACCAACGCGTATCTGGAGACGCTGTATCCGAACATCTATGCGGCCGGCGATGTGGTCGGCCCTCACCAGTTCACTCACGCCGCGGCCCATCAGGCCTGGTACGCGACGGTCAACGCGTTGTTGGGCCGCTTCAAGAAATTCTCAGTGGACGCCTCATTGATTCCGCAGGTCACGTTCGTCGATCCCGAGGTGGCGCGCGTCGGGTGCAACGAACGAGAAGCCCGCGAGCGCGGCATGGCCTATGAGCTCACCCGCTACGGATTGGACGACCTGGACCGAGCCATCGCCGAGGGTTGTGCCGAGGGGTTCATCAAGGTGCTGACGGTTCCCGGCAAGGACCGGATCCTGGGGGTGACGATCGTCGGGGCGCATGCCGGCGAGCTGCTGGCCGAGTTCGTGCTGGCCATGAAGCATGGCTTGGGATTGAACGACATCCTGTCCACGATCCATCCCTATCCCACCTGGGCCGAGGCCAACAAGTATGCTGCTGGCGTTTGGAAGCGCGCGCATGCGCCGCAGCGGCTGCTGACCTGGGTGGCGCGCTATCACGACTGGATGCGGGGGGCCGCATGAGGCTGTCGGTCATCGTCCCGATGCTCAACGAGGCAGAGCAGTTGCCCGCCTTGCTCGAACAGCTGCAGGGGTTGTTGCGGCAAGGGCACGAGGTGATCTTGGTCGATGGTGGCAGCCACGATGGCTCGGCCGCCTTGGCACGAGCCGCCGGCTTGGTCGTGCTGGAGGCCGCACGTGGGCGCGCCATGCAGATGAACGCAGGCGCGGCGCAAGCCCGCGGCGAAGTGCTCTTGTTTCTGCACGCAGACACCCGTCTGCCTGCCCGGGCGACCACCGCCATCGAGCAGGCCTTGTCGTCAGGGCGCTGCGTCTGGGGGCGTTTCGACGTGCGCATCGAAGGCCACAGCCGCTGGTTGCCAGTGGTGGCCTGGTGCATGAACCTGCGTTCACGCCTGAGCGGCATCGCCACCGGCGATCAAGCCATTTTCGTCACCCGTACGGCCTTCGAACGGGTTGGCGGCTATCCGCAGCAGGCCTTGATGGAGGACATCGAACTGTCGCGCCGGCTCAAAGCGCTGTCGGCCCCGGCGTGTGTGCGAGCCAAAGCCACCACCTCCGGCCGACGCTGGGAACAGCGTGGCGTGTGGCGCACCATCGTGCTGATGTGGTGGCTGCGCGCGCGCTACTTCTTTGGCGCCAGCCCCGAAGCGCTGGCCCGGGCTTACCGATGAGCAGGCTGCGTGTGACCGTGTTTGCCAAGGCCCCGCAGCCAGGCCGGGTCAAGACACGGCTGATGCCGGCGCTGGGTGCCGTTGGCGCGGCGCGCTTGGCGCAACGCATGCTCGTGCACGCGCTCGAGCAAGCCCTGGCTGCCGACATTGGCGAGGTCGAGTTGTGTGCCAGCCCCAGCCCGCAAGACCCTGCCTGGTGCGGTGTGCTGCCCTGCGCGCTGGCGCGGCAGGTGACGTGGCAAGACCAAGGCGACGGGGATTTGGGGGTGCGTCTGGCCCGCGCGGCGCAGCGCGTCGCGGCATCCGGACAGCCCCTGCTGCTCATGGGCACCGACTGCCCAGCGCTCGATGCCGTGGCCCTGCGTGAAGCCGCGCAAGCCCTGGCCAGCCACGAGGCCGTGCTCGTGCCCAGCACCGATGGCGGTTATGTGGCCTTGGGCCTGAGGCGTCCTCATCCTTCGCTGTTCTGCGACATGCCATGGAGCACGCCCGTGGTGGCGGCCTACACGCGCGAGCGTATGGCGGCGCTGGGGTGGCGCTGGGCGGAGCGGCCGGCGCTGACCGATATCGATGAACCCGAACAACTGGACGCGTTGCCCGTGGCGTGGTGGCAGGGGGCATGATGAAGCGTCGTGGCATGTACCGTCGGCACGGTCCGGCCGCGTGCACGAACGCACGGTGCCGCGCACGCCGCTGTAAGAAAGTGCCGGGCCGGCGCGACCGAATGCACCCACGGGCCAACCACTTCAAGCCGGAGCACCTACGCCATGCATGAACTCGTCCAAGACTATTACGGCAAGCAACTTCAGCATTCGGGTGACCTGAAGACCAGCGCCTGCTGTGACGCGAGCCAAGTGCCATCGTGGCTCAAGCCTTTGCTTTCCAACGTCCATCCCGAGGTGCAGGCGCGCTATTGCGGCTGCGGGCTGGTCTGTCCGCCGCTGTTGGACGGCTGTCGCGTGCTGGATCTGGGCTGCGGCGCTGGGCGCGATGTCTATCTGCTGGCGCAACTGGTCGGCCCAGACGGCGAGGTCATCGGCGTTGACATGACCGATGAGCAGCTCGTGGTGGCCGAGCAGCACCGTACCTGGCATGCCGAGCGCTTCGGTCATGCCAATGTGCGCTTCGTCAAGGGCTACATCGAACGGCTCGATGCGCTCGATTTGCAGCCCGGCAGTTTCGACGTCATCGTCTCCAATTGCGTGGTGAATCTCTCACCGGACAAACCGGCCGTGCTGGCCGGTGTCCAACACTTGCTCAAGCCGGGAGGCGAGTTTTATTTCTCAGATGTCTATGCCGACCGGCGCGTCCCTGCGGCGGTGCAGAGCGACCCCGTGCTCTATGGCGAATGCCTGGGCGGGGCGCTGTACTGGAACGACTTTTTGACGCTGGCCAAGGACGCGGGCTTCGCCGACCCGCGTCTCGTCAGCGACCGGCCGCTGACGATCACCGACCCCGCGCTGGCTGGCAGGATCGGCTCCGTGCGCTTCTTCTCGGCCACCTATCGCCTCTTCAAGCTCGATGGTCTGGACAGTGCCTGCGAGGACTATGGCCAGGCCGTGATCTATCGTGGCAGCATCCCGCATTGCCCCGACCGCTTCACGCTCGACAAGCATCACGACATCGAGACCGGGCGCGTATTCCCGGTCTGTGGCAACACCTGGCGGATGCTGCACGACACCCGCTTCGCGCCGCATTTCAGCTTCATTGGAGATTTTTCGCGCCATTACGGGTTGTTCCCCGGCTGCGGCGGCGGGCTGCCGTTCGATCAGGCCACCGGCGGTGCTGGGGCTGCATGCTGCTGAACACGGGGAAGATAGGCTGCCGCGGCTGAAGCCGTGCGCGGCGCGGAGCCGACTTTTGCCATGCGGGGGCGGCAGCGAAGGTGCCTTGGGCCGAAACAGACAAAGACAATTGGCGGGCACGGAGACCGAGAAACCGGCCGACGCGGGGCGACTCGGGAGAGTTCACCAAGAGACGCACGCGCATGTCATGCCCACGAAAGACAGCCTGCGCGTGTGACGTGCTCCTGCGAAGCCGTTGCGTGGTGTGGCGCAACCCGCGAATGAAAACGCCCAACCGAGGGCGGTTGGGCGTGGAATCGTGGTGGACCGAAGGAGGATCGAACTCCCGACCTCTGCATTGCGAACGCAGCGCTCTCCCAGCTGAGCTATCGGCCCGATGAGCCCAAGATTCTAGCAGATCATTTCATGCCGTTGCGACGGGCGAGTTCGACGAACAGGGCGGAGTGGTCATATTCGGACAGACCATGGTCCACGCCGTCGGCGTACAGCCTTGCAAAGAGTTCGGTGATGGGCGCTTGAAAGTCCAGCGCGCTGGCGGTGTCCAGGGCATTGCGCAGGTCTTTGAGCTGCACGCTCATGGCCGCACGCTTGGCGAAGTCTCGTTCGATCATGCGCTGGCCGTGCACCTCGAGGATACGGCTCTCGGCGAAGCCGCCACGGATGGCCTCGCGCACTTTGGCCATGTCGGCGCCGCCACGGGCGGCCAGCAGCAGGGCCTCGCTGACCGCACCGATGGTGATGCCCACGATCATTTGATTGGCCAGCTTGGCCAGTTGCCCGGCGCCATGGGGGCCGACGTGGGTGGCGCGTCCCAGTGGGGTAAAGACGGGTTGAGCCCGTTGGAAGTCGGCTTCATGACCGCCGACCATGATGGCCAGGGTGCCTGCCTGTGCGCCGACCGTGCCGCCGGAGACGGGCGCATCGAGGTAGGCGCAGCCGCGCTCGGTGATCCGGCGGGCGTGGTCGCGCGCCTGGGCCGGCTTGATGGAGCTCATGTCGATGACCAAGGTGCCGGGCTTGAGCACCTGGGCCACGCCCTGACCGAAGAGCACCGCCTCGACCGCGTCGCCGTTTTCGAGCATGGTGATGACGATGTCGGCCTCGCGCACGGCCTGCGCCGCGGTGTGGGCCACCCGGGCGCCGTGGGCGGCCAGGCGCATGGCTTTTTCCAGGGTACGGTTCCAGGCCGTGACGGCCAAGCCCGCCTCACGCAGGCGCTGAGCCATGGGCAGGCCCATGAGGCCGATGCCCAGCACGGTGATGTTCATGGCGGCAGGTCCTCTGGTGCAAGGAAGCCAATCAGTATAGAAAGTGGGCCAGTTCTCCACCAGGTCCCTGTCACAGGAGCAAGTGCATGCGTTTTCCGCCGGATCCACAGTGGCTCGAGGGGCAGTACAACAACCGGGCGCGGATTCCGGAGCATGCGCAGATCTTCGCCCGGTGGGCGCAGGATTCCGCGTCGGCGCGCGAGCGCTACGCGCCGGTGTTGGACCTGGCCTATGGCGCCTCGGCGGCCGAGACCCTGGATGTTTTCATGCCTCGGCGCCACGGCGCGCCGGTGCTGGTGTTCATCCATGGCGGCTGGTGGCGGGCCTTGGACAAGGCCGATCATTCCTTCGTCGCCCCGGCGTTCGTGGAGGCCGGAGCATGCGTGGTGGTGCCGAACTATGGGTTGTGCCCGGCGGTGACGATCGAGACCATCACGTGGCAGATGGTGCGTGCGCTGGTGTGGACTTGGCGCCACATTGCAGCCTACGGAGGCGACCCGCATCGCATCGTGGTGGCCGGTCACTCGGCTGGCGGCCATCTGACGGCGATGATGCTGTCGTGCCGTTGGCCGCAGGTGGCCGTCGACCTGCCGGCCGACTTGGTGAAGGCCGGTCTGTCGATCTCGGGGGTGTTCGACCTGGAGCCGATTCGCCTGACGCCGTTTCTGCAGGCCGACTTGCGCCTGCGGCCGCAGGACGTGGCACGCCTGAGCCCGGCGTACTTTCCGCCGCCGGGGAGCCCATTGTGGGCCACCGTGGGGGCTTTGGAGAGCGAGGAGTTCCTGCGCCAGAATCGCCTGATCCGCCAGCGTTGGGGCCGGCGTGCGGTGCCGGTGTGCGAGACCATCGCCGCAGCCCATCACTTGAACATACTGGACTCGCTGGCCCGGCCGGGCCAGCGCCTTCATGCGCTGGCACTGGAGATGCTGGGTCGGGCGTGAGCCGCCAGGGCGCCGCCAAGCAACTCGTGCAGCGCATCGGGGTGTTCGATCTGCCAGCCGGGCTCGGCCAGCAGGGTGGCCCACGCGGGGCCAGCGGGGGCCTGCAAGGTCAAGGGTGTCCCGCTGACGGGGTGGTGCAGCCTCAAGCGGGCCGCGTGCAGCCACAGCCGACTCACGCCCAGGCGGGCGGCCCACCAGCGGTTGTGGTCGCCTTTGCCGTAGGTGGCATCGCCGATGAGCGGGTGGCTGATGTGCTTGAAGTGGCGGCGGATCTGATGCTGGCGACCCGTCTGCGGCTCCACGGCCATCAGGGCATAGCGGGCCGTCGGATGCGGGGGGAGGGGGCTGGCGCATTCCAGCCGCGCCAGGCGCTGGTAGCGGGTGAGGGCCGGTTGCGCATCGGTGGATCGACCGCGGTCTGTGCGGGGCGCAGCCTCATCGAGGCGTCGCAGCGGGTGATCGACCTCGCCGCAGGTCGCAGGCCAGCCGCGCACCAGCGCGAGATAAGTTTTGCGCACCTGCTGCGCTTCGAATTGCCGGGCCAGGGCGCGGGCGGTGTCGGGATCCAGGGCCATGAGCAGCACCCCTGAGGTGCCGCGATCGAGCCGGTGCACGGGGTAGACCATTCGCTTCAGGTGATGGCGCAGCCACTGCAAGGCGAATTGCGATGCCTCGGCGGCCAGCGCCGAGCGGTGCACCAGCAGTCCGGGCGGCTTGTTCATGGCCACCAGGTACTCGTCGTGATACAGCAGGGTGGGGGTGTCGCACGGGGTGGACATGCGGGCGATTGTGCCGCGGCATCGGCGGCACCAGCGGCTGCAGGGCGTGCCGCACCGGCCCCGTGCGCCGGGGGTTCAGCTCAGGTCGCCGTCCACGCAGTACCAGCGCCCTTGCTCGCACACGGATCGGCGCGGCTCGTGCAGGCTGGTAATCTTGCTGCGTTCATCGTTCACAAGTCTTTCTCGCTCGCCCGATGCTGTTCCTGTTGTCGCCTGCCAAGACGCTCGACTATGAGACTCCCGCGCATGTGACTGCGCACACCCGCCCGATCTTCGTGGACGAAGCCGCCGAGCTGATCGAGGTCTTGCGCCGCAAGACGCCGGCCGAGATCGCCGAGTTGATGTCGCTCAGCGATGCGCTGGCCACGCTCAATGTGGGCCGCTATGCGGCCTGGTCCAAGCGCTTCACGCAGGCCAATGCCAAGCAGGCCGTGCTGGCTTTCGACGGGGACGTGTACGAGGGCTTGCAGGCCCGCAGCTTGAGTGCGCAGGCGCTGGATTGGGCGCAGCAGCACCTGATCATTCTCAGTGGTCTGTATGGCGTGCTGCGTCCGCTGGACCTCATGCAGCCGTACCGCCTGGAAATGGGCACTCGCTTGGCCACCTCACGCGGCAAGGATTTGTATGCCTTTTGGGGCCCGCGCATTGCCGAATACCTCAATGAGCGGCTGAAGGCCGATGCCTCGCCGGTGGTGGTCAACTTGGCCTCCGAGGAGTATTTCAAGGCGGTGGATCTCAACGTGCTCAAGGCCCGCGTGGTGCATTGCGTGTTCCAAGACTGGAAGGGCGGCGCCTGGAAGATCATCAGTTTCCATGCCAAGCGTGCCCGTGGTCTGATGGCGCGCTACGCCATCGAAACCCGCGCGCGCCTGCCCGAGCAGTTGCAAGGCTTCGACCTCGAAGGCTATGCCTATGACGCAGCGGCCTCCGATCGTGATCGCTTGGTCTTCCGGCGGCGCGTGGCCTCGTAGCACAATCGGGCCCAGGGACCACGCGTAAGCGAGTACGCACCCGGGCCGCAGATTCGGGCACGGGTGTCAGGGGACACCATGAGTCAAACCATCACAGCCGAACTTCGCCAGTGGATCACGCAGCAGGTGGCTGCCGGCCATGGGCCCGAGGCGGTGCTTCAGTCGATGATGGCCAGTGGCTGGCAGGAGGACGTGGCCTTGCAGGCGCTGGAGCAAACGCTGGAAACTTTTCTGCGCGAGCGGGGTATCGATCCGCAAGCCGTCTACGAGCGCGGCACCGCGGCGCTGTATGACAAGCCGGTGCCCGAGCCATCGCTGCAAGGCGATCCTACCGTGATCGACCTTGGCGACGCCCAGGTTCAGGTGGTCATGCGCATGGAGTCGCCGAGGGTGGTCGTGTTTGCCAACTTGCTCAGCGCGCAAGAGTGTGACGAGCTCATTGCCCTGGCGACGCCCCGCTTGGAGCGTTCGCTGACGGTGAAAACCGACACCGGCACCAGTGAAGTCAACCCGGCGCGCACCAGCGATGGCATGTTCTTTCAGCGCGGCGAGTTCCCCTTGTGCGATCGCATCGAGCAGCGCATCGCACGGCTGCTGAATTGGCCGGTCGAAAATGGTGAAGGGCTGCAGGTGTTGCGCTATCGGCCCGGAGCCGAGTACAAGCCCCACTATGACTATTTCGACCCAGCCCAACCCGGCACGCCCACCATCCTCAAGCGTGGCGGCCAGCGCGTGGGCACGCTGGTGATGTACCTCAACACCCCTTTGGGCGGCGGCGCCACGACGTTTCCCGACGTGAAGCTTTCGGTGAACCCGGTCAAGGGGAGCGCGGTGTTCTTCAGCTACGCGCTGCCGCATCCGTCCACCCAAACCCTGCATGGCGGCGCGCCGGTGCTGGCTGGCGAAAAATGGGTGGCCACCAAGTGGTTGCGTGAGGGGCGTTTCGAGTGAGCGCCAGTGACGACGACCTGCCCTTGGCCGGCGTCCGGGTGATCGATCTGACCCGCTTGCTGCCCGGGCCGTTCGCCACCTTGCACCTGCGCCGCCTGGGGGCCGACGTCCTCAAGATCGAGGCCCCTGGGACGGGCGACGAGGCCCGTTGGATGTTGCGCTCGGTCGAGGACGTGGCCCAGGGGCGGCCCAGCCTCTTCTTCCGTTGGCTCCATGAAGGCAAGCGCCTGCATCGCATCGACCTGACCCAGCCGGCGGGCCGCTCCGAGCTGCTGGACCTGGTGCGCCAGGCCGATGTGCTGGTGGAAGGATTTCGTCCGGGCGTGATGGACAAGCTCGGCGTGGGCTGGTCGGTGCTGCGGGACGTCAACCCGCGCTTGGTGATGGCCTCTATCAGCGGGTATGGCCAAACAGGCCCGTTTGCGCGCAAGGCGGGGCACGACCTCAACTACATCGGCTATGCCGGGGTGCTGGATCAGATCGCCACGAGTGAGGGCCAGTTGGCCATTCCGAATTTTCAGATCGGCGATCTCCTGGGCGGCACGCAGGCGGCGGTGTCGGGCATCCTGGCCGCGCTGCTGGCGGCTCAACGCAATGGCCGAGGCCGTCATGTGGACGTCTCGATGACCCATGCCGTGTTCGAACACAACCTGTTGGCGCGCTTGGCGGTGAGTGCCACGGGCCGCACGCCCTTGCCCGGGCGCGACCTGCTCACCGGCGGCGTGCCGTGCTACAACGTCTATCGCACCAGCGACGACCGCTGGATGGCCGTGGGGGCTTTGGAGCTGAAGTTCTGGCGCAAGACCTGCGAGGTGCTCGGGCATCCGGAGTGGGGGGATCGCCACTGGTCGCTGGGCCAAGAGATCGGCGGTGAGGACGCGATGGCCCTGCGCGAAGCCGTGGCGGCCGTGTTTGCCACGCGCAGCCAAGCGCAGTGGACGGCCGCCTTCGAGGCCGCCGACTGCTGCGTGAGCCCGGTGCTGCGCATGGACGAGGCCATGCGTCATCCCTTGTTCATGCAGTCTCAGTAATCGCGGCGCTTGCCGAAGGGTTTGCCCGCCCGTGGCTTGATCCCGAAGGGCTTGCCACCGGAGGCGGGCCGGCCGGCCCAGGCCTTTTTCTGGCCCCAGGGCTGCTCGTCACCCGAACCACGGGCTGGCCCCCGCGGCTTGCGGTCGCCCAAGGAGGCGGTGTTGGCCATGCTGCCACGACCTGGGCTGTGGCTGCGCGGTTCGACCAGGTGACTTGGGCGGCCATCGTCGCGACCGGGGCGGGCCGTGGAGGCGCCAGGCTCGCGCTGCGGCGCCTCCCACGGGGCATCCTCACGGCGGCGGTGAGCTCGTGGCTTGAAGCCGGCCTTGCCCATGCCGGGCCTCCAGCCTTCGGGCTTTTTGCGCTCCACGGGCGGCGCGGCTTGAGGTTCCAGTCCGGCGATGGTGGCTGCCTCGATGCGCTGAGTGGTGAAGCGCTCGATGCGGCGGATCATGCCGGCGTCGCGGCGCTCGGCCAGGGTGATGGCCAGGCCGTTGCGGCCGGCACGGCCCGTGCGGCCGATGCGATGCACGTAGTCTTCGGCCTTCATCGGCAAGCCGTAGTTGATCACGTGGGTGATGGTGGGCACGTCGATGCCGCGCGCGGCCACGTCGGTGGCCACCAGCACACGCAGCCGACGCTGACGCAAGCCTTGCAGCACGCGATTGCGGCGGCCCTGCGGCATGCCCCCGTGCAGCGCGGCCACGGCATGGCCCATCTCGCCCAGGCGGTCGGCCAGCAGATCGGCATCGCGCTGCGTGCTGGTGAACACCACGGCCTGGTCCAGTTCGCGCGTGGCCAGAATGTGGTCGAGCAGGGCGTTTTTGTGGCTGAGGCTGTCGGCCCAGTGCAGGCGTTGCTCGATGTGCGCGTGCGTGTCGGTGTGCGAGGCCACATCGATGCGCCGCGGCTCGCGTGTGAGCTGCTGCGCCAGGCCGCCCACATGGCCGGCGAAGGTGGCGCTGAACATCAGGGTCTGGCGCTGGACGGGCAAGGTGTGGGCGATGGCGCGAATGTCGTCGATGAAGCCCATGTCCAGCATGCGGTCGGCTTCGTCCAGCACCAGCATTTGCACATGGTCGAGCACGGCCGCGCCGCTGCCCAGGTGGTCGAGCAAGCGGCCCGGGGTGGCGATCAGCACGTCCAGCGGGCCGCGCAAGGCCTTGAGCTGAGCGGCATAGGGCACGCCGCCCACGACGGTGGCCACACGCAGACCCTGCACATGGCGGCCGTAGCTCGTGCAGGCCTTGGCGACTTGCAGGGCCAGCTCGCGGGTGGGGGCCAGCACGACCACGCGCGGGCCGCGAGCCTTGCCCTGGTCACGCCGTGTCGTGTGGTGGCCGCGCGCGGCCAGGATGCCTTCCAGCGCGGGCAGCACGAAAGCGGCGGTCTTGCCGCTGCCCGTCGAGGACGACACCAGCAAGTCGTGGCCTTCGAGCGCGGCCGGAATGGCGCGGCTTTGCACGTCGGTGGGCTGGGCATAGCCAGCGTCGTCGAGCGCTCGTTGCAGGGCGGGGCTCAGGCCCAGGGAGGAGAAAGTCATGACGGTTCTTTTCAAGGCACAGCCTGCCGCCATGGCGCCAAGCCACGGCCAGACAGGCAAGACGCTGGCACCGACGCCAAGCGTCAAGGAGACATGTCGCAGGTCAGGGGCGGCACCTGCATGGCATACGCAGGTCACGGGCCTCGAGTCGGTGGATTGCGACGGCATCGCCGCCAACCGGGACTCAAGACACCGGGCATGCCGCCCGGGGCGCTGCGCAGGCGCCCTGCCTGAAAAGGTCAGAGGGGATGAACGACGCGCTGCATTGCTGCAACGCACAAGACCCATTATGCCCGAAGTGGCGCCCCAGCGCTCGCGGGCCCCGCAAGCTGTCGTATCCTGCAGTTTGAACGACGCAAGGCACGGTCATGGATTTCCACGTCTGGCTCCTCTATACCCTGGCAGCGCTGGGGCTGTCATTGTCACCGGGCCCCAACGGGCTGCTGGCCCTCACCCATGGGGCGCTGTACGGCCGGCGCCGCACGCTGTACACCGTCGCCGGTGGGTCGCTCGGTTTCGTGGTGATCATTGCGCTGTCGCTGTTTGGCATCGGCGCGCTGCTGCAAACCTCGGTCGTGTGGCTGACCGTGCTCAAGTGGGTGGGGGGCGCTTATTTGGTGTGGTTGGGTGTGCAAGTCTGGCGTGCGCCGCCGATCGGCCTGTCAACGCCGGTGCGTGCCGAGCAGCGCAGCAATGCCTCGCTGTTTCGGCAAGGAGCCCTGTCGGCCCTGACCAATCCCAAGGGCATTCTGTTTTTTGCGGCTTTCCTGCCGCAATTCATCGACCCGCAGCGCAGCTTGTTGATGCAGTTCGTGGTGATGGCGGGTACTTTTGCGGCCATCGAGTTCGTCACCGAGGTGTTCATCGCCAGCGTGGCCCAACGTATCAGCCGTTGGCTGGCGCGTGTGGGGCGGGCCTTCAATCAGGCCTGCGGCGGCCTGTTCATGGCCATCGGCGCGGCTTTGCCCTTGCGGTCCTGAGCACCACGGCCCCACCGGCGCGACGCGGTCAGCTTCCACCCCAGGCGACGCAAGCCTGGTGGTCGGGCACGCTCACACGCCAACCAAGATCGTCCTGGATGCGGGTGCGCAAGGCATCGGCGGCCTCGGGCTCGCCGTGCACGACATACGTGTGCGCCGGCGGTGTGCGCAACTGGCGCAGCCAGTGCATCAGTCCTTGCGCATCGGCATGCCCTGAAAAGCCTTCGATGTGGCGCACCTCGGCCTTGATGGGCACGTATGCACCGTGGATCTTGACTTCGGTGGCGCCAGCGATCATCTTCGCGCCGCGGCTGCCACCGACCTGGAAGCCAGGGAAGACGATGAGGTGCTGCGGGTGCGGCGCCATCACTTTGAGATGGTGCAACACGCGCCCGCCGGTGGCCATGCCGCTGGCCGACAGCACGATGCGCGGATAGTGCAACTGCGTGAGGGCTTCGGAATCCTGGGGGCTGGTCACCAGCGTCACGCCTTCGCACATGTGTGCGATGTCCTCCGGCGGCACGCGCAGCAAGGCTTTGTGGCGTTCGTACAGCTGCGTGGCTTCGGCGGCCATGGGGCTGTCGAGGAAGACGGGCACTTGCGCCGGGATTCGTCCGGCACGCTTGAGGCGGTGCAAGGCCAGCAGCAGCGCCTGCGCGCGCCCCACGGCGAAGGTGGGCATCAAGACCGATCCGCCGCGCCGCAAGGCGCCGCGGATCGCTTCGCCCAAGACTTCGAGGACATCCCCTGCAGGATGCAGCCGGTTGCCGTAAGTGGATTCGATCAGCAGCACGTCGGCTTCGTGCACGGGCTGCGGCGGGGGCATCAGCAGGTCATCGTCGCGTCCCAAGTCACCAGAGTAGACCAGGCTGCGGCCCCGACACCGCAGCGTGACGGCTGCAGCCCCCAACAAGTGGCCGGCGGGGGTGAATTGCACCGTCACCCCCGGATGCAGCTCGACCTCTTGCCCGAAGGGCAGGGGATGAAGCCGGCTGACGGCGCGGCGCGCGTCGTCCACGGTGTACAGGGGCTGGGCCGGGCGGTGTTTCGAGTCGCCGTGGAGATTGGCGCGACGTGCGTCTTCTTCTTGCAAATGGGCGCTGTCCAGCAGCAGCACCTCGGCCAGATCGCAGGTGGCCGGCGTGGCGAACACGCGGCCACGAAAACCCTGCTTGACCAGGGCCGGCAAATAGCCGCTGTGGTCCAAATGCGCATGGCTGAGCACCACCGTGTCGATGTGGCTTGCCGGCACTGGCAGCGGCGACCAGTTGCGCTCACGCAGGTTCTTGTAGCCCTGGAACAGGCCGCAATCCAGCAAGATGCGGTGTGAGCCGGTATCGACGAGGTGCTTGGAGCCGGTGACCGTGTCGGCGGCGCCGAGGAAGTGGATGTGCATGCAGACCCCCTTGGTGAGGGCATGCTAGCGGCTCTCGGCACACTTCGGGCTTGACCTGCGTCAAGCCTGGGCTCGGCCCTCAGCGGCGCGGCTTGCCACTCAGGAGGGCTGCTGACTGAGTCGGGCGGCGGCCTTGACCGGCGGCGGCTTGGGGCGAGCCCGATGGCAGCGCTGCGGCTGGTTTCACGGCGGCAGCCCCATGGGGGCTTGGGCGCGCCGCCTGGGCCCGCAGCGGGCCGCTGGCCGGTCGGGCTCGCGCCTCATGGTGCGGGGGGCGGGTCGCGTCCGATCGGGCCGGGCCTTCGCTGCGGCTACGGTCTCGACGGCCGGCGCCCAGACCCCCGTGCAAAGTCATGCGGCCGAGTTTGATCGGCTGGGGCCGGGCGTTGGGGTCGGGTTCGAAGCCCGGCACCAGCTCGCGCGGGATGGGGCGCTTGATGAGCCTTTCGATGTCACGCAGAAAGCCTTCCTCGTCGACACACACCAGGGAGATCGCCTCGCCCTGCGCGCCGGCACGGCCGGTACGCCCGATGCGGTGTACGTAGTCTTCAGGGACGTTGGGCAACTCGTAGTTCACCACATGGGGCAGCTGGTCGATGTCGATGCCGCGTGCGGCGATGTCGGTGGCCACCAGCACTCGCAGCTCGCCGCGCTTGAACTCGGTCAGCGCCTTGGTGCGCGCGCCCTGGCTCTTGTTGCCGTGGATGGCCATGGCGGTGATGCCTTCCTTCACCAGAAACTCGACCAGCCGGTTGGCCCCGTGCTTCATGCGGGTGAAGACCAGCACCTGATGCCAATCGTTCTGCTGCATGAGGTGGGCCAGCAGCTCCTTTTTCTTGTCGCGATCGACCGGATGGACCTTCTGTGCGATGGTCTCGGCCGTGGTGTTGCGCCGCGCCACTTCGATCACCTGGGGCTGGTTGAGCAGCCGCTCGGCCAGGGCCTTGATCTCGTCGGAAAAGGTGGCCGAGAAGAGCAGACTCTGCTTGTGCTTCGGCACGATGGCCAGCACCTTCTTGATGTCGTGGATGAAGCCCATGTCGAGCATGCGGTCGGCTTCGTCCAGCACGAAATACTCGACCCGGCTCAGATCGAGCGTGCCTTGTTGGTGGTGGTCGAGCAGGCGGCCCGGGGTGGCCACGAGGATGTCCACGCCGCGCTTGAGCGCATCGATTTGCGGTTGCATGCCCACGCCGCCGAACATCACCATGCTCTTGACGCTGAGGTACTTGCCATAGGTGCGCACGCTTTCTTCCACCTGGGCTGCCAGTTCGCGGGTGGGCGTGAGGATGAGTGCACGGATGGCCCGGCGGCCCTTGTCGTCAAGCGGGGCAGGGCCTTGAGAGAGTTTGTGCAGCAGCGGCAATGTGAAGCCGGCGGTTTTGCCGGTGCCGGTTTGGGCGCCGGCCAGCAAGTCGCCGCCGGCCAGGATGGCAGGAATGGCTTGTTGCTGGATCGGCGTGGGGTGAACATAGCCCTGCTCGCGCACGGCACGCACAAGAGGCTCGGCCAGGCCGAGATCGTCGAATCGCATGTGAAGTGAGGCTCCCTCGGGGGAGCGGGGATCGGCCTGTCACCACTCTGGAGGAGGGCGCCAGTCGGCAAGGCAGATGGAAAGAAAACGTCGGAAGCGACCGCAACGCCTGGACTGGAATCGACGTTGCAGCGCCGCATTGTAGCGGCAAGCGTCCCGCACGGGCGCCTGGGGGCGCGGGTCGAGGCGCCGCCCATGACCTCGGGTCGATGGGCTTCTCACCGGTGCTGCCGCCGGCCGCACCAGTTGCGGCGACAATAGCGCAGTTGCGCGGCTGCTCCGCGCTTTGCTTTTTTCGCATCCACAGCCTCAGGACAGACCATGGCCCAATACGTCTTTACGATGAACCGCGTCGGGAAAATCGTGCCTCCGAAGCGGCAGATCCTGAAGGACATTTCCCTGTCCTTTTTTCCGGGCGCCAAGATCGGTGTGCTTGGCCTGAATGGTTCGGGCAAGTCCACGTTGCTGAAGATCATGGCCGGCCTGGACAAGGACATCGAAGGTGAAGCCGTGCCCATGCCGGGCATCAAGATCGGCTACTTGCCTCAAGAGCCCGAGCTCAACCCGCAGCACACCGTGCGGCAGGCGGTCGAGGAAGGCATCGGCGGCGTGCTGGCGGCCAAGAAGCGGCTGGAGGAGGTCTATGCCGCCTATGCCGAGCCGGATGCCGATTTCGACAAGCTCGCGGCCGAGCAGGCCGAACTCGAAGCCATCATCGCCGCAGCCGGCGCAGAAAACACCGATCTGCAGCTCGAGCTGGCGGCCGATGCGCTGCGCCTGCCGCCCTGGGATGCCCAAATCAGCACCTTGTCCGGCGGCGAGAAGCGCCGCGTGGCGCTGTGCCGCTTGCTGCTGAGCCAGCCCGACATGCTGCTGCTGGACGAGCCCACCAACCACCTCGATGCCGAATCGGTGGAATGGCTGGAGCAGTTCCTCCAGCGCTTTCCTGGCACCGTGGTGGCCATCACCCACGACCGCTACTTCCTCGACAACGCGGCCGAGTGGATCCTCGAACTCGACCGAGGCATGGGGATTCCCTACAAAGGCAACTACTCCGAGTGGTTGGAACAAAAAGAACGTCGCCTGGAGATCGAACAGAAACAGGAAGACGCTCGCATCAAAGCGATGAAAGAGGAGCTCAAGTGGGTGCGCTCCAATGCCAAGGGCCGGCAGGCCAAGAGCAAGGCGCGTCTGGCCCGCTTCGAGGAGCTCAGCGACGTCGAATACCAAAAGCGCAACGAGACCAACGAGATCTTCATCCCGGTGGCCGAGCGCCTGGGCAATGAGGTGATCGAGTTCAAGAATGTCTCCAAGAGCTTCGGCGACCGACTGCTGATCGACAACCTCAGCTTCAAGGTGCCGCCGGGGGCCATCGTGGGCATCATCGGCCCCAACGGCGCGGGCAAGTCCACGCTGTTTCGCATGATCCAAGGCACGGAGAAGCCCGACTCCGGCGAGGTGCTCATCGGTCAGACCGTCAAGATGGCCTACGTGGACCAAAGCCGTGAGACCCTGGACGGCGACAAGACCGTCTGGGAGGACGTCTCCGGCGGGCTGGACAACATCGTGGTGGGCAAGTTCGTGATGCCCTCGCGCGCCTACCTCGGCCGCTTCAACTTCAAGGGCAACGACCAGCAAAAGCTGGTGAAGAACCTCTCCGGCGGTGAACGCGGCCGCTTGCACTTGGCCAAGACGCTGGCCAAAGGCGGCAACGTGTTGCTGCTGGACGAGCCCTCCAACGACCTGGATGTCGAAACCCTGCGCGCGCTCGAAGAGGCCCTGTTGGAGTTCGCCGGCTCGGCGCTCGTGATCAGCCACGACCGCTGGTTCCTCGATCGCATTTGCACCCACATCCTGGCGGCCGAAGGCGACTCCCAGTGGTACTTCTACACCGGCAACTACCGGGAATACGAGGAAGACAAGAAACGGCGTCTGGGGGAGGAAGGGGCTCGCCCGCACCGCCTGCGCTACAAGCCCATCACCCGCTGAGCCGCCGCGCGGTGGCAGCGGCTGCGGGCTGGCGTGGTCGCCTGGCCGCCTGAACACTGCGTGGCGCGATCTTCGCTTCGCACCGATGGCTCGGCGACCCCGTTCGGGGTGTCGCGCAACTCAAACGCGGGGCGCCACGCAGCGCCAGACGGTGCTACAAGCATGTTTGGACATGAGCATTTCCCGTGCGGGCCCGTGCCCGCATGTCCCAAAGCCGTGACAGAGTTTCGCCAGCCGTCTGAGCCCCAGCGGCCGTCTCCAGCAGCGGTCGCAGGACTGCCGCCGCAGCTGCTGGTGGCCGCTTTGCAGCGCAGCCGCTGCCTGGCCTTGGTGGCCGACGCCAGCGGCCAGGTGGTGTGGTTCAACGACGCCTGGGCGGCGTCGCCGGCGATCGAGCAGCTGCGTGGGCGCCCTTGGGCTGAGTGGCTCACCTCGCATGGCCATGCCGAGCCCTCGCCGCAAGTGCAGTCGGCGCTGGCCGCCCATGAAGCCTTCACGGCCGAGGTCGAATGGCGTTTGCCCGACGGGCGGGCGTGGTGGCAGCGGGTGGAGGCCACGCCCTTGGACGAGGGCGGGCGCTTCCTGGGCTACCTCGCCGTGGCCTCGGACATCACCGATTTGAAGTTGGCCGAGCACGATCAGCGCGCCATCGCCGCGCGCTATCGCCGGGTGATGGAGAGCACCCAAGACGGCATCTGGGAGCGCGATCTGCGCACCAACCAGAGTTGGTACTCCCCGCGCTACAAAGAGATCATGGGCTTTGCCGATCACGAGCTGCCCAATGACCGCAACGTGATGAACGCGCGCATCCATCCCGACGACATGGAGGCCTTCACCGTGCCTTACGAGCGCGCGTTGCGCGAAGGCGGGCAATGGCACTACAGCGTGCGGGTGCTGCATCGCAACGGCAGTTGGCGCTGGCTGCGTTGCCGAGCCCGGGCCTGGCCTGACGAGACCGGCAAGCCCGCGATCCTGGCCGGTGCCGTGACCGACGTGACCGACGAAATGGAGGCCGTGGAAGCCTTGCGCCGGCACCGCGGCCAGCTCGAGGCCGTGGTGCGCGAAAGGACGGCTCGACTGGAAGCCGCACGCGCGGAAGCCGAACGGGCCAACCGCGCCAAATCGATCTTCCTGGCCAACATGAGCCACGAGATCCGCACCCCGCTCAACGGGATGCTGGGGATGACCGAACTGGCCTTGCGGGTGGCCACCACCGAGACTCAGCGGCGCTACCTGGAACTGGCTCGTTCCTCGGGCACCAGCCTGCGGGCCATCATCGATGACATCCTCGACTTTGCCAAGATCGAAGCCGGCAAACTCAGCCTCGACGAGGTGGAGTTCGACCCTGGCGAGCTGATGGCCGTGACGCTGCGCTCGATGTGGCCACAGGCGCATGACAAGGGCTTGGCGTTGCATTTCGACTGCCGCGGGCCGGCGTTGCGTTTGCTTGGCGATCCGGTGCGGGTGCGGCAAATCGCCACCAATCTGCTGTCCAACGCCCTGAAGTTCACGGTTGCCGGGCAGGTGCGCTTCGTGGTCGAGGTGGAAGGCTCGCCGGGGGCCTCGTGCAGCCTGCGTCTGGAGGTGACCGACACCGGCATGGGCATGGACGAGGCCACCCTGGAACGCGTGTTCCATCCCTTCGAGCAAGCCGATGCCTCGGTGTCGCGCACGGTCGGGGGCACGGGGTTGGGGCTGTCCATCGTGCGCAGCCTGTGCGAGCTGATGGGCGGGCGTGTCCAGGCACGCAGCCAGTTGGGGGTGGGCTCGACCTTCGAGGTATGGCTGCCATTGAAAGCCGTGCCGGCCGATGCGGCCGAGCCGATCGACGAACCCACGGCCGCGGGCGCCAGGGCCTGGGTGATCGGCTGTGCGCCGGACGATCCGTTGGGCGATCGTTTGGGCCGTTTGGGCTGGCAGGTCCGATGGCTGGACGACCTGGCGCAGGCGCTTGCGCCATCCGACCCCGTCGTGGCGCCTGAGTTGGTGATCGTGGTGCACGAAGCGCGCGAGCCCCTGTGCGAGACGGCCTTGGTGGACTTGCGTGCGCGCCTGCGCGACACCGAGATCGTGGTGCTGGTGCCGCCCCACGGCAGCCAGGACATCGGCAGCTTGGAGCCCGAGCGTGGACAGGCGTTGGGCGTGAAGGTCTACATCGCCCCGCTGAGCCCGGCCGACTTGCGCCAGCTCACGCGCAACCATCCAGCAGCGGCCACGTTGGCGCCTGCGGCGGCGCCGTCCACCCCCTTGCCGCTGGCGCGTTGGCGCGGCGCGCGCTTTCTCGTGGTCGAGGACAATGCCGTCAACCAAGTGCTGGCCGCCGAGATGCTGCGGCTGTTGGGCTTCGAGGTCGAGGTGGTGTCTGGCGGGCAAGAAGCACTGGAGCACTGCGAGCGCCACCCCCCCGATGCCGTGTTGATGGACGTGCAAATGCCTGGGCTGGACGGGCTGGAGACCACCCGCCGCCTGCGCCGGGCGCAGGCCGAAGGCCGCTTGCCACCCTTTCCCATCATCGCTGCCACCGCGCATGCCAGCGATGCGGACCGCCGGGCTTGCCTGCTGGCGGGCATGGACGGGTATATTGCCAAGCCGCTGGATCTGCGCCTGATGCGTTCGGAGATCCGCCGCGTGCTGCTGCACGCCGCCGGCGACGATGGCAACAGCCCCGAAACCCGTTACTGAACCCGTGACTGAGGATGACCGACCCGATGACCGAGGAGCAGGTGATCGCCCGCACCCGCCACTGGCTGGAGCGGGCCGTGATCGGGCTGAATCTGTGCCCCTTTGCCAAGGCGGTGCATGTTCGTGGCCAGATTCGCTGGGTGGTGAGTGCGGCCACTACGACCGAGGCGCTGTTGCAAAACCTGCGTGCCGAACTGCAGTGGCTTGCGCAAGCCGATCCGGCGGCGGTGGACACGACCCTGCTGATCCACCCGCATGTGTTGACCGATTTCCTCGACTTCAACGATTTCCTCGACGATGCCGAGGCCGCCGTGGCCGAGCTGGGGCTCGAAGGGGTGCTGCAAGTGGCCAGTTTCCACCCCGACTATCGTTTTGCCGGCACCGAGGCCGAGGACATCGCCAATGCCACCAACCGCTCGCCCTATCCCACCTTGCACCTGCTGCGCGAAGCCAGCATCGAGCGGGCGGTGGCCGCGTTTCCCGCGCCGGAAGCCATTTACGAAGCCAACATAGCCACGCTGCGACGGCTGGGCCCACAGGGCTGGGCCCGGCTGATGGACGATACCGACTCATGAGCCTGATCCTGGACGCATTCTGGCGCGCGCTGGCCTACTGCCTGCACCCGCGCGTCATCCTGTTGTCACTGGCGCCGCTGCTGCTGACGGCCGGTCTGTGTTTCGTGCTGGGCTGGTTCTACTGGGAGGCCGCGGTCGATGCGGTGGATGCCTGGCTGCGAGGCTGGGCCCTGGTGAACAGCTTCACGCTGTGGTTGGAATCGATGGGCGCCACCGGCCTGCGTGCGGTGATGGCGCCATTGATCGTGGTGGCGCTGGCCGTGCCGGTGATCGTCGTGGTGTCGCTGATGGCCGTCTCGGCCCTGATGACGCCGGCCTTGGTGCGCCTGGTGGGCGCTCGACGCTTCCCGCAGCTGCAGCGTCGCCAAGGCGACTCGTTCTGGCGGTCCCTCCTGTGGATGCTGGGGCACACCCTGGTGGCACTGGTCGCCTTGGTGATCAGCCTGCCGCTGTGGCTCATCCCACCGCTGGCGCTGGTGTTGCCGCCGCTGATTTGGGGCTGGCTCACCTACCGTGTGTTGGCCTTCGATGCCTTGGCCGACCATGCCGAGCGCGCCGAGCGCCGCGCCCTCATGCGCGAACACCGCTGGCCCTTGCTGGGCATGGGCTTGCTCAGCGGCTACCTTGGGGCTGCCCCGGCCTTGCTGTGGGCGCTGGGCGCCTTGGCCTTCATCCTGGCGCCGCTGCTGGTGGTGGTGTCGGTGTGGCTTTACACCTTGGTGTTTGCGTTTTCCTCGCTATGGTTCATCCACTACGCCTTGGCGGCGTTGGAGCGCCGGCGCCACCAGGCCGATCCCTGCGTTGCGTCCGTCGAGGCCCCCGCGGTGTCGCCTCCCGAGGCCGTGCCTGGGGCGGGCCGGCTCGAGCCCCCCGCAGGGCCGGGGACGCCGGACTGAGCCCCCAGCCACCCCCATCGATCCACGAGGGTTTTCATGGACTTCGGACTGATCATCGTTGGCGACGAGATCCTCTCGGGCAAGCGCCAGGACCAGCACCTGCCGCGGCTGTTGGCGCTGCTGTCGCAGCGCGGGCTGGCGCTGCGCTGGGCCCGATACGTGGGTGACGACCCGCCGCGCCTGGAGGCCGCGCTCAAAGACGCCTTTGCCAGCGGTGATGTGGTGTTCAGCTGTGGGGGCATTGGCGCGACGCCCGATGACCACACCCGCCAATGCGCCGCGCGTGCGTTGGGCGTGCCGCTGGCCCTGCATCCCCAGGCCAAAGCGCTCATCGAAGAGCGCATGCGCGACCTGGCGCGCGAACAAGGGCAGCCCTTCGAACCCGATCGGCCCGACAACGTCCACCGCCTCAACATGGGCGTCTTTCCCGAGGGGGCGACGATCATTCCCAACCCCTACAACAAGATTCCCGGCTTCTCCGTGGGGCATGTGCATTTCTTGCCGGGCTTCCCGGTCATGGCCTGGCCGATGATGGAATGGGTGCTGGACCATCGGTACCGGCATCTCTTCCATGCCCGCCCCCGATCGGAGCGCTCGGTCATCGTCTACGGCAGCATGGAGGCCACCCTCACCCCGTTGATGGAGTCCATCGAAGGGCGGCATCCCCAGGTGCGGGTGTTCAGCCTGCCCAGCGTCGACCATCCCGAGCACGGGCGGCACATCGAACTCGGGGTCAAAGGGCCGCCCGATGCGGTGAATCCAGCCTATGCCGACTTGCTGGCCGGCCTGCGGGCGCTGGGCGTGTCATTGGGCCCCGAATTGGTGCGAGACGCGGCCGCAACCAGCCCTTGATTGGTGCATCTCATTGCACTATTGTGGTGCTTTGAGGGGCGCCATGCCCCGTGGCGGTCGAGGGAGGTCGCGGGGGGCGGTCAGGGAGAGGGCTGCGACCCGTTGTCGTGCCGACGATGCACCGGAATGCGTCGGTCTTGGCATGCTTTCTGCTAAATTGCCCGCGCGGGCCGTGCTTCGGCCTCCCCTTTCCCCTCACACACATCCGCTAGGAGCATTTGATGGCCAATAAGACGGTCGCCGACGTGATGAAGATGGTGAAGGACCACGAAGTCAAATTCGTCGACTTCCGCTTCACCGATACCCGTGGCAAGGAGCAGCACGTCACCGTGCCCATCTCGGCCTTCGACGAAGACAAGTTCACGTCGGGTCACGCCTTCGACGGTTCCTCGATCGCCGGCTGGAAAGGCATCGAGGCCTCGGACATGCTGCTGATGCCTGACCCCAACACTGCCAACATCGATCCGTTCTACGAAGAGCCCACGCTTTTCATGACCTGCGACGTGATCGAGCCGGGCGACGGCAAGCCCTATGAGCGCGATCCGCGCTCGCTGGCCAAGCGGGCCGAGGCCTATCTGAAGTCCTCTGGCATTGGCGATGCGGCCTACTTCGGTCCGGAGCCCGAATTCTTCGTGTTCGACAGCATTCGCTGGAACGTGGACATGTCCGGCTGCTTCGTGAAGATCGAGTCCGAAGAAGCGGCTTGGAACACCGGCAAGGAGTACGAGCACGGCAACACCGGCTACCGTCCCACCGTCAAGGGCGGCTACTTCCCGGTGCCCCCGGTCGACTCCGGTCAGGACCTGCGCTCGGAGATGTGCCTGATCCTGGAACAGCTGGGTGTTCCGGTGGAAGTGCATCACCACGAAGTGGCCAACGCCGGCCAAATGGAGATCGGCACCAAGTTCAGCACCCTGGTGCAACGTGCCGACTGGCTGCAGCTGCAGAAGTACGTGATCCAAAACGTGGCCCATGCCTATGGCAAGACGGCCACCTTCATGCCCAAGCCCATCGTGGGTGACAACGGCTCGGGCATGCACGTGCACCAGTCGGTGTGGAAAGACGGCAAGAACCTGTTTGCGGGCGATGGCTATGCCGGCCTGTCGGACTTCGCGCTGTACTACATCGGCGGCATCATCAAGCACGCCCGTGCCCTCAATGCCATCACCAACCCGACCACCAACAGCTACAAGCGTCTGGTGCCGGGCTTCGAAGCGCCGGTCAAGCTGGCCTACTCCAGCCGCAACCGTTCGGCGTCCATCCGCATCCCCTACGTGGCCAATCCGAAGGGGCGCCGCATCGAGGCCCGCTTCCCGGACCCCATGGCCAACCCGTACCTGTGCTTCGCGGCGCTGCTGATGGCCGGCCTGGACGGCGTGGAAAACAAGATCCACCCCGGCGAAGCCGCCACCAAGGACCTGTACCACCTGCCGCCCGAGGAAGACGCGAAGATCCCGACCGTCTGCCACAGCCTCGACCAAGCGCTGGAGTACCTGGACAAAGACCGTGCCTTCCTGACCAAGGGTGGGGTGTTCACCGATGCCTTCATCGATGCCTACATCGAACTGAAGATGCAAGAAGTGACGCGCTTCCGCATGACCACCCACCCGGTGGAATTCGACATGTACTACAGCCTGTAAGGCCAACCGACGGCTCTTGTGAGGGAGCCGCTTGTGTGACGAAGGGTGGCATTTGCCACCCTTTGTCGCTTTCCAAGGCAGGCATGGCTGGACCCTGATGCCGCAGATGCCCGATACTGCAGGTTTGGCGACGCCGCAGACGAGCCGTGAACCCGGCGGCCGAGCCCAGGTCTATTCAGACGACAGAACAGCCCGTTCGCACTGACCTCATGCCACGAATCGACTTCTGCCGCTTGCTGGTGATGGCCGCCTGCATCACGTCTGCTGCGCCAGCCTGGTCGCAGACGGTCTACCGTTGCCCAGGCAACCATTTCACCAATGCCCTCACGCCCAAAGAGGCCGAGGCCAAAGGCTGTCGCGTGGTCGAAGGTGGCAATGTGACCATCGTGGAGTCGCGCCGGCCGCCCCCCGCAGCGGCCCGGCCCTCAGGCGGTGGCACGAGTTCGGCTGCGGCTTCGCCCGGCCCGCGCATCGACCCCAACGAGCAGCGGGCCCGTGACAGCGATGCCCGGCGCATCCTGGAGGCCGAACTGCGCCGTGAGGAGGAAGCCTTGGCTGCATTGCGCAAGGAGTACAACAACGGCGAGCCCGAGCGTCGCGGCGACGAGCGCAACTATCAGAAGTATCTCGATCGTGTGGCGGCTTTGCAGGCCGACATCGCTCGCAAGGAGGCCGACATCGCCTCCATCCGCCGTGAGTTGGCCCGGCTGCCGGCTGCGCCTTGAGGTCCAGGTCCTTGGCGGAGTCCTCTGCCCGCGTTGCCTCGTCTGATGGCGCCGATGCTGCCCAGGCACTGTCGGCCCATGTGGCGGCGTTCGACCAATTGGCCACCATGGTGGCCTTGGTGCGCACCGATGGCAGTTGCCGCTTCGTCAATGCGGCCTTCGAAACCGTGCTGGGCTTGTCCCGGCGCAGCATGCTGCGTGGTTCGCTGTTCGACTGGTTTGTCGAGCCCGATATCGTGCGCGAGACCGTCGCGGCCGTGGCCCGCAATGAGTTTTCCATCAGCCGCTTCGAGACCCAGTTGCGGCGCCCACCGGGTGCGGCGACCACCGAATGGCTGCCGGTGCACGTGATCGTCACCCAAACCGACGAGCCCGATCAGGTGTTGGTCGAATTGGTGGAGATCGAGCAGCAAACCCGGCAGGACCGCGAGGAACGTGCGCTGGACCAGGCTCAAGCCACCAAGGAGCTGATTCGCAACCTCGCTCATGAGATCAAGAACCCCTTGGGGGGCATCCGTGGGGCCGCCCAGTTGCTGCAAATGGAGGTCGAATCCAAGGGCTTGGCCGAATACACCCAGGTCATCATCCACGAGGCCGACCGCTTGCAAGCCCTGGTCGATCGCCTGCTCGCGCCGCACCGCAAACCCCATGTCGTGGGCGATGTGAACGTGCATGAAGTCTGCGAGCGGGTGCGGTCGCTGATCCTGGCGGAGTTCCCGCGCGGCCTGACCGTGCGGCGCGACTACGACATCTCCATCCCGGAGTTCCGGGGCGACCGTGAGCAGCTCATCCAGGCGGTGCTCAACATTGCCCACAACGCCGCCCAGGCGCTCAGCCAGCGCATCGCCGCGGGGGATGCCTGCATCACCTTGCGCACCCGTATCGCGCGCCAAGTCACGATTGGCAAGCAGCGCTATCGTCTGGCATTGGAATTGCATGTCCAGGACAACGGCCCGGGCGTGCCCGAGTCGATCCGTGATCGCATCTTCTTCCCATTGGTGTCGGGGCGCGAAGGCGGATCGGGTTTGGGGCTGACGCTGGCGCAGACTTTCGTGCAGCAACATCAAGGCACGATCGAATGCGAAAGCGAGCCTGGGCACACGGTGTTCAAGATCCTGATTCCTCTGCCCTGAGCACAATCCGGGAGGGGCTCAGGCCCACAGACCACAGGCGAGGAGCGCAGGCGGCAGCCCTATGAAACCCATCTGGATCGTTGACGACGACCAATCCATTCGCTTCGTGCTGGAAAAGGCCCTGGCACGCGAGGCCCTCCCGGTGCGCAGCTTCACCAACGCGCGCGACGTGCTGGCCGCGCTGGAAGACGATGAGCCGCAAGTGTTGGTGTCGGACATCCGCATGCCCGGCGGCTCGGGGATCGACTTGCTGGCACGGGTCAAGGAGCGTCATCCGGGGCTGCCGGTCATCATCATGACGGCTTTCTCCGATTTGGACAGCGCCGTCTCCGCCTTCCAAGGCGGGGCGTTCGAATACCTGCCCAAGCCTTTCGATCTGCCCAAGGCCGTGGAGCTGATCCGCCGCGCGGTGGACGAAAGCTTGCGTGAGGAGGTGCGCGACGAGCGCTTGGCGCAGGTGCCCGAGATGCTGGGCCAAGCCCCAGCGATGCAAGACGTCTTTCGCGCCATTGGTCGCCTCAGCCAGAGCAATGTCACCGTCTTGATCACGGGCGAAAGCGGTTCGGGCAAGGAACTGGTGGCGCGTGCGCTGCACAAGCACAGCCCGCGCGCCAGCGGGCCCTTCATCGCCATCAACACTGCGGCCATTCCGAAGGATTTGCTCGAAAGCGAGCTGTTCGGCCACGAGCGTGGGGCGTTCACCGGCGCGCAGACGACACGGCGCGGCCGCTTCGAGCAGGCCGATGGCGGCACGCTCTTCCTCGACGAAATCGGCGACATGCCCTTCGACCTGCAAACACGCCTGTTGCGCGTGCTCAGCGATGGGCAGTTTTATCGGGTCGGGGGTCACAACCCGCTGCGCAGCAATGTGCGGGTGATCGCCGCCACGCATCAAAACTTGGAAGAGCGTGTCCGGCAGGGGGTGTTCCGCGAGGACTTGTTCCATCGTCTCAACGTCATTCGCCTGCGCCTGCCGCCACTGCGTGAGCGGCGCGAAGACATTCCCACGCTGGCACGCTACTTCTTGCAAAAAAGCGCCAAGGAATTGGGGGTGGAGGCCAAGCGCATTTCCGATGCGGCGCTGGAGCGTTTGCTCAGCTTCGACTTTCCGGGCAACGTGCGTCAGCTCGAAAACATCTGCCACTGGCTCACCGTGATGGCGCCGGCGCAGGTCATCGAGGCCAAGGACTTGCCGCCTGAACTGCTGGGCGAGGTCACGCTGTCGCCCAAGCCGGCGGTGTCGGTGCTGCCGCCGGTGCCGCCCAGCGCGACGGCCGCGGTGGGCGCTGGGGCCACTGCCGCAGTGCAGCCCCCAGCGCCTGGCGAGGCGGCCAGCGCCCCGGCCGGTGACTGGCTGCGCGATTTGGAACGTGAAGCCCGCGATCTGCTGTTGGCCGGGCAGCCCAATGTGTGGGATACCTTGAGCCGCCGCTTCGAGGCTCGGCTCATCCACACGGCGCTGGAGCTGACGCGCGGACGGCGTATCGAGGCGGCTCAGAAGCTGGGCATCGGGCGCAACACCATCACCCGCAAGATCCAGGAACTCGGTCTGGACGAGTCATGAGGGGCTGGCCGTGAGCCGTCAGTCCAGTTGGGCCAGCACCGGGGCGTGGTCGCTGGGGCGCTCGTTTTTCCGCGGGGTTTTGTCGATGGTGCAAGCCCTCACCCTGGGCTTGAGCGCTTCGCTGACCAGAATGTGGTCGATGCGCAGACCCTGGTTCTTGCGAAACGCCAAGTTGCGGTAGTCCCACCACGACCAGCTCTTGGGCGGCTGCTCGAAGAGCCGGAAGGCATCGTGCAAGCCCAGGGCCAGTAGTTGGCGAAACTGCTCGCGTTCTTCGGGCGTGCAATGGATCTGTCCGGCCCAGGCGACCGGGTCGTACACATCGCGGTCTTCGGGGGCGATGTTGTAGTCGCCCATCAGCACCAGCCGCGGGTGGCGGCTCAATTCCTCGCGCACCCAGTCGCGCAAGGCGCGCATCCACTGCATTTTGTAGTCGAACTTGTCGGTGCCCGGGGCCTGTCCGTTGGGGACATAGGCCCCGATCACGCGCAGCTCGCCCACCGTGCCGGCGATGACGCGGGCCTGCTCGTCGGCAAAGCCAGGGATGTTGCGCACCACGTCTTGGGCGGGCGTTTTGCTCAGCAAGGCCACGCCGTTGTAGGTCTTTTGGCCGAAACACTGCGCGCAGTAGCCGGCCTGTGCAAATTCGGCGTGCGGAAACTTGTCATCGGTCAGCTTGGTTTCCTGCAGCACCAACACGTCGGGCTGCTGCTGACGCAGCCAGTCCAGCACCTGGGGCAGGCGCACGGCCAGGGAGTTGACATTCCAGGTGGCAAGTTGCATCGGGTGTGGGGTGCAAGAGGTGGGACGAGGAGTTTAGACGCTGCACACCGAACCGCAACCGGCCTCGATGGCCGCACTGCAGCGCCCAAGGCGTGGACGGCCTGGCCGCGCCGTCCGAGCCAGCACCCGGCGCTGGCCCCCATGCAAAGCGAGCCCATGTCCCAGTCATGACCGAGGCCAGTGGCGCCGGCCCACGATGAGGGGATCAAAAAGAAGCCTGATCAAAAAGAAGCCTGGCTACCAGACGGGTGTGCACCCGCCTTTGGCTGGCCAAAACGATCAAGGGCTTGCAGCCCCGGATCGCCCCACGATGACCGGCGTCGGGGCCCTGCTGAGGGCAGGGCGATGACTTGACGCGCAGTATAAACACAAATGAGAATCGTTCGCAAGTGATCTGGGGTTCTGCGATGGCCTCTTGGACGCCGAGGGTGTCCGCGGCCTCATGAATGGGAGAGTCAGCCATGGTCGACGTGGGAACGCTGGCGCAAGAGCATCGCGCCTTGGTGGCCTTGTATGGGCAGGTTCAAACCCGCTGCAGTGCGCAACTGCGGGAGCAGTCGTGGCGGATCCAATGTTTGGAGGCCGAGGTGATGCGCTTGCGCGCTGCCGTGATCGTGCAGCAAACGGCCTTGGCCATCGCGCAAGAAGAGCGCCGTCAGTGGGAAGCCGCGCTGCCAGGCTTGCCGCGGCGCATGGAGCTGAGCCGGCGCATCGAAGGCCTGGTCCAGCACCTGCAGTCTTTGTTGCGCGAACGCTCGCGCGCGGCATGGATGGTCATCGATCGACCCGGTCCGGGCTGATAGGATACGACGGTTGGTGCTCGCAGTGCAGTTCATGCGCTGCAGTTCAACGGGAAGCTGGGGGGTGCCGTCCCATGCCGGTCGCACCTAACCAGCGCTGCCCCCGCAACGGTAAGTGGACGGAGACCGTGTCCTTGCTGGCACGCTCCAGCTTTCATCTGGCAAGCCACTGGTGATGCGCCTAGCGCATCGCCGGGAAGGCGATGAAGGTTGCATCCACCAGCCCGGATACCGGCCAACAGGGTGGCCCGGCCAATGTGCTGGGCCGTGAGGCTCATGCACCGTCGGGGAAGGCGGTGAGAGCGGATCTCTTTGCAGCGACCGTCATGTTCGAGTCGTTTCGTCGCGCGCGTCGGGTGTCGCGCACCGGAGCCCGTCTTTGCGCGGGGCTGTCTTTGGTTCTTGCCTCCACCGTCTGGGCGCATGGCAGTCACAGCCACGGCCATGGTACGGTGCGTCTGGTGATCGAAGGCCACCACCTGACGGCCAGTTTCGATGTGCCGTTGGAGAGCTTTCTTGGCTATGACTACCCGCCGCAGGGCGCCGAGCAGGAGCGGGTGTGGCGGGCCTTCAAGGCCCGACTGCAGGACCCGACCCAGTTCATTCAACCCGCTGCCGAAGCCGACTGCCGCGTTCTGGGCCATGACCTCATGCCCGAGCTGACGCAAGGCGACCCGATGGGCGACATTCCCAACATCGTGTACCGCGTGCAGTTTCGCTGCCACCGTCCCGAGGCGCTGCAAGCGGTGGTGTTCACCGCGTTTGCCGATCATCCCGGCTTGAAGCAGTTGCGTGTGCAGCTCATCACGCCGCAGGGGCGCAAGACGGTCACGGTGCGCCCGCGCTTTCCGGCGCTGACGTTCTGAGGGGGGCACATGCTGGAGCTGGGTTTCCTGCACATCGTGCAGTGGTTGCTGACGCCGGTGCTGGTGTTGTTGGCTTGTGCCTTGGCCTATGCCTTGTGGATGACCGGGGTGGTGGCGATGGAGGCTTGGCAGCGCCGCGTGCGGGGCTTTGCCTTGCTGCGCGGTGTCGATGCCTTGACGCTGGAGGAATTGGAACTGCAGGCCTTGGCCCGTGTGGAGCCTTTGCGGCTGCTCAGTCGGGTCACGCCCATGCTGGGGCTGATCGCCACCATGATCCCCTTGGGCCCGGCCTTGCAGAGCGTGGCGCATGGGGATGGACGTGCGGCCTTGTCGGTGTTCAGTGGAGCATTTGCGGGCGTGGTGTTGGCGTTGACGGCCGCCTCTTTGGGCTTGGTGCTGCATTCGGTGCGCCGGCGCTGGCTGCTGGCCGAGCTGCTGGCGGTGAAGCGGGCGCGCGCGCAGGAGGGGGCATGAGCCTGCGCCATTTCGAGGTCTTCGACGAGGACGACGATCCGATGTCGTCGGCCATCAACCTGGTGGACGTGTTCTTGGTCTTGGTGGTGGCCTTGCTGATTGCCGTGAGCATGGCTCGGCAGCATGAGGCCATGGCCGAGGGCGACGCAGCGCCGGACCTCGTGGTGCGAGAGCCGGGCCGAGAGGTGCGCTATCGCGGCAGCGGCTCGACCGGCGAAGGCCAGGGGGTACGCGCCGGCGTGGCTTATCGGCTGCGCGATGGCAGCATCGTCTATGTCCCTGAAGTCGCGTCCGCCCCGGACGCGTCAGCGTCCCGATGAGCGTCTGGCACCGTTGGCTGCACGTGGTCGCGCTGGGATGGGTCTGTGGGCTCGGGCTTGGCAGCGCGGTGCAGGCGCGTACCTTGCTGTGGGTGACGATGGAGGTGACGCCGGCGTCTCGCACCGCGCAGGTCGAGCGTGTTGCGGCCGAGCGCGGCTGGCAGGTGCTGCACCTGGACCATCCCTTGCGGGACGACCCGGCCCGCGAGCCGGCGCAACGGCAGGCCATGGCCGAAGCGCTGGAGCGCGCCGACCTGGTGTGGGTCGATGCGCCGCATGCCACGGTGCTGGGGCGGCTGCAGCGCTCGTTCGGTGCGCTGTTCGATGCGCATGCGCGCCAGCACCCAGGTCGTCTGGTGTGGATCCTCGCGCACGAGCCCGCCGCCACCGTCGCCGAGGACGTGGGCGGCCGCATGGCGGCCTATTTGCGCGCTGGCGGGAGGGCGAACCTGCGTCATGCCTTGCAGTTGGGTGAGGCTTGGTTGGACTGCGGCGGCTGTGATGTGGCGGCGCTCGCGTCGGATCTGCCCGCGCCGCAGGCTTGGCCCTTGCGGGGCCTTTATCACCCGCAGGCGACGGGATTTTTCGCCGATGTCCAGGAGTGGCGCCGCTGGCGGGGCGAGCGCGGGCATCGAAGCGAGGTGGCCGTGCTGGTGCATCGTCATCACTTCATCGACGGGGACACCGTCTGGCTGGACCGCTGGTTGCAGCTCTTCGAGGCCCAAGGCCTGGATGCCTATGCCGTCTTTGGTCAGCAGCTCGATGCCGGCGGGCTGCGCGATGTGCTGGGCGCCGCACCGCCGCGCTTGGTGGTCTTGCATCAGATCAGTTCGCAGTCGGCGGCCCTGCAGTCCTTGTTTCAAACCTGGGACGTGCCGGTGCTGGCCACGCAGCCTTATCGGCATGGCCCCACCGGTGCCTGGGAGCGCGACCCGACGGGTCTGAAATTGTCGGATGCCCCGTTCTATCTGGTGCAACCCGAGGCGGCCGGCGCGATCGACCCGGTGGTGGTGACGGCCCATGCCGATGGGGGGCGGCAGGTCGAGTTGATCGAGCGCCAGGCTCAGGCGGTGGTGGACAAGGCGCGGCGCCTGCTGGCGCTGCGCGACACCCCGGCAGCGCACAAGCAGCTCGTGGCCATGGTCTACAACTATCCGCCCGGCGGCAGCCACTTCGGGGCGTCGTTTCTCAATGTGCCGCGCAGCTTGGAAGTGGTGAGCACCGCGCTGGCCGAGGCGGGCTACGCGGTGCGGCCGACCCGCGAGGCCGAGTGGATCGAGGGGCTGCGTCCGCTGTTGCGGGCCTACTATCCAGAGGCGGATCTGATCGACTTGCTGCGCAAGGACCAAGCCGCCGCCTTGCCGCTGCGCGAGTATCTCGCCTGGTGGCGCACGCTGCCCGAGCCGGTGCGTGCGCGCATCGCGGCCCGCTGGGGCGAGCCTGCGGCCAGTCGTTATGTGGTGTCCTGGCAGGGCGAGCCGGTGTTCGTGATTCCCCGCATGCGGGCCGGACACTTGTCGGTGCTGCCGCAGCCGCCGCGCGAAGAAACCTTGCGTCATGGTCAAAACCCCTTCATGCATCGCAGCCGCGAGCCCGTCTCACACCATTACCTGGCCGTTTACCTATGGGCTCGACGAGCCCATGCGGTGATCCACTTCGGCACCCACGGCACGCAGGAATGGGCCAATGGCAAGGCGCGCGGGCTGGACGTGCATGACGATGCGCTTTTGCCACTGGGGGACGTGCCCGTGGTGTATCCCTACATCGTCGACAACCTCGGCGAGGCGCTCACCGCCAAGCGCCGGGGCCGCGCGTTGTTGGTCAGTCACCGCACGCCGGTGCTGGCCACCACCGCCTTGTCGCCGCCGATGGCACAACTGCATGAGCTGATGCACGACTGGGCCATGGCCGATGCCGGTCCGACGAAACAGCACATCG
This sequence comes from Caldimonas taiwanensis NBRC 104434, assembly GCF_001592165.1. NCBI lineage: Bacteria > Pseudomonadati > Pseudomonadota > Betaproteobacteria > Burkholderiales > Sphaerotilaceae > Caldimonas > Caldimonas taiwanensis. The sequence continues at coordinate 69,030 of NZ_BCWK01000010.1, forward strand.
GCCAGCGCCTGGTGGACGCGATCGTCGAGCATCGTTTGCACCTCGACTTGAAGTGGACGGTCGATCAGCTGCATGCTCGCTTGGATGAATTCCTCGAAGTGCTGCACCCGTGGTTGGACCAGCTGGCCCATGCCAGCCAACCGCAGGGTTTGGCCGTGTTCGGACGCGCGCCTGAGGCGTCCGCGCGGCGCGCGATGGTGCTGCAGGCGCTGCGCACCCCGCTGCTGGATGCGCTGGGCGAGGACGTGGATGAAACCTTCCTGATCGATCATCGGCAGCTGGCCCAGTCGCGCCCGATGCGCTGGCTGGACGTGGCGCTGCGCGATGCGCAGGCCGCCAGCCAGCTCGATCTGCGGCCAACGGCGCCGCCCAGCACCGTGCCCAACCGGGCGGCCGTGCATGCCATCGACCGCGAGGCATTGCGCGCGCTGGCCGAGCAGGCGCAGGCGTTGGATCGGCTCTATGCCACCGAGAATGAACTCAACGGCCTGCTGGCCGCGCTGGAAGGGCGCTTCGTGCCAGCCGCCTATGGAGGCGATCCGCTGCGCAACCCCGACAGCCTGCCCACCGGGCGCAACCTCACCGGGTTGGACCCCAGCCGCTTGCCCACACGCCAGGCCTACACGGTGGCGCAAGTGCTCTTTGAGCAATGGCTGGCCCAGTGGCGCCAGGCCCATGCGGGGCGTGCGCCTCGGCGGCTCGTGTTGTCCCTGTGGGCCGGCGAAACCCTGCGCCATCATGGGATCATGGAGGCGCAGGCCCTGGTGGCCTTGGGCGTGCGGCCGGTGTGGGATGCCGCAGGGCGCCCCACGCGCGTGGAGGTGATTCCCGGTGAGCAACTGGGGCGGCCTCGGGTCGATGTCCTGCTCAGCGTCACGGGGTCTTATCGCGATCAGTTTCCGGCGCTGATGGCCTTGATCGATGCTGCGGTGGCGCAGGTCGGCGCGGCCGACCCGGGCGGTGTGGTGGCGCAGCACAGCCAAGCCGTGGCCGATGAGCTGCAGCGCCAGGGCGTGCCGGCGGAACGAGCACAGCGGCTGGGGCAGGCGCGCGTGTTTGGCAATGCGATGGGCGACTACGGCACGGGGCTGAGCGAGGCCGTCCAGGACAACCGGTTGCAAGCGCGGGACGATCGGCTGGGTGAGCTGTTTTTGCAACGCATGGGGCAGCCTTACCTCGGCGGAGAGCCCGTGCCGGACATCGACGCGATGCAGGCTGCGCGCGCCTTTGGGGCGCAGTTGAAGCGGGCCGATGCCGCGATACTGTCGCGCAGCTCGCATCTGTACGGCATGGTCACCTCCGACGACCCGTTCCAGTACCTCGGTGGACTGGCCGCGGCGGCCCGTCGGGCCGGCCGATCGGAGCCCTTGCCCTTGTTCGTGCACCAATTGCACAACGCCGATGAGCCCCATGCCCAGACGGCCTCGCAGAGCGTGGCGCTGGAGATGCAATCGCGCTACCTGCATCCTGGATGGGTGAGGGCGCAGAAGGACGAGGGCTACGCGGGTACCTTGCAGGTGCTCAAGGCCGTGCAGTTCCTCTGGGGCTGGCAAAGCGTGACCGAAGGCGTGGTGCGCCCCGACCATTGGCAAAGCCTGCACGAGGTGTATGTGAAAGACCGGCTGGGGCTGGGCGTGGCCAGTTGGCTGCGCAGCCATCCACAGGCCTATGCCCAGGTGATCGAACGGTTGATCCAGGCGCAGCGGCATGGTCACTGGACGCCCGATGCGGCCACCAGCCGCGAACTGGCCGAGCTTTATCGTGAGCTGACGCGCCAAGCGCCCTTGTACCAGGAGCTCGCCGGCGTGCGCGCCTGGGTGGACCGTGCCCTGACGGCTGCGGCCGCGCATGGCGCGCGAGGCGTCTCCCGCGGGGCCGAAGCCGCCTCGGTGCAGCCCATGTTGCAGCCCATGTCGGCGCCGCCGCAGGCTGCACCGGCCGCGGCGGATGCCACCGCCACGTGGGTGCCAGTCAAGGGTGAGAGGCTGGAACCCGTGTCAGGGCCATCGCAGAGCCCGGCCGAAGCGCTGACGGCTTGGCTGGCACTGATGCTCATGCTCGGCCTGGTCTTGGGTGGCGCTGTGCAGCAGTGGCAACGCGCAAGGCGGACCTACGCCGTCTGACGTATTCCGAAGCTCTTGGTCCTTCATCACACTTGGGTCGCTTACGAGCCCACGACATGACCTGTTCAAGTTTTCTCTCCACGTACACACCGATGCATCTGCGAGTTGGCTTGGTCGGGGGACTGGCCGCATTACTGTGTGCACCCTGGGTGGCCGCTCAAACGCCGTCCACACCGTTGTCCGAAGCGGCTTTGCCCGCCATCGAGGTGACGGGACGAGGAGACTCGCAATATGACCGCGCCGAGGATGCTGATGCCACCAAGACCGAATTGCCGGTGCACGAGCAGCCGCAGGCAGTGCGCGTGGTCACCCGCCAGACCATCGAGGACCTCCGGGCCACACGCCTGGATGATGTGCTCGATCACGTGGGAGGTGTGTCACGCCAGAACGGTTTCGGGGGGCTTTGGGACAACATCGCCATCCGCGGCTTGGCTGGTCACGAGAACACCGGCATGTCGATGATGCTCAATGGCTTTTCGGCCAACCGGGGCTTCAATGCCCCACGCGACTTGGCTGGCGTGGACCGCATCGAGTTTCTCAAGGGGCCGGTGGCGGCTTTATATGGCAGCAGCGAGCCGGGCGGCACGCTCAATACCGTGAGCAAGCGGCCGCTGTGGTCGAGTGCACATTCGCTGGATCTGTCGGTGGGCAGTCATGACCGCAAACGAGTGGCGCTCGACACGTCGGCCCCATGGAACGAGCGCATGGCCTATCGGCTCAACTTGGCCGCTGAGGACCATGGCGGATTTCGCAATCACGTGGACACCCGGCGCTATGTGGTCGCGCCGGCCTTCACCTGGAAGCTTTCGACCGATACCGTGTTCGACTATGTCGGCGAATTTCTGCAGCATGCCACGCCACTGGATCGTGGGGTGGTGGCCGTGGGCAATCGCTTGGGCGTGGTGCCGCGTAGCCGATTCCTTGGCGAGCCGGCCGACGGGGACGTGACGGTGAAGAATCAAACACACCAGGTCATCGTTTCGCACGATTGGGGCGCCAGTTGGCGCAGCCGACTGGGTGTGTCGTATCGCATCACCAGCCTGGAAGGCTTCTCCACTGAAGCCACTGCGCTGCAGCCAGACCAGCGCACGCTGACCCGTCAGCGCCGCTATCGCGACTACGATTCCGAGGATGTGGCCATGCAGGCAGAACTGCAAGGCAGGGTTCGTCTTGGGGGGCTAGAGCACGAACTGCTGCTGGGTGTGGAGCGCTACCGCTTCCGTCTCGACTCACGGATGCTGCGCATCAATCCCAGTGCCGGCAGCCCCTATGCGATCGACATTTACGACCCGGTCTATGGTCAGCCGCAGCCCGTGCCCCTGCCCAATACCGATACGGTGGAGCGTCAGCGCAACACTGCCACCTACGTGCAGGACATGGTGCGGCTGACCCCACAGTGGAGACTCATGGCCGGTGTCCGGCTGGACCACTATGACCAGACCTTGGACAATCGCCGCACCGGCCGTCGTAGTACGCAAAGCCCCCAAGCGACCTCGCCTCGCGTGGGGTTGAGTTGGTTGCCGACGGCGCAGTGGGCGCTTTATGCCAATGCAGGGAGGTCTTTCCGTCCGAACGTGGCCAACGAAGCCGGTGAGGCTTTCGATCCAGAGAAGGGCCAGGCCGTGGAGCTGGGATCCAAATGGGAGAGCGTCGATCAACGTTTGGGAGCCACGGCTGCAGTGTTCGACATTCGCAAGCGCAATGTGGTGACCTCCTTGGGCGGTGTGGCGGTGGCCGCCGGACGAGTGCGCAGCCAGGGTGTGGAGTTCGATCTGACCGGCCGCATCAGTCCGCGTTGGCGTGTCAATGCCAGTCTGTCCTACACTGAGGCCACAGTCACCGAGGATGGCACCCTAGAAATAGGGGGGCGTTTGCTCAATGTGCCTCGGGTGACGGCCAGCTTGTTGGCCGTGTACGAGGGCACACTGGCACAAGGCCAACGCTATAGCCTTGGCGGTGGTGTCACGCATGTCGGCAAGCGCTTGGGCCAGGCGCGCACGCAAAGCGAAGCCAACGCCGGCACACCGGCCTTCGAGTTGCCGGCTTACACGCTGGCCAAGCTCGTGGCGCATTGGCAGCCCGATCCGATGCTGCGTCTTGCCTTGGACGTGGACAATCTTTTCGATCGCACCTTCTACAGCAGCTCCTACAGCCGCGTGTGGGTCACGCCGGGGGCACCGCGTACCGTCACCGTCAGTGTACGAGCCAGCTTCTGATCCATGAGTGTTCATTCTTCCGGCCTGACACGACGCCAGGCTTTGCGTTACGCGGGGTTGGCAGCCGCCGTGGCCTGTGTGCCCACACAGGCCCGGACGACACCTGCCCCTTTGCAGATCGTTGGCCCGTGGGAGATCGTGGGCCTGCACCCTGCCAGCAGCGGCTACATCTTCACACGCTTGCAAGTGGCAGAAACCCTGATCGGTGCAGCCGATGACGGTTCGCCCGAGCCCGCTTTGGCGCGGCGTTGGGAGGTTTCGGGCGATGGTCTGACCTGGCGCTTCGAGCTGCGTGATACGGCACGCTTTCACGATGGCTCGGCGGTGACGGCGTCTGCCGTGTTGCGCTGCCTGGAGGCCGCCCGCACGCCACCGTCTTTGCTCAGTGCTGCGCCCATTCGGTCGATGGGATCCGAAGGCGAACGTGTCGTGGTGATTCGGCTGAAGGAGCGGCACGCCGTCTTGCCAGCCCTATTGGCCCATAGCAGCACGTTGGTGCTGGCGCCATCGAGTTTCGATGGCACGGGTCAGGTGCGCCGTATCGTGGGCAGCGGTCCGTACCGCATCGTTTCGCTCACGCCTCCGCAGCAGCTGGAGACGGCCGCCTTCGAAGATTTCGATGGGCCGCGCCCGGCCATCGAGCGTGTGCGCTATTTGGCCGCCGGCCGCGCCGAAACCCGCGCGCTGATGGCCGAGGCAGGTCAGGCCGACCTTGCCTATGGGCTCGATCCAGCCAGCTTGCAACGCCTGCGGCTGCGGCCGAATGTGCGCGTGGAAACCGTGACCCTGCCGCGCACAGTGATCCTCAAACTCAATGCCGGCATCTCGCCGTTGAACGATGTGCGTGTACGTCGCGCGCTGAGCCTATGCATCGACCGCGCCGGCATCGCGCGCGCCTTGTTGCGCGACCCGGAGCTGGCGGCCACCCAGCTCTTTCCGCCCACGCTGGCCGGTTGGCATGATCCATCCTTGCCGGCGCTGGCTTACGATCCGGCCGAAGCAGCGCGTTTGCTGGCTCAGGCGGGCTGGCGGCTGGGGCGCGATGGTTTGCACGACGCGCACGGGGCGCCGCTGCAACTGAGCCTGCGTACGTTTCCGGACCGGCCGGAACTTCCCTTGATTGCCACGGCCCTGCAGGCTTCGTGGCGTCAGGCGGGTATTGCCGTCAAGGTGAGTGTGGGTAATTCGGGCGACATTCCGCTGGGCCATCGCGATGGCAGCCTGCAATTAGGGCTGGCGGCGCGCCACTATGCCAATGTGCCCAATCCCACCAGCACTTTGCTGCAAGACTTCGGTCCCCGAGGTGGCGACTGGGGTGCGATGGGCTGGGCCAGCGACCACGTGTCGTCGGCCTTGACCGAGCTGGCGCGCGGGGCCATCAGCTCCGAGCGTGAGCGGGCCCTGCGTCGGCAGGTGGCCAGCATCTTGCAGGCCGAACTGCCCGTGGTGCCCATCGCCTGGTACCGCCAGCAAGTGGCCGCCAGCCGACGCGTCAGCGGGGTCAGCCTCGATCCGCTGGAGCGTTCATACCGGATCACGGCCATGAGATGGAACGCATGACCACGAAGATCTCCGTCTGGGGTCCGATCTTGGCTCGACGGCTGCTGCAAGCCGTGGCACTGGCGCTTATCGTCGGTACGTTGTGTTTCTTCATGACCATTTCTTTGCCCGGCGACATGGCCATGCGTATCGCCGCCGGTCGCTATGGCTACGACTTGGTTGGCAACCAGGCTGCCGTTGCCGTCAGCGCCGAGCTTGGGTTGGATCGTTCCTTGTGGTCGGCCCTGTTGAGCTGGTGGGGGGATCTCGCGCGTTTGAACCTCGGCACTTCCTTGGTGACGGGTGAGATGGTGTGGCACGAGGTGACCCATCAACTGGGTGCCACCATCGAACTCGCCTTGGCCGCGGTGTTCTTGGGCGTGTTCCTCGGTGTGCCCATGGGTGTGTGGGCGGGCCTGCGCCCGCACGGTTGGATCGACCACATCACCCTGACTTTGTCGGTCGTGCTGCGTGTCACCCCCCCGTTCCTGCTGGCCGTGCTGCTGATGTTGGGAGTGGCGGTGTCCTTGGGCGTGCTACCGGTGGCCGGCGACGGCCACGCCACTGGCCTATTGCTGCCTGGGCTCACGCTGGCGCTGGGCCTGTCTGCTGGATTGGCCCGTGTGGCGCGCAATGCCACGTTCGATGTGGTCACATCTGCGGCCTTCGAATTCGCGCGGACCAAGGGGCTGTCCGATTGGCAGGCTTTGTGTCGGCACGGCCTGCGCAATGCGGCCGTGCCGATGGTGGCCTATTTGGGGGTACAGGGGGTGCTTCTGGTCGAAGGAGCCGTGGTGGTCGAAACATTGTTTGCTTGGCCGGGCATTGGCCATGCCTTGGTCCATGCGGTGTTTGCACGCGATGTGCCCGTGATCCAGGGGACGGCTTTGTGCATGGGGTTGATCTTCGTGATTTTCAACTTGCTGGTCGATGCCCTGTGTGCCGCACTGGACCCGCGGCGACGTCAGGGTCAGGAGGGCGGGTATGAGCGCCATTCTTGAAACTGCGGGCGTGGCCACGCCGCCAGCGGGCTGGGGACGGATGCGTCGCAGGCTGGGCCTGGCCGTGCTGGGGGGGGTGGCGGCCTTTGCGTTGTTGGGGCCGGCCTGCATTCCCCATGATCCGGCGGCACAAAATTTGTCGGCCAGCTTGCAGCCGCCCAGTGTCGAACATTGGTTGGGCACTGACGTGATGGGGCGCAGCGTGCTGGCGCGCCTTGCGCACGCGGCAAGACTGTCCTTGGGCTTGGCGCTGCTGGCGGCCGTGACGGCAGCCATCCCCGGTGTGTTGTTGGGGGTGGTGGCGGCTTGGTGCGGTGGACGCACGCAGCGGGCCTTGGTGATGCTGTGTGATGCTGCGATGGCCGTGCCGGGGCTGCTGATGGTCTTGCTCGTGGCCGCGCTGGCACCGGGCCATTATGTGGCGCTGTACCTGGGCCTGGCGTTGTCGCTGTGGGTGGAGTACTTCCGCGTGTGCCGGGCTGCAGCCCGTCCGGTGTTGGCCAGCGATGCCGTTCAGGCGTCCAGGCTGCTCGGCTTTGGCCTGCCCTATGTGCTGTGGCGCCACCTTTTGCCGGCCTTGGCGCCGGTGTTGGGCACGTTGTTGGCCTTCAGTGCAGCGCAGGCCGTGCTGGCCCTGGCGGCCCTGGGCTTCATCAGTGTGGGCTTGCAACCGCCAACACCCGAGTTGGGCTTGATGATGATCGAATTCCTGCCTCACTATCACGAAGCCCCTTGGCTCATCGCTGCTCCGGTAGCTGTGTTGATGTTGTTGGTGCTGGGCATGATGTTGTTGTTGCCCGACCGTGCGGCCGAAAGGCAGGCTCGATGAGTGGTGAAAAGCTTTTGCAGGTCGAAGGCTTGTCCGTCCGTGCGGGCTCGCAGACCTTGGTGCGCGAGGTGAGCTTTGCGCTGGGTCCTGGCGAATGCATCACCTTGTTGGGCGAAAGTGGCGCTGGCAAGTCGTTACTGGCGCAGGCCGTGATGGGCAATCTGCCTGTAGGCTTGCGCGCGTCCGGCCGCATCGGAGTGTCTGGGTGGTTCACGCCGGCCGAGCAGGGGCCTGCGCGGCGCCCCCTGTGGGGGCGGACATTGGCGCTGCTGCCGCAGGAGCCGGCTCTGGCGCTGGATCCGCTGATGCCCATCGCTGCTCAGCTGGCCGAGGTGCATGCCCTGGTGCGTGGGCTCGATCCGCGGGTGGCACGCAGTGCTGCGGGCCAAGCCCTGGAGGCTGCAGGGCTGTCCGATGCCGCGAGCAGCTATCCCTGGCAGGTGTCGGGTGGCATGGCCCAACGAGCCGTGGCCACCATGGCCTTGGCCGGCGGAGCCCGGGTGCTGTTGGCCGACGAACCCACCAAAGGACTCGATGCGCGCTGGCGTCACTTGGTGGTGGCTTGGCTTCAGCGGGTGCAGCGCGAAGGTGGTTGCGTGGTCACCATCACCCACGACCTGCGGGTTGCCCGGGCCCTGGGCGGGCGCATCGTGGTGTTGCGTGGGGGCGAAGTCGTGGAACAGGGCGATGCTCGAGAGGTGCTCGATTCGCCGCGCCATGACTACACCCGACGCCTCGTGGCTGCCGACCCCGCGCATTGGACGCCGTGGCCCCAACCTGCGGCACCAGGCGAGTTGGTGCTATGCGCACGCGGCCTGGTCAAAGGCTTTGGCGTGCGCCGTCTGTTCGAAGGGCTCGATCTCGATCTGCACCGTGGCGAGCGGCTGGTGGTGCAAGGCCCCAGTGGCATCGGCAAGACGACGTTGGGCAATGTGTTGCTGGGCCTGTTGCCCATCGATTCAGGACGCCTGCAGCGAGCAGACGGTTTGAGCCCGCAAGCATTCCAGAAGCTCTACCAGGACCCGGTGGCGGCATTTGCACCGTTCGTATCGCTGGAGCGGTCGCTCAAAGATGTGGCCCGGCGGCATGGGCGGGCTTGGTCGACGGTGTTGGATCAACTGGAACGCCTGCGTGTGCCCGTGTCTTTGCTGCAGCGTCGGCCCGATCAGGTTTCCGGAGGCGAATTGCAGCGCGTAGCGCTGGCCCGGGTGCTGATGGTGCAGCCGGTATTGATCTTTGCCGATGAGCCCACGTCGAGGCTCGATCCCATCACTCAGCAGGAAGCCATGGCCGAACTGGTGGACAGCGCCGTAAAAACGAATACGGCGCTGGTGCTGGTGACGCACGATGACGACATCGCGACTGCGGTGTCGTCGCGGGTGTTGCGCTTCGGCGAATCCGGCTGGGCCGAAGTCCCTGCAGCGAAGGCCGCCGCGGCCGAACCCGTGGGCGCCATCTGAATCAGGGCTCGTCGGGCACGGGGGGCGGGCGGCGCTGGTAGGTCACGAAGTGGTAGCGCCAGCCTTCGGGCGAGGTATGGGTTTCGCGTGCGACTTCGGTGAAGGCTGCACGGTCCCAGGCGGGAAAGTAGGTGTCGCCCTCGAAGTCATGGTCGATCTCGGTGAGGACCAGCTCGTCGGCCCAGGGCAGGGCTTCGGCATAGACCTGGGCGCCGCCGATCACGTAGATCTTGGTGGCGTGCTTGAGGAGCTCCAGCGCAGCTTCGAAGGAGGGGGCTTCCTCGATGCCTGGGGCTTCCCAGTGGATGTTGCGGGTGATGACCACGTTGCGCCGGCCTGGCAGTGGCCGACCGATGGACTCGTAGGTTTTGCGCCCCATCAGCACGGGGCAGCCCATCGTGACCCGCTTGAAGTGCTGCAGGTCTTCGGGCAGATGCCACGCGAGCTGGTTGTTGCGACCGATCACGCCGTTGCGCGCCACGGCGGCGATGAGGGCGATCTGCGGGCGGTCCGATGGAAGAGCTTGGCTCATGCCTGCATTGTGACCTGAGCCGGGCCGGACGTCATCGCATGCGCGTGCGAGCTGGTAACAAGGCACTGCCGATGGCCACCATGATCAGCGCGGCGGCGGCCAGGTCGGGCCAGTGCGGCACTTCGCCCACGATGAGGGTGGCCGAGCCGGTGCCGATCAGCGGCACGGCCATGATGGAAAACGCACTGGCCGCCGGCGGCAGGCGGCGTGCCATGCCGAACCAGATGATTTGCGCAAAGCCGTAGTTGATGGTGGCGCCCCAGACGAGCGACCACCACATCGGCGTGCTGAAGCGCCAGTGCGGCGCGGGCTCCATCACCGGCGCGATGATCCAGAAGGCCACGGAGCCCATCCCCATCATCCACACCGTGAGGGCTTCGGTGGGCATGGTGCTGGTCGTGCGGCGCATCAGCACGGTGCCCAGGGCCCAGCTGAAGGCGGCGATTTGCATCCACACGATGCCCACCGGCCGGCCCGCCAACGCGGTGAACTCTTGCGCCACCAGCAGGCCCACGGCTGCCGCGCCACAGACCACGCTGAGAAAGACCCGGCGGCCGAGGCGTTCGCCAAAGAGCAGGGCGGCGATGAGCACCGTCCAGATCGGCATCGTGAAGCCCAGAATGGCCGCGCGGCCCGAAGCCAGCTCCTGCACCCCCAGGATGGAGAACAGGTGCCAGCCCAGGATGTTGGGCAACGCCAGCCAGGCGATGCGGGTGAATTCGCCGGGCGGCAGCGCGAAGCGCACGCCGCGCCAGCGGTAGAAGGCCAGCAGCATCAAGGCCCCGCCGGTCATCGTGACGGCGCGAAAGTACAAAGGCGAGAGTTCCCGCAGCGAGAACTTCATCATCGGCCAGTTCAGCCCCCACATCAGCGTGAGCAGCACCAGCGCGCCGAGCTGGCGACGGGTCAGCATGACCGCGGGGGCTCAGACGGCCACCGGCGCCTTGATGGCCGGATGGTGTTGGTAGTCCAGCACCTCGAAGTCCTCGTACTCGTAGTCGAAGATCGACGCCGGTCGGCGCTTGAGGCGCAGCACCGGGTAGGGATAGGGCGTGCGCGACAGTTGCAGCTCGACCTGTTCGAAATGGTTGTTGTAGATGTGGCAGTCGCCGCCGGTCCAGATGAACTCGCCCACCCCCAGGTCGCACTGCTGGGCCAGCATGTGGGTCAGCAAGGCATAGCTGGCGATGTTGAAAGGCACGCCCAGGAAGATGTCGGCGCTGCGTTGGTAGAGCTGGCAGCTCAGGCGGCCTTGGGCCACGTAGAACTGAAAGAAGGCATGGCACGGTGCCAGCGCCATTTTCGGCAGATCGGCCACGTTCCAGGCGCTGACGATGATGCGGCGCGAGTCGGGGTCGGTCTTGAGCTGCCGAACCACCTCGGCGATCTGGTCGATGTGGCCACCGTCGGGCGTGGGCCAGGAGCGCCACTGCACGCCATAGATGGGGCCGAGATCCCCATCGGCGCGCGCCCATTCGTCCCAGATGGTCACGCCGCGCTCTTGCAGCCAGCGCACGTTGCTGTCGCCACGCAGGAACCACAGCAGTTCCAGGATGACGCTTTTCAGGTGCACTTTTTTGGTGGTCACCAGCGGGAAGCCTTCGTTCAGGTCGAAGCGCATTTGGTAGCCGAAGACGCTGCGTGTGCCGGTGCCGGTGCGGTCGGTCTTGGCCACGCCGTGGGTGTAGACGTGGCGCATGAAGTCTTCGTACTGGGTGCGGATGGGGCGAGCGGGGGTCATGGGCGGCTGGGTGGGGGGCGAAACCACCGATTATCCAGGGTTCGCATCGGCCAGTTGCAGGGCGGCCAGCTGCGCGTACAGGCCGCCGCGTGCGATCAGTTCGGCATGCGTGCCGACCTCGACGATGCGCCCCTGGTCCAGCACCACGATGCGATCGGCACGTTGCACGGTGGATAGGCGATGAGCGATCACCAGCGTCGTGCGGCCGCGCATGAGTTCGTCCAAGGCGGCTTGCACCAGGCGCTCGCTTTCGGCGTCGAGGGCGCTGGTGGCCTCATCCAGCAACAGCAGGGGCGGGTTCTTCAATAGGGCTCGCGCGATCGCCAGGCGCTGGCGCTGTCCGCCGGACAAGCGCACGCCGCGCTCGCCCAAGAACGTGAGATATCCCTGCGGCAGCGCGCGCAGGAACTCGTCGGCATGGGCGGCGCGGGCGGCCGCCATCACTTCCTCATCGCTGGCCTGGGGCCGTCCATAGCGGATGTTTTCCAGGGCATTGGCGGAAAAGACCACGCTGTCTTGCGGCACCCAACCGATGCGTGCGCGCAGTTCGTGCAAAGCGATGTCGGTGATGGGCACACCGTCGATCTCGATGCGTCCCTGCTGGGCATCGTAAAAGCGCAGCAGCAGCTGAAACAGCGTGCTCTTGCCTGCCCCACTGGGCCCCACCAGGGCCACGGTTTCCCCGGGGTGCACCACGAGGCTCACGTCCTGCAGGGCGGGCGTCTGCGGGCGCGACGGGTAGGCGAAGCGCAGATGCTCCAGCCGGATCGAGGAGCCGCCGCGCACGGCAGGCAGGCCGCGCGGGGCTGCCGGGTCCTGGATCGGTGAGCGGGTGGCCAGCAGCTCCATGAGGCGCTCGGTCGCGCCGGCGGCGCGCAGCAAGTCGCCCCAGACCTCGGCCAGCACGGCCACCGAACTGACCAGCAGCACCACGTAGACCACCGTCTGCCCCAAGTGGCCCGGGGTGATTTGGCCGGTGAGCACCGCCTCGGTGCCTTGGTACAGCCCCCAAAGCAAGGCGCCGAAGGTGCCAATGATGATGAAGGCCACCAGCACCGATCGTGCCTGGGTGCGCCGCACCGCCGTGTGGAAGGCCTGCTCGGCCGCATGGCCGAAGCGACGGGCTTCATGCGCTTCCTGCGTGAAACTCTGCACCACGGTGACCGCGTTGAGCGTTTCGGCGGCGATGGCGCTGAAGTCGGCCACCCGGTCTTGGCTGGCGCGAGACAGCTTGCGCACGTGCCGGCCGATCGCCAGCGCAGGCAGCACCAGCAGCAGCAACAGGCCCAACACCTGGGACATCACGTGAGGGTTGGTGACGATCAGCATCACCAGCGCCCCGCATCCCATCAGCAAGTTGCGCAAGCCCATGGACAGGCTGGAGCCCACCACGGTTTGCACCAGCGTGGTGTCGGTGCTCAGGCGCGAGAGCACTTCGCCGCTGCGCGTCGTCTCGAAGAATTCGGGGCTTTGGCCGATCACGTGCCGATACACCGCGGCACGCAGATCGGCCGTGATGCGCTCACCCAACCAGCTGACCAGGTAGTAGCGTGCGGCCGAGAACAGGCCCAAGGCCGCGCCGACGGCGAACAGTTCGGCGAAATGACTTTGCAGCGCCAACAAGCGCTGCGGCCCCGGGGTGTCCACCAGCCCTTGGTCGATCAGGCCGCGCAGGGCCATGGGCAACACCAGGGTGGTCAGCGCTGCCAGCACCAGAAAGCACGCTGCGGCGGCCACACGTCGGCGGTAGGGGCGCACGAACGGGGCCAGCTGGCGCAAGGTGGACAGGCGGCGTACGGCCGGGGTGGGGGTGTTCATCGGAGGAGGGGATGCTGCGGGCCGACAAATACTTGCCTTGACATTGATTGCTTATGCAAATATTATAGTCATCATGACAGACGGTTCGCCTTCCGAGGCCCATTTTTACAGTGTCGAGCGGTACAGCGCGCAAGACAGCATCGGCTACTTGATGCGCATGGTGCTGGCTCGCGCCGGTCAGGCGATCGACCGCCGCTTGGCCCAGCATGGTTTGACCCATGCGCAATGGGTGCCCTTGATTCGCATCCGCACGTGCCAGACGCCCACGCTGGCCGAGTTGGCGCGGTCGATGGACGTGGATCCCGGGGCCATGACGCGGATGATCGATCGGCTCGAAGCCAAAGGTTTGTGCCGTCGCGTGCGCTCCACCGAGGATCGGCGCGTGGTGCACTTGCAGCTCACGGCCGAGGGTGAGCGTCTGGCCGACGCAGTTCGGCCGGTGTTGGTGGAGGTGATGAATCGCTTGCTGGCCGGCTTTTCGCCGCAGGAATTCGAGACGCTGAAGCGGTTGTTGAACCGTATGCTCGCCAACGCGCAAGCCCTGCAGTAGGGGTCGGTGGCGCAGGGTGAGGCCTTTTGTTCGTCGATATAGTTGCCTATGCAAACAAAGCCCATGCAAGTTTTGAAGCGGCCCCGGGCTCGCCCCTGGGGGGCCGGGGCGGCGCTGTGGAGTGCCGCCGTCTTGGTGGCATGCGCCAGCCCGGCGGGGATCGAGCCCAGCGCTCGGCTGGTGCAGGCCGAGGCCTTGGGGGTGCCTGAGGAGGGCGCGAGGGCGGCGCTGTCGGATCGCTGGTGGCAGGACTTGGGCGATGCGGCGCTGGACGGCTTGGTGGCCCGTGCGATCGAGGGCCACCCGAGCCTGGGCATGGCGCGCGCCCGTCTGCGCGGCGCCTGGGCGGCGGCCCAAGCGGCGGATGCGGCTGGCGAGCCGCAGCTGCAAGCCGGCTTGGAGGCCACGCGCCAGCGGTATACCGACCATGGCATGGTGCCGCCACCGCTGGCCGGCTCGATGGCCACCAGCGCCACGCTGCAGCTCAGCGGCGCGTGGGAGATCGATTTCTTCGGCCGACACCGTGCCGCGCTGCAAGCGGCATTGGGGCAGGTGCGTGCGGCGCAGGCCGAGGCAGCGGCCGCGCAGCTGTTGCTGACCTCGCAGGTGGCGCAGACCTATGTGCAGCTGGCCCGTTTGCTGGCGCAGCAGGAGGTGGCGCAACGGGCCTTGGCGCAGCGAGAGACGGTGTTGCAGCTGATTCGGCAGCGTGTGGCGGTGGGGCTGGACAGCCAGGTCGAATTGGCTCAGGGCGAAGCGGCCTTGCCCGAGATGCGGCAGCAGATCGAAGCCTTGGACGAGCAGATCGCCCAGACGCGCCATGCCTTGGCCGCGCTGACGGTGCAGCCGCCCGAGGCGCTGGCCCGGCTGGCCCCGCGTCTGCAGGCGTTGCGAGAGCCGGTCGTGCCCAGCGTGATTCCTGCGGACTGGCTGGGGCGCCGGCCCGATCTGCAGGCCGCGCGCGAGCGGGTGGAGGCGGCCGTGCAGGAGGTGGCCGTGGCGCGGGCGCAGTTCTATCCCAATGTCAATTTGGTGGCCTTTGCCGGGGTGGCGTCGCTGGGGCTGGACCGCTTGCTGCAAGCCGGCAGCGCGCAGTACGGCATCGGTCCGGCCGTTCGATTGCCGATCCTGGACGGCGGGCGCTTGCGGGCACAGTTGCGCGGCAAGACCGCCGAGCTGGATGCCGCCGTCGAGGCGTACAACGCGGCCTTGCTGGACGCGCTGCGCGAGACGGCCGACCAGATCACGGCGCTGGGCGCGATCCAGCGGCAACAGGCCCAGCAGCGCCAGGCGCAACAGGCCGCCGAGACGGCATTCGAGCTGGCTGTGCAGCGCTACCGCGCCGGGCTGGGCACCTTGCTGACGGTGCTGTCTGCCGAAACCCATGTGTTGACGCAGCGCCGGCTTGCGGCCGATCTGCAAGCGCGAGCGCTGAGCGCGCGCATTGCTTTGGTTCGCGCCCTGGGCGGCGGCTATCACGCCCCCGCAGCCGCACGATCAGCCGACGCATCCGGCGGCGCCGAGGCACCGCCGCCGGGGGCCTCACGCTGAAACGGGCGTGTTCTTCCTCGCTGCAACTCTTTCATTCAGGACTCATCTCGATGAACGCGACACACGAAGAAGCACCTGCCGCACCGGTGGGTCGTGGCCCAGCCCGCCGGCGTGGGCTGATGGCGGTGGCCCTGGCGGTGGCGCTGGCCGGCGTGGCCTGGGCCGGCTACGACATGGCCGTGGCCAGCCGCTACGAAAGCACCGACAACGCTTATGTGCAAGGCGATCTGGTGCAGATCACGCCGCAAGTGGCTGGCACCGTGCTGGCCATCCATGCGGAGGACACCGAGATGGTGCGTGCAGGCCAGCCGCTGGTGGACTTGGATCCGGCGGACATGCGGGTGGCGCTGGAGCAGGCCGAAGCCCAGCTGGCGCAGACGGTGCGTGAAGTGCGCATGCTCTTTGCCAACGATGCGGCGCTGCAAGCGCAGATGGCTTTGCGCGAGGCCGAACTGGCGCGTGCTCGCACCGAGCTGGCCCGTGTCCAGCAGGACATGGACCGCCGCATGCCGCTGGTGGTCACCGGCGCCGTGGGCAAGGAGGAATTCGAGCATGCCCAGGCGCAGGCCCAGGCCGCACACAGTGCGATGCTGGCGGCGCAGGCCGCGCTGAACGCGGCGCGCCAGCAGTGGCAGGCCAATCGGGCCTTGACCGAAGGCACCGACGTGGCCTCGCATCCCACGGTGCAACGCGCCGCTGCCCGTGTCCGCGAGGCCTATCTCGCCTACAAACGGACGCAGCTGGTCTCGCCGGTGGACGGATATGTCGCCAAGCGCAGCGTGCAACCGGGGCAACGGGTGCAGCCGGGGGCTGCCTTGATGACCGTGGTGCCGCTGGCTCGGGTGTGGGTGGAGGCGAATTTCAAGGAAGGCCAGCTGCGGCGGCTGCGTCTGGGCCAGCCCGTCACGTTGGTGTCCGACGTGTATGGCAGCCAGGTGTCGTATCACGGCAGGATTGCCGGTCTGGGGGCGGGCACCGGGGCGGCGTTTTCGCTGCTGCCGGCTCAAAACGCGACGGGCAACTGGATCAAGGTGGTCCAGCGGGTGCCGGTGCGCATCGTGCTCGACCCGCAGGAGCTGGCCGAGCACCCCTTGCGCGTGGGTCTGTCGATGGAGGCCACGGTGGATGTCTCCAAGCAGGACGGCCCCATGCTCGCACAGGCCGTGCGCCGTGAGCCGGTGGCTCGCACCGCGGTGTTCGACGAGGTGGAGGCGCAGGCGCAGGCCGAGGTGGAGCGCATCATCGGCCAGCAGCTCGGATCGGCCCGCCGCAGCGCAGGCCACCCCTCCGGGGCGCATTCCTGATGCCTGGCCAAGCCCCCATGGATCGAGCGTCCCCCACCCTACCGGCTGCGCCTGCGCCGCTGTCTGGCGGCGCGCTGGTGCTGGGCACGGTCGCGCTGTCGCTGGCGACCTTCATGAATGTGCTGGATTCCTCGATCGCCAACGTCTCTTTGCCGGCCATTGCCGGCGATCTGGGCGTCAGCCCCAGTCAGGGCACGTGGGTGATCACCAGCTTTGGTGTGGCCAATGCGATTTCGGTGCCGTTGACGGGCTGGCTCACGCAGCGTTTGGGCGCGGTGCGCCTGTTCACCGCCAGCGTGTTGCTGTTCGTGCTGGCCTCGTGGTTGTGCGGCTTTGCGCCGTCTTTGGAATGGTTGATCGCCTGTCGGGTGCTGCAAGGGCTGGTGGCCGGGCCCATGATTCCTTTGTCGCAGACGCTGCTGCTGTCGAGCTACCCTGCGGCGCGCTCGGGCATGGCCTTGGCGATGTGGTCCATGACCACCTTGGTGGCACCGGTGATGGGACCGCTGCTGGGCGGATGGATCACCGACAACCTGTCCTGGCCCTGGATTTTCTACATCAACGTGCCGGTGGGGCTGGCTGCTGCGGCGGTGACGTGGCGCTTGTACGCCCGCCGCGAAACGCCCACGCGCAAGCTGCCCATCGACGGCATCGGTCTGGCGCTCATCGTGCTATGGGTCGGGGCCCTGCAATTGATGCTGGACAAAGGCAAGGAGTTGGATTGGTTTGCCTCGCCGCAGATCGTCTGGCTGGCTGCAGTGTCGGTCGTCGGGTTGGCGGTGTTTCTGGTGTGGGAGCTCACCGCCGAGCATCCCGTGGTGGATTTGCGCCTGTTCGCGCGGCGCAACTTCATGTTGGGGTCGATCACCTTGGCCGTGGCCTACGCGCTGTTCTTCGGCAATGTGGTGCTGCTGCCATTGTGGCTGCAGCAATTCATGGGCTACACCGCCACGGCCGCCGGGATGGCGCTGGCCCCGGTGGGGGTGCTGGCGATCGTCTTGTCGCCCTGGGTGGGCCGCAACGTGGGCAAGATCGACCCGCGCCGGCTGGCCAGCGTGTCCTTCTTGCTGTTCGGCTTGGTGCTGTGGATGCGTTCGCATTTCACCACGCAGACGGACCCGTGGCACATCATCGTGCCCACCCTCATCCAAGGTGCGGCCGTGGCGTTCTTCTTCATTCCGCTCAATGCCATCGTGCTGTCCGGGCTCGGGCCGGATCGCATTCCGTCGGCGTCGGGCCTGAGCAATTTCGCGCGCATCACCGCCGGCGCGATGGGCACCTCCATCGCAACGACTTTGTGGGACCACCGCGCCGCGCTGCATCATGCCCATTTGGTCGAGCAGCTCACGCCGGACCATCCTGCCTATATCGAGGCCGTGGGCCGAATGAGCGAGGCCGGGCTCAGCCCGGCACAGATCGCGCTGCAGCTGAACCGATGGGTCGACCAGCAGGCCTACACCCGCGCCGCCGATGACATCTTCTACGGCTCGGCGTTGCTCTTTCTGGGGCTGCTGGCGCTGCTGTGGTGGACGCGGCCGGTGCGACGCTCGGGTGGCACGGCTCCCGCGGCCGATGCGGCGCATTGAGCCGCGCGCGCGGCAGGAGACGCCACCTTGGGGATCAAGGTCCCTGGAGTCTGCCGCCTCGACCCACCGGCCCTTGGGCTTTTTGCGGCACATACTGCCGTGCGGCGATCACGAGCTTGTTGTAGGCGTCCAGAAAAGCGGCTGCGACGATCTTGCCCTGTGGCGTTGCGGCATAAGCGTTGATGCCGCCGATGAGGCCACCCAACAAGCCCACGCCCATGCCCAGATCGTAGTTTTTCGCGCTGCCTTGGGCCGCGATGATTTGTGCGCCACTGGCGTTGTCCAGCAACAGCAGCGTCGTCGATGCGCCCAGCGCCTGGACTTGGGCGGAGGTGTCCACCTTGTTGGAACCCCGGCCGAACAAGCCTCCCAACCCGGTGCTCAACGCAAAGCCCGAGGGTTCGGCAAACGTCACCGAAGGCACGAGGGTGTAATCGGCGGCCAGCAAGGTGCCACCGGCCTGTGGCGGCGGCTCGGCCTGGCCGCTGTGCGGTGGCCTGGACCCGTCGGACCGACGGGTCAGGCCTGCCTGGTTGAGCTGCCGCTCGAAGTCCACGTTGTTGTAGGCGCGCCCGCGCTCGACGACGATGAAGCAGTTGGACTGTTGCACGATCATGCGCACGATGGGCACATAGGGGTCGCCGGTGTCGGTCAAGCCCACGGTGCCCAGCGGCTCGGCACAGCGTTGCAGTGGCTCGGCCGCGGCGATCGCCTTTGCTCCGCCAGCGGCGCCTTGGGTCATGGGATCGTCGCCACCCAGGACGGGGGAGGTCGAGCATCCGGTCGCAAGCATTGCGAGAGCCAGCGCGATGACCGCCCGCTGCGCGCTGGCTGCCACAGGGCGGCAGCCCCGGTCCGTGAGATTGGGCGATTCCTTCATGGATGCGTATTCGAGTGGAGGTGTACCTGAGCAGGTCTCCCCTCTGGGCGCCGTCGAGGCGCCCAGAGGAGGGGGATCACGGCTTGAAGTTGGGCTTCACACAGCAGCCGCTGACCACCAGTTTGGCATCGAGCACCGCCGAATCATCCTGAACCTGGAAGCTCAATCGGCAGCCATCGAGCCAAGAGGGTTGCACGGGAATCGTCAGTGTCTTGACGCTGCCTGCTGCCACCGGGAAGGTGGTGTAGATGGGCTGTGAATACAGCACGGTCCCGTTCTTCCAGATCGAAATGGCATCGTTGCCAGCGTCTGCACTGCTGTTCGATAGACCATTGAGCAGCGCCTTGACCTTGACTTCCAGCTTGGCCTTGTACACCTCGCAGCACTTGTTTTGCTTGCATCCATCCCACTGGAAGGTGTGCCGAACATGCCGGTTGGGCGTGGTGCCGTTGAAGTTGGGCTCGATCCACTGCGCCCCCGGCGTGCTGGGAAAGTCTGGGGCGTAGGGCGTGGCTGCATTGGGAGGCGGTGCCTTGAGCACGATGGTCTTCGGGCACGGTTTCTTGGCGTCACCGTGAAGATCGGGCCCGGCTTGGCGCTCCTCGATCTCATCGGGCATGGGAAGCGGCTGATCGCCCGGTGCGGCCAAGCGCTGCGCGGGCGCTGGCGGGTGTTCCACCTCGGCC
The DNA here is from genome assembly GCF_001592165.1 of Caldimonas taiwanensis NBRC 104434. Taxonomy (NCBI): domain Bacteria; kingdom Pseudomonadati; phylum Pseudomonadota; class Betaproteobacteria; order Burkholderiales; family Sphaerotilaceae; genus Caldimonas; species Caldimonas taiwanensis. The sequence continues at coordinate 88,846 of NZ_BCWK01000010.1, forward strand.
GGGACGTTGCGCTCCTCGATGGGGGCTTTGCCTGGCATCGGCGCGGCCATGGGCCCCGGCATGGGGCGAGTGCCGGGCAGCTGCGGTGCTGTCGGGGCTTGCCCATGTGCGACGGTTGCGCTGCCCAGCGCGAAGAAAACGGCCCAAGTCAAGCGGTGCTTCTCGTTCAGCAAGCGTGTCACCATGGCGGCGGTTCTCCTCGATCGTGGCGTGTCGCTCAGCACGTGCTGGTCGTCGGGTCACCGGGTTTGGTTGGCCCGCATCCGCCGGGTGGGATGGGGGCGCCTGGTTGCTTTGACTGTGGCTTGGCAATCACCATGCCGCGCCGGATATCCTTTTTCTCGATCCCGCGCAAATGCTCGCCACCGGAAGGCTGTCCGGGATTGGCGCTGCGCTCTTCGATCTGCTCGGGGTTCTGAGGGACCACTGCCGGGCTCGATTTGGTCTTGATGCTGATGTGGCTCGGCTGTGCACCGGGCGCCGTCCAAGTGGGCGTCGACGTCGGCGTTCCGGAGGGCTGCCCCGGATTGGTGGGCATGGGTTTCTGCTCGGCCCAGGTGCTGCCCGCAGCCAGGGCGAAAGCGATGGCACTGGCGAGGAGGGATGGCTGAATACGCATGATGGATCTCCTTCAGTCTCGTGGTGGATGGAAGTGACCTCGTGGCAGCTGCGCGTTCGGTCACTCTTTTGTCGTGGGCCGCGAGATGATTTTTCAATCCTCGTCCATCCGGCCCGAGCCAGGCGTCAATGCCGATGGGTCGCGGGCCACTGGAGCAAGCCGCAGCCGCTGGCGTCATCCCGCCCGGCCGGCGGCAAGTCGATCGCCTCGGCGCACAGATCCGATGCGTGGGTGCTTTGTCCCCGTGCGGCGCGCATGGCCAGCGCCGCCGTCACGAACGGCGCGGCAAAGGACGTGCCGGTGAAATAGCGGCCGCCCCCCACGGGCAGCCACAGGTCCACGCCGGGGGCGGCCATCGCAATGTGAGGGCCGCGGGTGCCGCCGCGCCAGGGCTTGGCATCGGCATCGACCGCTGCAACGGCCACCACGCCGGGGTGGCTGGCCGGAAACGGCGCTGGCCCTTCGGGCCCGCGGTTGCCGCCGGCGGCAACGAAACCCCGCACCTTGGGCAATACGCGCTGCACGACGCGGCCGAGCACGGCATCGGCCGTGGTGCCCAGGCTCATGTGCACCAGATCCACCCGTCGGCTGACCAACACATCCAGCGCTCGCGCGACGGTGTAGGTGTTGCTCACCGTGCGGCCGGCGCGGTCGGTGGCCAGCACGGCGGCAAACAGCAGATGCGCGCCGCGCGCCAATCCTGGAGCCCCGGTCTCGGGGGCACAGGCCAGCAGACACGCCACGGCGGTGGCGTGCTCGGCCCCCGACGGGGTTTCGGCCATCGGAAATAAGGTGAGACTGGCGACATCCAGGCCGAGCGTGGGATCGGGAATGCCGTCGATGATGCCGATACGCACTGCGGCCTCGAGCCGCGGCGGCTCATCCGGCGCGGCGATGAGCCGTGTGGCATAGCGCACGGGCTGGCGGCCGCTTGCGCTCGGCGCTTCTTGGGCCGTGTACTGGCGGTGACGGTCGAATACCGCATCAGGATAGCGTTCGCGCAGCTGTTGCAGCACCGTCTGCGTTCGATCGGGCGCGACCTCCAGGAGGAGCAGCGCCAAATCCAGCGTCTCCAGGCGCTGGGCGAGGACCCGCTCGGCCCTGACCATGGCAGCCACGGTGTTCGGATCGGGCATGGCATCGGCATCGAAAACGCCGACGATCTGGCCGGGCAGGCTGGATTCGTCCTGCGCCGCGGCTGAGCGCGCGCCGAGCGTGCGCCACAAGGCCCCGATGTCCAGCTGGATGCCGATGCCGCCATGGGAGCCACTGCGAGGCCCGGGCTCGGGCATGCCGGGCTGTGCCCCGGCCGCCGTGGCCAGCAAAACCACCGAGGCCGCGGCGATGCGACGCAACGAGCGCACGGCCTTCATGGCGCGGGCTGCACGTCGAGCACGATGGGGTTGGAGGCCAAGCGATCGAGCTTGCTGGGGGTCGGGTCGGTCATGCGGATGCGCCACAGCCCCAAGGCGCCCGGGCCGCCGATGACTTCGCCGTCCACCGCTTGCAGGGCCGCGCGCATGGCCGACAACGTGGCGTCATCGCGAAAGCGCACGTGCCACTGCGTTGGCGACCCCGGTTCGGAGGAGGCCGCTTGACCCAGCGGCTCGACCACCGTGGGGGGCTCGAGCCATTGAGGAGCCCAGACCAGCATCAGGAGGGCCGCCACAGCCGCGCCCAGGCCAAAAGAGCTCGCGGGCATCCAAGCGCGCTGCCATGCCTGCCGCAGGCGTGCCCAGCGCTGGGGCTGGCCTTGCGCGCGCGCTTGCTTCAGGCGGCGCTCGATACCCCGGAAATGGGCCTCGGGGTCGAACCCAGGGGGATCGACGTCGAGCACCGAGCGCAGCGCCGCATCGAGGGTGTCGTGGCCCTCATGAGGGTCTGGGGTGCTGCGCTGCGTGGAAGGAAGGGGATGCTCGCTCATGCCTTTGAGTCGTGGGCAGCTGGCGCGGATTTCATTCGCCTTGCGCACATTCACGCAGTTTGCGCCGCCCGTGGTGGATGCGGGTGGCGACCGTTCCCGGCGCCACCGCTTGGATACACGCGATTTCCGCGACCGTCAAACCTTCGACCACGGCCAAGTAGAGGGCTTCTCGTTGATCGGGATTGAGCTTTTCGAAGCACGCCAGCAATCGTTCGACGTCTTGCCGACGCATGGCGAGATCCTCGGGGTCGGCAGCGATGCCGAGGTTTTGCGCGTCCGGCTCCTCGTCCTCCAGGGACACGGTCGGGCTGCCCTGCCGCCGCCGCAGCCGATCCAAGGCCTTGTGCCGCACGATCCCCAACATCCAGGTGCGCACGCGTGAGGCTCCGCCGAAGCGGTGCGCTTGCTGCCACACATCGCAAAAGGCATCGGCGACCGCCTCCTCGGCCTCGGCCACGTCATTCAGCATGCGCCAGGCAAAGCGAACGGCTGCTGCGGCATGGCGGCGGTGCAATTCTCGCAAGGCCGCATGATCGCCGCGGGCCACGGCAGCCAGCAATTGCTCGTCGGTGAGGGCAGAACCGTCGCGTTCGGGCATGTCCGATGCGTACAACGCTGTCGATCAGCGCTGGGCCTCGTCCAGGAGGCGGCGGATCACGCCTCCTCGGCCAGCGGCACGAGGCATTTCCAAGGGGTGATGTCGATGATCGGTCGCGGCGATCGTGGTCACGCCGAATCGGCTCGATCGGTGGAACCCAAGGGGCCAGGAGCGCGTAGGCGCCGCCCCATCGGCGATGCGTTCATCCATCGTTGCCATGCGCGAGGCTGAGGCCGGCTTGGTCGAGCCAGCTGGGTGCAAGCCGGGCGGATTCTACAGTCCACGGCCGCGTTTGGGGCCGGCCGACTGGCCCCATGGCCTCGCCGGCCCCGACGGGCCGATGGGCCGGCGCACTCACAGCCCGCGCCACTACAGTTTCACAGGCCGGACATATCCGGTCATTTCCAGGTAGCCTTGACCGAGACGGCGGCCGTGCATGTCGCGTAGGTCGCTGAGGCCCTCCCAATAGATGGTGCCGGTGGTGGCGCGGCTGTCGAGCTCTTGGGCGTCGAGCCGGCTGAGGATCAGGAAGCGGCCCACCGGCGTCTGCAGCGTCCATTCCACCGGGTAGCGGCCCTGGGTGGCGGGGCTCACCCAGAGGCGCCCGGGCTGGAAGCCCACTTCATCCGGCCCGAAGCTGCGCACCGCCTGGCCGGGCGCGCGCCAACTGCCCCCTGCCCACAGCGGGCGGCCGTCGCGTCGGCGCAGCTGGAAGGCCGTGAGCGCGGCCCCATCGTCCAGGTTCATGCCCACCCAGTCCCAGCCGACCGCGTCCGGGTGCATCAAGGCCTCGCTCCATTCATGATCCAGCCAGGCGCGGCCGCGCACCACATGCTCGCGCTGTAGCAGCCGCAGCCGGCCCTGCACGGCCATCTGCGGATGGCTGTAGTAATGACTGGCTTGCGCCGGATCGGGGCCCTTGCGCGAGTAGCCGGCCTGGCCTTGGAGCAACACGGGCTGGGTTTGGGCGATGTCCAGCCTCAGGGCAAAGTCGCGCGAGGCCAACCGTGCACGGTACACACTGGCGTGGATCGGCCCGTCACGCTGCAAGGTCCAGTCGCGCAGGCGCAGGTCGGTGTCGGCCGTGGCGGCTTGTGCCACGCCGAAGCCTTCCCGGGCGATGCGCTGGTCGTGTCGCAGCCGCCCGTGGGCCAGATCGGTCAGCGCCACATGGGCGAAGATGAGCTGGCGCGGGGTGAAGGCGCTGGGGTTGTCGTCTGCGCGGTCATTGCGGCTGCGGAAAAAGGTGATCTGGAATCCCCAGGGCAGGGCCTGAGTTTCGTCCTCCAGGGCGCCGGTGACGTACCACCATTCCGTGCGGTACTGGGGATGGGCGCCATGGTCGCGCGGGAAGTGCAGCCGGGTGTCTGGGTGGACCGTTGCGTGGGCTGCGGCCAAGATGGGGGGCAGCCCGAGCCCGGCGGCCAGCAGGGTGCGGCGTCGCATCACCAGTCCTCCTTGACCGCCAACACCGCATCGTGCCGGGTGGCCGCTTGGCCGCTGAGGGCGGCCGTCAGCGCGCCGGCGGCCGTCATCGCGGCGGCCAGCATGAGCAGTCGTTCCCACGGGGGTTGCAGCTCCATGGTCCAGTGGAAGCTTTGTGGGTTGACCACATAGACCAAGATCACACTGACGGCCAGCCCCAGCGCCAGACCCAGCAAGGCCCCGGCGCCGCTCCAGACCAGGCCTTCACCGGCGACGATGCCCAACACCTGCCTGCGGGTGAACCCCAGATGTCGTAACACACCGAATTCCTTGCGTCGCGCCAGCACCTGGGCCGAGAAGCTGGCGGCCACCCCGGACAGGCCAATGACGATGGCCACGGTCTGCAGCCACGAGGTCACGGCAAAGCTGCGATCGAAGATGCGCAGCGAGGCTGCCCGAATCTCATGCGGTGGCGCGAATTCGATCAGCGACGGGTCGGGCGCCAGCCTGCGGATGGCGGCCTGCACCTCAGCGACCGAGGCGCCGTCCTCCAGCCACAGGGCCAGGTCGTTGACGCGAGCATCGCCGCTGATGCGCTGGAACTCGGCGCCGTCGATCACCACGCTGCCATGCTGCCGGGCGTAATCGCGCCAGACGCCGCGCACCCAGGTGGGCAGGGGCGCTTGGCCATCGATCAGCGGCAAGGCCAGCACCTGGCCGGGCCGCATGTCGTACAGCGCCACGATCGCTTCGCTGACGTAGCTGGAGACCATGCCTGGACGCGGCGGCAGCAAGGCGCCAGTCAGTGGCAGGGCGGGCACCGGCTCGGACAGAGGGCGGGCGATCAAGGCCACGGGCGGGCGCGCGGGATCGAGCTGCAGCCTCAGCACCCGCAAGGTGTCGAGCTGGCGGATGCCCGGCAGGCGGCGTACCGCGGCCACGAAGTCCGGTTCCAGAAAGGCCGTGTCGGCCGCGGCAGCGCTGACGGCGGTGCGGACATAGAGATCGGCCGGCAGGACCGCATCGAGCCAGTCCGACACCGAGGCGCGAAAACTGGCCACCATGGTGGTCAAGGCCACGGCCAGGCTGAGGCTGGCCACCACGCCGGCCACGGCGACGGTGGCTGCGTGGCCTTGGTGATGCGCCCGTCGCAAGACCAACAGCAGCCCGGGGTGACGCCAGCGACCTGTCGGCACGGCAAGGGCCAGTGCGCGGATCACCGTCGGAATGCAGACGATCCCACCCATCAGCACGGCCGCCACGGCCAGGTAGGCCATCAATGGCAAGCCGTCCACCGGGGGCAGCAGCGCAAGCAGCGCTCCCAGGGCCAGCAGCCCCAGTCCCACCAGGGGGTGGGCATGCATGCGAGTGCTGGGCCCCAGCCCTTTGAGGGCCTCGGCCGGCGCCAGGCGCTGCGCCAGGCGCGCCGGCCGCCAGCTGCCGATCAAGGCCGCGGCCATGCCCAGGCTGGCATAGACCAGGGCGGCAGGCGTGGACCAGCGCAGCCGAGGGGCCACGCCGGGGAAAAATCCGCCGCCCAAGTCGCCTGCCAGCCAGGTCAACGCACCTTGCGCCAGCGCGGTCCCCAGGGCCAGTCCGAGCACGCTGCCCAGGCCGCCCAGCACGGCGGCTTCGGTCAGCACCAGGCGCAGCCGCTGGCCTGCATCCAGCCCCAGCACACCCAGCAGCGCCAATTGCGGCACGCGCTGGGCCACCGACAGCGACATCACCGAAAACACCAGGAAGGCCCCGGTGAACAGAGCCACCAGGGCCAGTACGGTGAGATTGACCCGATAGGCCCGTGAGACATTGGACAGGCGCTGCGAGGCCTGCTCGGGGGTGTGCACCAAGATGTCCGGCGGCAGGTCGAGCTGGCTTCGCACCAGCTCCCAGGTGACGCCGGGCTGCAAGCGCAGGTCGATGCGGTTGAGCCGGCCGAGCAGCCCGAAATGCCATTGGACGGCCGCGATGTCGGCCACGGCCAGCGGTGGCCCCGGCGCCGCGATCTCGCCCACCACCGTGTAGCGACGCCAGTTCAACCCGCTTTGGATCTCGACGCTGTCGCCGATGCTCACGCCCAAGGCTTCACGCGCGCGGGCATTGAGCGACAGGCTGTCGGGGGCCAGCAGCGCCAAGCGGTCCACACCGTCGGCCAGCTGCACGGCCAGCGCGGGGGCGAGCTCGGGTGCGACCAGCGGGTCCAGACCGATCAGCCGCAACTCCATGCGACGGCCATGGCGGTCGCGGGCATGCGCGGACAGCTCGATCGCCGCGCTGGCGCGGGCCACGCCGGGAAGGTGCACGAGCGTTTCGTACACGGACTCCTCGAACCCGCCACGCACGGCGCGCAATTCCACATCGGGCTCGCCCTGGATCGAGCGCACGGCCGCGCTGAACTCGCTCAGGGCGGACTCATGGATCAGGTGCACCGCAAAAGCCAAGGCCACGCCCAGCATGACCGCCACGGCGGCCATGCCATGGCGCCACGGATGGTGACGCCACTGCGGCCAGGACCAGCGGGCCCACCAACGCAAGCAGCTCATGGGGGTGGGATCGGCAAGGGGCATGTCGCGTTCGGGGCGCCATCGAGGGGGCGCGGGCCGGCGCACGCGCATCATGCACCGGCTCGACTGGGCATGGCCCCGACGGGGGTCCCAAGTCCCCCCTCATTTCAGGGGGGTGATCCTAGGGGGCTTCCCGAATGTCCGTAAAGCATGCGAGGATAAAAATCTTTTGTTTCAGGGGGGCTGGCCATGACCTCTCCTCGCCATGAGGCGTCGGGCAGCGAAGCTGCGGATTGGCAATGGGATCGGTGGCATCGAGTTTTGCTGTCGTGGGGTCTGTGGCCTTCGGTGGCCGTGCTGGTGTTGCTGGCCTGGTTGTTGGCCGCCTTGATCACCGTGGCGGTGATCGGCTTGCTGGGGCAGGGCTCGTGGCGCTTGGGTTTGGTCATCGCCACGGCCTGCGTGTGGGTGTCGGCCCCGCCCATGGTGTATGTGATATTGCGCCAGGTGTTCCGTTTGGAGCAATTGCGTCAGCGCCTGCAGGCCCTGGCCGTCACCGATGATCTGACCGGCTGCTACAACCGTCGGTACTTCTGGGACCGCATCGAACAGGAGTGGGCGCGTGCGCATCGGCACGGACTGCCGCTGGCGGTGTTGCTGATCGATGTGGACGATTTCAAACGCATCAACGATGCCCACGGCCATCATGCGGGCGACTTGATGCTGCAGGCGCTGGTGCGGGCATGCGGCGCGTCCTTGCGCAGCACCGATGTGCTGGCGCGTTACGGTGGCGAGGAGCTTGCGGTCTTGCTCCCGCAAACGAGTTTGTCGGGGGCTTTGGCCATGGCCGAGCGCATCCGCGCTGCATTGCAGCAGGTGCGTATCGATTGGCAGGGCCAGTCGGTGGGGGCCACGGTCAGCGTCGGCGTGGCCGCCTTGCATGACTCGCATGCGAATGTCCAAGCCATGGTCCACGATGCCGATGTGGCGCTTTACGAGGCCAAGCGTGCCGGGCGCAACCGTGTGCACGGCGCCCCGATGCCCGGGGCCTGCGCCGCGCTGACTCAGTCGGCAGCGATCGGCACGCTGTAATGCGCATCGCCCAGCAGGTCGATGCCGCAAGACAGGTCCTGCACCCATTCGATGAATTCACGCACCGCCGCCCCGGCCATGGGCGCGCCATGTTGCGGCACGATCATCTCGATGTCCAGCGTGCGCGCCATGCGGGCCCACAAGCGCAACACCTTGTTCGACACCATGTAGCGGCGGTGGAAACTTTCCATGGCCGGGATGTGGCCGCTCAGCGAGGTGACCGGGCGGCGCGGGTCGACTTGGCGCCCCATCGAGGCGCCCAAGTCGCCAGAGAACAGAATGCGGCTGACCGGGTCGTAAAACTGGAAGTTGCCCTCGGCGTGCAGGAAGTGCGCCGGCAGGGCCCACAGTTCGCTGCGTCCGACCCGGATGCGCAACCCCGCATCCGGAATGCCGATCACCCGGCCGGCTGTTTTGCCGGGCTTGCAAAAGTGCGGCACGAAGCGCTCCCACACGCGCGAGATGTACACCGGCGCGGTGGTGGCCGTCATCCAGCGGTCCAAGGAGGCGATGATGTCCGGATCGGCATGCGAGGCCAAAATGGCCGACAGCTGGTGGGGGGGAAAGTGCCGCGTCATGCCCAAGTAAAGCTCGCTGTAGGCCAGGTTGCCGCCCGGGTCGATGATCGCGCCGGTGTCGTCATCGACGATCAAGAACTGGTTGGCCTGCACCGCCTCGCCGTGTTCGACGGAGGTGTCGCAGAACATCAGGCACTGATGGCCCTTGTGGTGGTATAGCTCGAAGGACATGGTTCGGCTCGCAGCGGCACGGGAGGCGATGAGCGCGAACTCTAGGGGGCTTGCCTGTCAGCGGGCTTGATGTGAATCAACCCGTGCGGGGGCGGCCCGCCTGGCGGGCAGGCTCAGCGCACACTGCGCAGCCCCTGGGGCGTGAGCTGGTAGACCGCGTCGGCGTGGGCTGCGGCCGCCTGGGAATGGGTCACCATCACACAGGCCGCGCCATGCCGGCGCACCTGAGCGGCCAGGGCCTGCAACACGCGCTCGGCGGTGTCGGGGTCGAGATTGCCCGAGGGCTCGTCGGCCAGCAACAGCGCCGGCCGATGCACCAGCGCGCGAGCGATGGCCACGCGCTGCAACTGGCCGCCGGACAGCTGCTCGGGCAAACGCTGCGCCACGGCCAGCAAACCGACCTCGGCCAAGACCTCCTGCACGCGCGCCGGATCGTCACGGCCAAGCAGCAGCAGGGGCAAGGCCACGTTGTCGGCCACGCTCAAGTGCGGCAGCACGTGGAACGCCTGGAAGACGAAGCCCAGATGCGCTCGCCGCAGCCTGGCGCGGGCCGCCTCGTCCAGCCCGGCCAAGTCCTGCCCGAGCAGCTCGACGCGACCGGCCGTGGGCTCATCGAGCCCGGCCAGGCAGTTCAGCAGCGTGGACTTGCCCACGCCGGACTCTCCCAGCAAGGCGATGAAGCGGCCGCGCGGCAGTTCCAGATCCACGCCTTCGAAGACACCCGTCTGGCCGAAGCGCTTGGCCAGCCCTTGCACCCGCAGCACGGGCCCGGGGGGGCTCATGCCCACTCCTGGGCCCAGGCCTGGGCTCGCCGCACCACGTGGTCCAGGGCATCGGTGCGATCGCAGGCCACGGTCTCGCGCCAAGGCATGCTGCGCAGCCAGGTGAGTTGGCGCTTGGCCAGTTGTCGGGTGGCGGCGATGCCGCGCTCGGCCAGCGTGTCGGGGGGATGCAAGCCGTCGAGCATTTCCCACACTTGCCGGTAGCCGACGCAGCGCATCGATGGCTGGGCCAGGCTCAGATCGCCACGCGCACGCAAGGCGCGCACTTCGTCGATGAAGCCGGCGTCCAGCATGGCATGGAAGCGCTCGGCGATGCGCCGGTGCAGCCAGGTGCGGTCCGTGGGCTCCAGGGCGATGAGTCGGGGGCGCTCTCGTGCAGCCGGGCTGGTGCGGCCGGTGTGCCACTGCGACAACGGCCGGCCGCTCAGCTCCCACACCTCCAGCGCGCGCTGGATGCGCTGGCTGTCGTTGGGCGACAGCCGCGCGGCGGTGACCGGATCGACCCGGGCCAACTCGGCGTGCAGGGCCGGCCAGCCGCACTGCGCCGCACGCGCGTCGATGCGCGCGCGCACCTGCGCATCGGCTGCCGGCAGCGCATCCATTCCGTCGAACAGGGCCTTGAAATAAAGCAAGGTGCCGCCGACCAACACCGGCAGCCGCCCGCGAGATCGGATCTCGTTCACCAGTCGGGTCGCGTCGGCGACGAACTGCGCGGCGCTATAGGCTTCGGTGGGGTCGATCAGGTCGATCAGATGGTGCGGCACCGCAGCGCGCTCGGCCGCGCTGGGTTTGGCCGTGCCGATGTCCATGCCGCGGTAAACCAGGGCCGAGTCCACACTGATGATCTCGATCGGCAAGACCCGCGCCAGTGCGAGTGCGGCGGCGGTTTTGCCCGAGGCGGTTGGCCCGGCCAGGCACAAATAGGGAACACTCATCGGACCGTATTGTCCAAGGCTGGCGAACGCGCGGTGGGCTTCGCCTGCCCCCACCGGCCCACCCCCAGCCAGGCCGCAGCGGCCAGTGCGAAACACCACGCGGCCATGGTCAGTGCCAGAGGATAGACCGTGCCATTGTGGCTCCAACCCATCCAGTAGCCCATGCCGAAGGCCAAGGCCATGCTGAGAAAACCCGACAAGGCCGTGGCTGCACCGGCACGGGTGGGGAACGGCCCGACCGCGCCCATCTGAGCGCAGGGCTGGTGGATGCCATGCGCAAAGGTGTAGACGAAGGCTGGCATCATCAAGGCCAACGGGTGATGCACCCCGGCCAGCGCCAAAGCGGCCATCGCCGTTCCTGCGGCCACGGAGATGAAAGCGGCCCAGCGGATCGATCCCACCAAGCCGAGCCGCGGCACGAGGCGGCGGCAGGTGGCCGAGCCGATCAGGAAACCCGAGGTCACGATGGCGAAGGCGACCCCATATTCGCGTCGCGACAGGCCCAAGACATCGACCATCACGAACGACGACCCCGCAATGAAGCAAAACAGCCCGGCATAGGTGAAGCTGGACACCGCGGTGTAGGCCCAAAAGCTGGGATGGCTCAGCACCACGCGCCAGCTGTGCCACATCGGGCGCCAGCGCAGGGCATGCGGATTGGGGTGCCGCAGGGTTTCGGGCAGCCGCAGCGCGATGACGGCCAAGCCGGTCGCACCGAACAGCGTGAGCACGCCGAAAGCTCCCCGCCAGCCCAGTGTGGTTTCCAGGTAGCCGCCCAGGATGGGGCCGCTGACCGGCAGCAAGCCCATCCAGGTGGCCGCGCGCGCCATCACATGGGCGCCTTGGGCCGGGTCGTACAGATCACGCAGCATCGCGCGGGCGCACACGACGCAGGCCGCCATGCCCAGGCCCTGGGCGGCCCGGCACGCGATCAGCCAGGCGATGGTCGGCGACACCAAGGCCGCAGCGCTGGCCAGCGTGTACAAGGACAATCCGGCCAGCAGCACCGGGCGGCGGCCGAAGCGGTCGGCCACCGGGCCGAGCACGAGCTGGCCGAAGCCAAAGCTGATCACGAGCACGCTCAGCGTGAGCTGCACTTTGGTCAGTGGCACACCGAAGACCTGCGGCAGCGAGGGCAGAGAAGGCAGGTACAAATCGGTGGACACCGGCTGGGTGCCCAGCAAGAGCATCAGAGCGAGCACGACCACACCGGTCGACGGCGAGGCAGGCTGGGAGGGATGGGTGGTGGCCGACACCATGCGAAGGTCCCCGGTTGGCAAGCCGCCCGAGGGTAGCAGACCTGGGGCTTTCCCGAGGCTCGATCACATTTGTAAACAGACTGGGCATGGGCCGGGGGCGAAATCGGCAATTTCCATCGCACAATGTCGCGGCATGGCAGCGCCATGCAGGTGCTGCCCGACCTGTCTTGACATCATTCATGAATGAGCGAAGGAGTCCTTCATGTCCCGTTTCATCCGTGCCGTTGCGCTGACCGTGTCGCTGTCCATGGGCACCTTGGCGCTGGCGCAACCGGGCCAGCTCACGCTGATCACGACCGAACAGATCGCACGGCAGGGGCTCTCGCCGGCCGGTTCGGATGCGGGCGCGGCCTCGCGTGAGCGGCTGATGGCCGAGCTCGACCGTCCCGAGTTGCAGGCCAAGCTGCAGGACTGGGGCGTCAGCCCCGAGCAAGCGCGCGCCCGTGTGCAGGCTTTGACCGACGAGGAGGCTCAGCAGCTGGTGGCCCGCATCGACCAGGCGCCGGCCGGCGCCGGCGATGTGCTGGGCGCGATCGTCTTCATCTTCGTGCTGCTGCTGGTCACCGACATCTTGGGGTTGACCAAGGTCTTCCCCTTCACCCGTTCGGTGCGTTGAGCCGCCGCCGCCTGTCGCGTCGCGGCTGGCTGGCGGGCGCGGCGCTGAGCGTCCTGGGTGCGAGCGGCTGCGCGAGCCAGACGGCGGCTTTGCGCGCCGGGGCTGCGGTCGGCCTGCCACGGCGTGCCGAGCTCGAGCAGGTGCCGTTTTTCCCCCAAAGCGGGCCGAATCTGTGTGGCCCGGAAACCCTGGCCACGGTGCTGCAGGCCGAGGGCTTTGCGCAGACCCCGGCCGATCTGGTGCCCCTGGTGTACCTGCCAGGCCGCCACGGCTCGCTGCAGGTCGAAATGCTGGCCGCCGCACGGCGCTGTGGCGCGGTGGCGGTGCGTTTGCCTGCGAGTTTGCACGCCTTGTGCGAGGAAATCGCAGGCGGCCGAGCGGCCGTGGTGCTGCAAAACCTGGGCTTGAGTGTGGCGCCGCTGTGGCACTATGCCGTGGCCGTGGGCTATGACTTGGACGAGGGCTGGATGGTCCTGCGCTCGGGCGCACAGCGCCGCCAGCGGTTGGCCATGCGCACTTTCGAACACACCTGGGCGCGTTCGCAGTATTGGGCCTTCGTGACCGTGGCGCCAGGCCGCCTGCCGCGCACGGCCAGCGAAGACGAGATCGTGCGCGCCATGCTCGCGTTCGAGCGGGTGGCGTCGCCCGAGGCGGCCGTGCGAGCCTATGCGGCGGCGCAGACCCGCTGGCCTGACAACCTCACGCTGGCCATGGGCCTGGGCAATAGCCTGTATGCCGCCGGCCGCAAGACCGACGCGGCGCGGGCTTTCGAAGCTGCGGCGCGGGCCCATGCCAGCGCAGCCGCTTGGGTCAACCTGGGCGTGGTCGCGCTGGATCTGGGGCAGCCCCAGCGGGCCTTGGCGGCCGCGCGCGAAGCCTTGGCTCTGGGGGGGCCTTGGGCCGAGCAGGCGCGGGCCTTGCTCGACCGTGTACAGGCGTCGCAGCCTTGAGCCTGGCGACCGCACCCGTGAAAGCCATTGACGTCCTCGTCGGTGCTGCCCCGATCGTGCTGGGTGGGCTCGTGTCGTTTCGTGGACCGTCCTACACCCAACACGAAACCGTCTTTCAACTCGGCCAACTCAAGGCCGAGGTGCGCAAGGAACAGCGCATTCCTTCATGGGCCGGCGCAGGTGGCGATTGCCGCCGGCGTGGTGCTGGTGGTCATCGGCCTGCGCCGATGAACCGACGGGGGGTCAGAACCGCTCGTGCGGCCCCAAGTACCGCCATTGACCCAGCGGCAGGGCCCCCAGCGTGACCTGGCCGATGCGGATGCGTTTGAGCCCCACGACTTTCAGGCCCACCAACTCGCACATGCGTCGGATTTGGCGCTTGCGTCCCTCGCGCAGCACGACGCGCAGCTGATGTTCGTTCTGCCAGCTCACCTGGGCGGGCCGCAGCGGACGGCCATCGAGGCTGAGGCCGTGGCGCAGCAAGGCCAGCCGCTCCGGCGGCACGGTGTGCGAGGGCGGGCCCTTGCTGCGGGCATCCATGTGTTCCACGCGGACCAAGTATTCCTTCTCCACCTCGGAGTCCGCGCCGATCAGCCAACGCGCGATGCGGCCGTCTTGCGTGAGCACGAGCAGGCCGGTGGAGTCGATGTCCAGCCGGCCAGCGGGTGCCAGCTTGCGCAGCTGATGGGCGCCGAAGCGCCACGGGCTGCGGTCCTGGCGCCAATGGTTTTCGGGGGTGATGAGCGCCACGGCCGGTTCATGGCCGTCTTCGGCCTGACCGCTCACATAGCCGATCGGCTTGTTCAGCAACATGGTGACGCGCCGGCCCTGCTCGTGCCGCGCGGCCGGGTCCACCTCGATGCGCTGATGCGGCAGCACGCGCGCGCCCAGGGTGTCGATCACCTGACCGTCCACGCGCACCCAGCCGCGTTCGATCCACAGGTCGGCCTCGCGGCGCGAGGCCAATCCCAGTGCGCTCATGCGCTTGGACAGTCGCTCGCCTGCCGGCGCGACGGCGGCCGTCGGGGGCTGGGCCGGCGCCGGCGCGTGCCGGCGGGGGACTTCAGGGGTGGCGGGTGAGGACTTGCGGGGCACGGATGGCTTGGGGCGGGACTTCATGGCGCGAACGGGGTGGCAGAGGGGATTGGACCATGTCTGGCGCCTGCTGCAACCCGAATAGTTCTTGCAAGGCGGCGCGATACGCGTCCCGACCGAGGGCGCTGGCGTTGTGATGGCTGGCGCCTTCGACCAGCAGCCAGCGTTTGGGCGGTGGCGCGCGCTCGTAGAGCCGATGGCCCAAGGCCGGGGGAATGAAGCGATCGGCGCTGCCGTGCACCACCAGCACCGGGGCTCGGACCCGCTGGATGTGTTCGCCGGCTTCGAAGCGCTGCGTCAGCAGGGGCCCCACGGGCAGCCAGCCCCAGCGGAAGGTACTGACCACGTCGCGAATCGAAGGAAAGCTGGCCTCCACGATCAAGCCCGCCGCGTCGTCCACCTGCGAGGCCAAGTGCGTGGCGATCGCTCCGCCCAGTGAATGGCCGTAAATGAAGCGCCGGGCATCGCGATGTCGATGCGCCAGCCAGTCCCAAGCGGCACGGGCGTCTTCGTAGGCCAGGCGCTCCGAAGGCAGCTCGCCGGAACTCTGCCCGAAGCCGCGATAGTCGATGCCCAACACCGCAAAGCCCAGGCCATGCAGGCGGCGCATGCGCGCAGCGCTGCTGCGCACATCCCAGCGGGCGCCATGCAGGTACAGCAAGATCGGCGCGTCTGACCGATCCTGTGGCAACCACAGGGCATGCAGCCGGGCGCGTTGGCCGTCCAGGCGCGAGTCGAACTCGATCCAGCGCTCTTCCAAGCCTTCGGCGGCTTGGGCGGCGCCGCGCCAGCTTGCTTGGCTGGGCTGGAAGATCCAGCGACGCTGCTGGGTGTCGAGCACCGCGCAGCCCACCAACAGCGCTGCTGCGGCAAGAAAGACGAGCCCCCACCGAACGACACGTTGCGAGCCGATCATGGCTCGGGAGCGATCCACCCGGCCCACGAAAGTTCACCGACCGCGCAAAAACAGCGCATCCAACTCCCGCAGCGTGAGCTGTCGCCAGGTCGGGCGGCCATGATTGCACTGGTCGGCCCGCTCGGTGCGCTCCATGTCGCGCAGCAAGGCGTTCATCTCGTCCAGCGTGAGGCGACGGTTGGCACGCACGGCGCCGTGGCAAGCCATGGTGGCCAACAATTCATGCTGCGCCCGCTCGATCACATTGCTGGCCTCGTACTGCGCCAGCTCGGCCAGCACGCTGCGGGCCAGCTCCACCACGTTCGCGTCGGTCAGGGCCGTGGGGCATGAACGTACCGCCAGCGTGGTGGGCGACAGCGGCGTGATTTCCAGCCCGAGGGTGAGCAAGGCGTCTTGACAGGCTTCGGCCGTGGCCACTTCTTGGGGCGTGGCGGTGAAGGTGGCTGGAATCAGCAGCGGCTGTGACTCGATGCGCTGATGGCGCAAATGCTGCTTGAGCCGCTCGTAGACGATGCGTTCATGGGCCGCATGCATGTCCACGATCACCAGACCTTGGGCATTTTCGGCCAGCACATAGACGCCTCCCACCTGGGCGATGGCCCGACCCAGGGGCCAGCTCTCGGGATCCCAGGCCGGCTCGGCCGCAGGCTGGGGTTCGGCCGGCGCCGATGGCCGACGCAGCCAGCCGGCCGGCGGCTCTTGCGCGAACAGCGTGGCGGCCTGCTCCAGCGCCAGCTGGGCTTGCGCGGGCGCCGGTCGGCTCCAGCCTGGGGCCGACCCTGTCGGCCGCGCCGATGCTGCTGGTGCGGCAACGGCGGGCGCCGGGGGGGCGAGGCCCGCGCAGGCAGCACCGTGCACCGCCTCGGCACGTGACGGCGCCAAAGCGTTTTCCACGGCATGGCGCACGGCTTGGTGGACTTCGCGCGCATCGCGGAACCGCACCTCGATTTTGGTCGGGTGCACGTTCACGTCCACCCGATCCGGGGCGATTTCGAGAAACAGCACATAGCTGGGCTGCCGCGAACCGTGCAGCACGTCTTCATAGGCTGAGCGCACGCCGTGGGCGAGCAACTTGTCGCGCACGTAACGGCCGTTGACATAGGCGTACTGCAAGTCCGAGCGCGAGCGGGCCGCATCGGGCAAGCCCGCACGGCCGAACAGGCGCAGCGGGCCGATGCGGGCCTCCACCGCTCGGCTTTGGGCGAAGAAATCCTCGCCCAGCACCTCGCGCAGCCGTTGTTCCCCGCTGCCGCGGCGCCACTGCGCCACCAGCTTGCCTTCGTGCCAAACGGCAAAGCTCACATCCGGCCGGGCCAGGGCATGGCGGCGCACGGCTTCCAGGCAATGCGCCAGCTCGGTGGCTTCGGTCTTGAGGAATTTGCGCCGCGCCGGCGTGTTGAAGAAGAGCTCGCGCACCTCCACCGTGGTGCCCACGCCGCGCGCAGCCGGGCTCAGTTCGCCCGAGCGGGCATCCAGCCGGTGGGCGTGGGCAGCCTCGGGCGGGCGGCTGCACAGGGCGACTTCGGCCACCGAGGCGATGGCCGCCAGCGCCTCGCCTCGGAAGCCCATGGTCTGCACCTGCTCCAGCTCGGCCAGCGAGGCGATCTTGCTGGTGGCATGGCGGCGCAGCGCCAGCGGCATTTCGTCGGCTGGCATGCCCTGGCCGTTGTCTTCGACGACGATGGCGCGCACCCCACCGCCGGCCAACTTCACCGTCACCTCGGTGGCGCCGGCATCCAGGGCGTTGTCCACCAGCTCACGCACCACCGACGCGGGCCGCTCGACCACTTCGCCAGCGGCGATCTGGCTGACCAACTCGTCCGGCAGTTCGCGGATGGGCCGACGCGGGGCAAGAGTGGGAGCATTCATTCACGGGGATTGTAGGTCGGCGCTCCGTCGGGACCCTGCCCGGCGGGGATAATCCCGCCCCATGGACTGGATCGCCTTCCTGATCGACTTCATCCTGAACGTGGACCAACATCTGGCCCGCTTCGTGGATGCCTATGGGCCTTGGGTGTATGCCCTGCTGTTTGCCATCGTCTTCGTGGAAACCGGGCTGGTGGTCATGCCCTTCCTGCCCGGCGATTCCCTGCTGTTCGTGGTGGGCACGATGTGCGGAGCCGGCTTGATGGACATCCGGCTGTCCATCGGCCTGCTGCTGGTGGCCGCGATCGCGGGCGACCAGGTCAATTACTCCATCGGCCGCTACTTCGGCCCCAAGGTGTTCCAGTGGGAGCAGTCGCGCTTTTTCAACAAACGTGCCTTCAACCAGGCGCATGAGTTCTACGAGCGCTATGGCGGCATCACCATCATCCTGGCGCGCTTCCTGCCATTCGTGCGCACCTTCGCGCCCTTCGTGGCCGGCGTGGCCGACATGAATCGGGCCAAGTTCACGCTGTATAACGTGGTGGGTGCCGTGCTGTGGGTGGTCGGCATCACGCTGGCGGGCTATTTCTTCGGCAACCTCAGCTTCGTCCAGAACAACCTGGAAAAGATCATCTGGGCGCTGATCGTCGTGCCGGGCTTGATTGCCATGTATGGGGCGTGGAAGGCCAAACGTGCGGCACCCTGAGGACCATCTGCGGCTGCGTTGCGGCCAGTGCAAGGGCCAGGCCTTCGGCCCTCTCAGAGGGGGGGAAGTCTGGTGAAATCCTTGGTGCTGTGCTGCGCGATTGGGCTGGCCGCTGTGCTGGGTATGCCGGCGGCCTGGGCCATGGACCAGACGGCGGGGCCGTCCCAGACGACCCACCGTTTGCTGGTTCGCCTGCATGAGTCGCCCAACGTGGGTCGCTCGGCCCCGCCCAGCGGCGCGCCGGTGGCAAGGCAAGATCGCACCGCCGAACGCCTGCAGGCGCTGATGGCACGCTTGGCGATCCAGGGGACGCCCAAGCACCGTCTTGGCGATGGCGCCTGGGTGCTCCGGCTCGATCAGCCCCGCAGTCTGCGCGAGGCCGAGCAGCTGGCCCGCGTGTTGGCGAGCCAACCGGAGGTGGCTGACGTCGGGGTGGACCTGTGGGTGCGTCCCCAGGCCTTCATTCCGAACGATCCCCACTTTTTCGAGCAATGGGCGTTGCTTCCGCGCGATGCCCGCGTGGCGGGTAGCGCGCATTTCAGCGATGCATGGGACGTGCCTGGCGCGGCATTCACCGGCTCTCCCTCGGTGATCGTGGCCGTCATCGACACCGGTTGGGTGCCCCATCCGGACCTGGACGGCGCTGTGCTCGACGGTTACGACTTCGTCTCCTCGGGCAGTATCGACGGGCAGGACGTGGCCGGTGACGGCGATGGCCGCGACGGCGATCCGTCCGACCCGGGCGACTATTGCGTCCCGCGAGGTGAAGCGTCCTCGTGGCATGGATTGAAGATGACCAGCCTGATCGCCGCGACGATCCACAACGGACGTGGCATCGCCGGGGCGGCTCCTGGTGTGAGGGTGCAACACATCCGGGCCTTGGGCCGCTGCGGGGGCTGGCTCAGCGATGTGACCGATGCCTTGCGATGGGCCGTGGGCGACTCGCTGTCTGGCGTGCCCGACAACCCCAGCGCGGCCCAGGTGCGGGTGGTGAGCTTGAGCTTGGGCTCCGCGCCCGGACTCGATTGCTCCTCCGGCGCATATCGGTACGTGCGCGAGGCGGTCGATCGCGCCCGTGCCGCAGGGGTCTTGGTGGTGGCGGCGGCTGGCAATGAGTCCAGCGAGTCGGTCAGCCTGCCTGCGGGCTGCCCCGGGGTGCTTGCCGTCGGCGCACACACGTCGCAAGGGGATTTGGCCGACTACTCCAATCGCTCGCCACGGCTGAGCTTGACCGCACCGGGGGGAGGCTGCGGAGCGGGCCCCGGTGCCTTGTGCGACCCCGTTTTGATCCTGACCCTCGGCAACGACGGGGAGAGGGCGCCAGGCCGACCGATGGACCGGGACCAAACGGGCGGCACCTCGGCAGCCACGCCCTTGGTGGCGGCGACGGCGGCCTTGATGTTTTCGATGAACGAGGCGCTCACCGCCGATCAAGTGCGCACGATCTTGACCGAGACCGCGCGCGCCCATCCGGAGGGCAGCTATTGCGCCATCCACCCCGGCATGTGTGGGGCGGGCATGCTCGATGCCGAGGCCGCGGTGCGGCGCGTGCGTGACGGCCCTTGGCCGGGGTTCGAGCGTGGCGGCGGCGGTGGCGCGCTGTCTTGGGTTTGGACGCTGGCCTTGATCGCTGCGGCGGGCTGGGCGCAGCGGCTCAGAGTTGCCGGTTGCGCGCCAGTGGCGGGTTCTTCTGGAAGTAGCGGCGGATGCCGTTCATGAGCGCGTCGGCCAGTTGATCCTGGTACTCGGCCGAGCGCAGCTGCTGCTCCTCTTCCCGGTTGGAGATGAAGGCGGTCTCCACCAAGATGGACGGAATGTCCGGCGCCTTGAGCACGGCGAAACCGGCTTGCTCGACCCGGGGTTTGTGCAGCCGCCCGATCTTCCCGATGTGACCGAGCACCGCGCTGCCCAGCTTGAGGCTGTCGTTGATCTGGGCGGTGGTGGACATGTCCATCAACGCGCGCAGCACATGAGCGTCGCTGTGCTTCACGTTCACGCCGCCCACGATGTCGGCGGCATTTTCCTTGTTCGCCAGCCAACGCGCTGCCTCGCTGGTGGCTCCGCGTTCAGACAAGGCATACACCGAGGCGCCCCGTGCATTGGGGTTGGTGAAGGCATCGGCATGGATCGAGATGAACAGGTCGGCCTGTACCCGGCGGGCCTTCTCGACGCGCTGACGCAAGGGCACGAAGAAGTCGGCATCCCGTGTCATCATCGCGCGCATGTTCGGCTCGGCATTGATGCGGTCGCGCAGCCGCCGGGCGATGGCCAGCACCACGTCTTTTTCGCGCGTGCCGGCCGGACCGATCGCGCCGGGGTCCTCGCCACCATGGCCTGGGTCCAAGGCCACGATGATCAGGCGGTTCACACGGCTGCGCTGGCCCGCCTCGGCATCGCTGCGACGGCTCGCCGGCGGGTTCGGAGCCGCCGCCACGGCAGGCGGGGCCGTGTGGTTGCCGCGGCCGATGCGATCGATGAACTCCCCTAGCGCGTCGTCCAGCGCGGCCTGGGCCCGGCGTTCGGCCTCTTCTTTCTCGCGGATCAAGGCCATCAGCGGGTCGATCGGCACGGTCGGGTACAGATCGAAGACCAGGCGGTGCCGGTAGTCGGCCACCGGGGCGAGGGTGAAGACCTGCGGTGCGATCGGCTGCTTGAGGTCGATCACCAAGCGCACGATGCGCGGCTGGTTCTGTCCCACCCGCACTCCGGCGATGTAGGGGTCGTCCGCGTGCACCTTGCCGACGATCTCGCGCAGTGTGGGGCTGAGTTCGAGCCCGTCCACATCGACCACCAGCCGGTCGGGTTGGCTGGTGACGAAATGGCGAGCCTGCAAAGGGGTGTCGCTTTCCAAGGTCACGCGGGTGTAGTCAGGGGCAGGCCACACGCGCACGGCCACGATGG
The DNA here is from genome assembly GCF_001592165.1 of Caldimonas taiwanensis NBRC 104434. Taxonomy (NCBI): domain Bacteria; kingdom Pseudomonadati; phylum Pseudomonadota; class Betaproteobacteria; order Burkholderiales; family Sphaerotilaceae; genus Caldimonas; species Caldimonas taiwanensis. The sequence continues at coordinate 109,783 of NZ_BCWK01000010.1, forward strand.
TCGCCCCCCAGGCGATGTCGCTGGCGCCCAACAGCAGCACGAGGCTGCCGGCGCGATGGAGAAAGTGCCGCCGCTTCATCCGAGCAAGGCGGCGCCGCGGGGGGTGTAGGCGCTGATCATGACCTCGCGTTGATCGCCATCGCCGGGGCGCAGTTCCATGCGCCAGTCCGGCACCGGCAGCAGGCCGGCGGCCCGATCGGGCCATTCCACGAGCTTCAGACCCGGTCCGGTGAGGATCTCCCGCAGGCCGGCATCTTCCCACTCGCTCGGGTCGTTGAAGCGGTACAGATCGAAGTGCCAGGCTTGCAGATCGGGCAGGGTATAGGGCTCCATCACTGCGTAGGTGGGGCTCTTGATGCGGCCCGTGGCGCCCAGCGCGCGCAACAGGTGGCGCACGAAGGTGGTCTTGCCGGCGCCCAGTGGACCGTGCAATTCGATGAAGGCCTCGCGCAATTCACTGCGCCGCGCCAAGGCCTGCGCAAAGGCTTCGCAGGCCGCTTCATCCGGCCACTGGAGATGGGAGCTTCCTAGAATCGTCGAATGCATCGAGACCGTGTCATCGACCCCGCCGCTTTGCTGCTGCAATTGCGCCACTGGGCCCATGAGCTGGGATTTTCCCAGATCGGGGTGGCCGGTGTCGACCTCCGTCATGCCGAGCCTGGCTTGCGCGCTTGGTTGGAGGCCGGCTTTCACGGCGAGATGCACTACATGGCTGCCCACGGCATGAAGCGTGCGCGCCCGGCGGAATTGGTGCCGGGCACGGTCAGCGTGATCACCGCCCGCATGGACTATCTGCCCGCCAGCGCCCCCCCGGGTTGGCAGGCCGTGGAATGGGATCGCTTGCACCGCGCGCCGCAGCAGGCCAATGTCTCACTGTATGCGCGTGGGCGTGACTACCACAAGGTGCTGCGAAGCCGGCTGCAAGCCTTGGCCGAACGGCTGGCGCAGGCGGTCGGGCCCTTGGGTCATCGGGTCTTCACCGATTCGGCGCCGGTGCTCGAAGTCGAGTTGGCGTCGCGCAGCGGCCTGGGCTGGCGGGGCAAGCACACTTTGCTGCTGTCACGCCAGGCCGGCTCGACATTCTTTCTCGGCGAGATCTATGTGGACTTGGCGCTGCCGCCCACCCCGTCCACCTCGTCGCACTGCGGGTCCTGCCGGGCCTGCCTGGACGTGTGCCCCACGCAGGCGATTGTGGCGCCCTACCGGCTCGATGCCCGGCGCTGCATCTCCTATCTCACGATCGAACATCCCGGTCCGATCCCGGTGGAGCTGCGCACGGCGATCGGCAACCGCATCTATGGCTGCGACGATTGCCAGCTCGTGTGTCCGTGGAACAAGTTCGCGCAACGTGCCGTCGTGCCCGACTTCGAGCCGCGCCCGATCTGGGCGCAGGCCACCCTGCTGGAGTTGTTCGCCTGGGACGAGGCGCGGTTTTTGAAGCTGACCGAAGGCAGCCCGATCCGCCGCATCGGCCATGAGCGTTGGATGCGCAACCTCGCGGTGGCCTTGGGCAATGCGTGGCGCATCACGGGCGATGCGGCCGTGCGCCAGGCCTTGCAGGCGCGCCGCGAGACGGCCAGCCCGCTGGTGCGCGAACACATCGATTGGGCCTTGGCGCAGCGTGCACCATGAGGGCCATCAGCTCTGCATCCATCGCAAGGCTGCCAGCCACCATGGGATCGAGGCCATGCCCAGCAAGGTCGAGACGGTGACCAACCCTGCCACATAACTGCCATGGCCGCCCATGCGAGCGGCCAGCACATAGGCACTGGAGGCCGTGGGCATCGCGGCGAATGCCACCACCACCGGTTGCTGCGCGGCGGGCAGCCCCAGCAGTTGCACCAAGGCCAGAGCCACCAGCGGCAGTCCCGCATGCCGGATGCCCAGCAAACCGGCGGCCAAGCCCGGGCCGGCCCTCAAGCCACCGAGCTGCAGCCCTGCGCCCACGGCCATCAGACCCAGCGGCAGGGCGGCTTGGCCGATGCGTTGGACGGTGACAGCCACGGGATCGGCCAGCTGCAGTCCGCACACATTGGCGATCAGCCCCCCCACGGTGGCCAAGATGAGCGGGTTGCGCACGATCTCACGCCAAAACCCGTGGCCGCCATGGCGTGCCAGCGGATACACCGCAGCGAAGTTGCACAACGGCACGGCCAGGGCCACCAACAAGGCCGTCCAGGTCACCCCTGCCGGGCCGGCGAGTTTGTCAGCCAAGGCCAGCGCCACGTAAGAGTTGAAGCGAAACGCCACCTGAGCGCCCGAGGCATGCAGCCGCGCATCCACGCCCGGCAGCCGCCCCAGCCCATAGGCCGCGGCAATGCCCGCGCCGACGATGCACAGACCGGCGGCGGCCAGCGGTAACATGGTCTGGAATTCCAGCGGGCTGCGGACGATGGAGTAGAACAGCAGCACCGGGAACAACAAGTAGTACACGAGCCGCTCGACGGCATCCCACACGGTGCGGTTCAGCGCCGTATGGCGGCACAGCACAAAGCCGCAGACGATCAACAGAAAGTCTGGCAGCAACAGCACGACATCATTCATCGATTGATCGCAGCACCACGGTACGCCCAGTTGCGCAGTGTGCCAGCGGCCCAACGCCACTGCGGGACATCCCGATACGTAATCTCCACAGTGGCCAACGGTGCCGTGCCCATCAAGACGTATCATCGGGCCACGCTTCATTCATTCCTATTCATTTGTTTTCGTTGCCCAGAAGGAGACTTTCATGCAGCGTCGACACCTGATCGCCGCCCTGACCCTGCCGGCTGCCCTCGCGTTTGCGGGTGCTGCTTGGAGTCAAGCGTATCCGTCCAAGCCGGTGCGGCTGATCGTGCCTTTTGCTCCCGGGGGCACCACCGACATCATTGCCCGGATCATCGCGGACAAAATCCAAGGCCCCTTCGGGCAACCGATGGTCGTGGACAACCGTGGCGGTGGCGGGGGGCTCATCGGGGCGGCCGAGATCGTGCGTGCCCAGCCCGACGGCTACACCCTGGGCATGGCCACGGTGTCGACCACCGCGTCCAACCCGGCCATCAATCCCAAGACGCCCTACAACCCGTTGACCGACTTCACGTCCATCATCAACATCGCGGCCACGCCCAACGTGATTGCGGTGCACCCCTCCTTCCCGGCCAAGGACTACAAGACGTTCTTGCAAGTGCTCAAGGCCAACCCGGGCAAGTTCAGCTACTCCAGCTCGGGCACCGGTGGCATCGGTCACCTGCAGATGGAGTTGTTCAAGTCGCTGTCGGGCACCTTCATCACGCACATTCCCTACCGCGGGGCAGGCCCGGCGCTCAACGACACCGTGGCCGGCCAGGTGCCGATGATTTTCGATAACCTGCCCTCGGCGCTGCCCTTCATCAAGGACGGCCGTCTGGTGCCCATCGTCGTGGCCGCGCCCGAGCGCCTGCCGGTGCTGCCCAATGTGCCGACCTTCAAGGAAGTGGGCCTGGAGCCGGTCAACCGCATGGCCTACTATGGCATCCACGGGCCCAAGGGGCTGCCCAAGGATGTGGTCGACAAAGTCAATGCCGCCGTGCGTCAGACGCTGCAAGACCCCGAGGTGCGCCGCCGCATCGAGGCCACCGGCTCGATCATCGTGGGCAACACGCCCGAGCAGTTCGCCGCCCAGACCAAGGCCGAGTACGAGGTCTACAAGCAGGTGGTGGACAAGCAGAAGCTCAAGCTCGATTGAACCGGCTGCGCGCTTCCATTGACGAACGGCCGTCGCCCTGGGGCGACGGCCTTTGTCCATGTCTGCACTGACCGAAAGCCTGGTCCGCATCGACCGCTTCGTCGAGGCGCTGTGGGTGGAAGAAGGGCTGTCGGCGCTGACGCTGGCGGCCTACCGCCGTGACCTCACCTTGTATGCCCGCTGGCTCGACAGCCAGGCCGGCAAGCCCTTGGATGCCAGCACCGAGACCGACTTGCGTGCCTACGCCGTGCACCGCAAACACACCAAGGCCAGCACGGCCAACCGGCAACTGACGGTGTTCCGGCGGTATTTTCGTTGGGCTTTGAGAGAGGGCTTGATCCAGGCCGATCCCACCTTGCGCCTGGAGACGGCACGCCAGCCCTTGCGCGTGCCCAAGACCTTGAGCGAAGCCCAGGTCGAGGCCTTGCTGCAGGCCCCAGACACGGCAAGCCCGTTGGGCCTGCGCGACCGCACGATGCTGGAGCTCATGTATGCCAGCGGCCTGCGCGTGAGCGAACTGGTCACGCTCAAGACCGTGCATGTGGCGCTGCAGGAGGGCGTGCTGCGCGTGCTGGGCAAGGGTGCGCGCGAGCGCCTGGTGCCCTTCGGCGAGGAGGCCCATGCGTGGCTGCGGCGCTATTTGGCCGAATCGCGGCCGCTGATCCTGGGTGGACGTGCGGCACGCGATCTGTTCGTCACGCAGCGCGGTGAAGGCATGACGCGCCAGATGTTCTGGACGCTGGTGAAGAAATATGCGCGCCAGGCTGGCATCACGCAGCCGTTGTCGCCGCACACGCTGCGGCACGCTTTTGCGACGCACTTGCTCAACCATGGCGCCGATTTGCGCGCCGTGCAAATGCTGCTGGGGCATGCCGACATTTCGACCACGCAGATCTACACCCACGTGGCCCGCGAGCGGCTGCGCCAGCTGCATGCGAAGCATCATCCGCGCGGATGAAAAAAAGCCGGCCCGAAGGCCGGCTTGTCCAGATCAGGCGCCAAGCGCGATCAGAAGTTGTGGCGCAGGCCCAGCGCGACGGAGCTGAAGTCGCCACCGTAGACACTGGCCGAGCCATCGTTCAGCTTGGTGTAGAAGGCGTACAGCTTGGTGCGCTTGCTCAGGTTGTAGTTGTAACCCAAGGTGAACTGGGTGGCATCGCTGTCGTTGACGTTGTCATATTCGCCAGCACGGCCCACGTTCAGGTGGAACTCCGAAGCGCCCATGGCGTATATGCCCGACAGGCGCACGTTGGTGCGCTTGCCCAGGCCAGCGCCAAAGCCGTCTTCGTCACGCTGCACATAACCACCGAAGGTGAAGTCGCCCAGGGTGTACAGGGCGCGCAGCGCGAACTGGTTCTGATCCCCCAGCTTCGAATAACCAGCACCCAGTTGCAGCGGGCCCATGCCATAGTTGGCTGCCAGGTCATAGCTGTGGTTGGCGGCCGCCTCTTTCAGCGACATGGCCGCTTCCACGGTCAAGCCGCCGAGGTCCGGCGTGCGGTAGGCGATCTTGTTGGTGTCGCGGGTGATGTAGGCATACAGCGCATCCGACGAGGTTCCGGTGTCGTGGTTGTGCATGCTCACGTAGTCGGCCGTGGCGAAATAGGCTTCGCTGGTGTAGCGGCCCAGGCGCAGCATGCCGAAGCCACCCGACAGGTTCAACTCGGCTTGACGGGCCCAGAACTCGGTTTGCGTTTGGGCGCCGGTGTCGATGTTGAACCCATGCTCCAGCACGAAGCCGGCTTTCAGGCCACCGCCCAAATCTTCGGTGCCACGGAATCCGATACGGGAGGCGTTGTTGACCAAGCCCGTCAGCGATTGGCCACCCGCCTTCTGGCGCTCGACCGACACGTTCATGCGGCCGTAGATGTTCACGTTGCTTTGGGCCAAGGCCGAGCCGGCGGCCAGTGCGGCGACGGCCGCCACGGCGATCGGGAGTTTTTTCATGGAGTTTCCTTGTGGGAGAAAAACTGGAAGTCCGACCGATCGGCTTCAGGGTGGGGCCGTCGGTCACGGAAGCGTCATTGTAGAAAGACTGGCCCGCGCGATTGGTTCAGATGTGAAGAGATGACGCGTCAGCGCAACACAGGGCGCCTCACGCACAATCACGCCCATGGATCACAATTTTCTTTCTGCCCTGATTTTGCTGCTGTTGGTGCTCGACCCCTTTGGCAGCCTTCCGATCTTCATCTCGGTGCTGCGCGGGGTGCCCCCCGAGCGCCGCACCCGCGTGGCCGTGCGCGAGGTGATGATCGCCTTTGGCGTGCTGTTGGTGTTCATGTTCACCGGCCAGGCCTTTTTGGATTTGATGCATTTGTCCGAGCGTTCGCTGGAGGTGGCCGGCGGCGTCATTTTGTTGATCATTGCCATCCGGATGATCTTTGCCTCGGGAGGCGAGATCTACGCGGCGGGCACCGGGCGTGAGCCGTTCATCTTTCCGCTGGCCGTGCCGCTGTTGGCCGGGCCTTCGGCGATGGCCACGGTGCTGCTGCTGGCCTCGCGGCAGCCTGAGCGCTTGATCGAATGGGTGGGCGCGCTTTCGGCGGCGATGTTGGTGTGCGGCGCGGTGCTTTTGGCCGCGGACCGATTGCGCAGGCTGTTGGGCGATTCGATGGTGTCGGCCATCGAAAAGCTCATGGGATTGGTGTTGACGGCCATTGCCGTGGAGATGATCCTGGCTGGCCTGAAGCGCTATTTCTTCGGTTGAGCATCGAGGCCGCGGAGCGGGGCAGGGCCCGATCCGCGGTGAGGCATGGCGCGGCGGCTTCAGCGGCCGCGCAGGTGCTCCGGCGCTTCCAGCCGTTTGGCCAGCAGCGACAGGGTGAGCGTGAGGATCAGGTACATCGCCGAGATGGCCAGATAAGGCTCCCAATAGCGTGAGTACGCCCCTGCGACCGTGCGTGCGGCCAAGGCCAGTTCGGCCAAGCCGATGGCCGACACCAGCGAGGAGTCCTTGATCAAGGTGATGCCTTCGTTCACGAAAGCCGGCACCATGCGGCGGAAGGCCTGGGGCAGCACGACGTTGCGCATGGCTTGCCCATGCGTGAGCCCCAGGCTGTAGGCCGCCTGCAGTTGCCCCCGGTGGATGCTTTGGATGCCGGCGCGGAAGATTTCAGAGATGTAGGCCGCGGCATTGAGTGACAAGGCCAACGCTCCGGAGAAGAAGGCGCCATGCTCCTGGCGGAAGCTGACAGCGGCCGCTCCCGTGAGCAGCAGGCCGTGCTCCGGGTGCACCAGCGTGGGCATCAGCGCGAAGTGCACCAGCAGGATTTGCACGAACAGGGGCGTGCCGCGGAAAAAGGTCACGTAGGCGAGTGTGAATCCTCGGGCCGCGACCATCCCGATGCGCAGCAGCCAGGCCTTGGGCGCCGGGGCGTCGGCCGAGCTGCTGATGAGCCCCAGCACCACGCCCAGCAGCATGCCCGCGCCGATGGCCACCAGCGTGAGCTGGATGGTCATCCACAGGCCGGTGGCAAACAGCGGGCCGTAGCCCGCCAAGATTTCCCAGCGCAGGTCCATGCGGTCTCAGTCGCTCACTTGGAGGCCGCACCAGCGGCCGCCGGTGCGCCGAAGTACTGGGCGTAGATGCGATCGTAGGTGCCGTCGGCGCGGATGCCGGCCAAGCCCTCGTTCAGCTTGGCCAGCAGTTCGGCATTGCCCTTGCGCACCGCGATGCCATACTGCTCGGGCGCGAAGGAGGTGTCGCTGACGGTCTTGAAGGCCGCTGCGCTGTTGTTGGCCACGTAATGGTTGACCACGCCGTTGTCGGCCACCACGGCATCCACGCCGCCCGACTCGAGCTCCTTGAGCGCCAACGGGGTGGACTCGAAGCGGCGCACGTTGGTGTTGTCCTTGCCGAGCAGCTGGGTGACGACTTCGTCGCCCGTGGTGCCGGTTTGCACACCAACCTTCAGGGTTTTGAGATCCTCGAATTTCGTCACCGGGCTGTCCTTGCGCACGGCGATGAGCTGCACCGCGTCGAAGTAGGGTTCGGTGAAGTCCATGGACTGGCGGCGCTCGTCGGTGATGGTGATGGCCGACACCAGCAGGTCACGGTCGCCTTGGTTGAGCGAGTTGAAGATGCCTTCCCAGGGCGTGTTGACGAACTTGACTTCCATGCCGGCCTTGGCGGCAATGGCTTTGACGATGTCGATGTCGAAACCGACGATCTCGCCCCGTTCATTCTGCGACTCGAACGGGGCATAGGCCGCGTCGGTGCCCACGACATACACCTTGGCAGCAGGAGCGGCCGCCGGCGCGGCCGCGGGGGAGGCTGGCTCCTGCTTGCTGCAGGCGGCCAACCACAAGCCGGCTGCGATCAGACCGGCCACTTTGAGAAAACGACGGGTGTTCAGCGAAGTCATGAAGTCCTCGAAAGGAAAAACGGTTGCGGGCGCCACCCCCGTGGCGCCAACGTAGGGCGCAGTGTAAGCCCGCGGCGGGGGGAGGTCGGCGCAGACTGGGCTTTAGAGGGGTCGCTCCAGCCAGTCCAGTTCGGCTTGGGTGAAGCCGGCGCGCCGGCGTGCGGCGTGGTTGAAAGGCGGCTTGGGGCGCGGGGCGTCGTAGCGCCGGGCGAGGACTTCGTAGTGAGCCACCGGGTCCAAGCCTTGGCGCTGGCACAGCCAGCGGTACCAATGGTTGCCGATGGCCACGTGACCGACCTCGTCTCGCAAAATGATCTGCAGAATCTCCACCGCCCGCGCATCGCCGGCCTTGCGCAGCTTGGCCTGGATCAGCGGTGTGGCATCCAGGCCACGGGCTTCCAGCGTGCGCGGCACCAGCGCCATGCGGGCCACCAAGTCTTCACGGGTTTTGTCGGCCATGGCCCATAAACCATCATGGGCCTCGAAATCGCCGTAGTCATGGCCCAAGTGGTTCAGGTGTTGGCGCAACAGGGTGAAGTGCAGCGCCTCCTCGCCAGCGACTTGCAGCCAGTCGCGGTAGTAGGCCTCGGGCAGCCCGGCAAAGCGCCACACCGCATCCAGGGCCAGGTTGATGGCGTTGAATTCAATGTGGGCAATGGCATGCAACAGGGCGGCCCGGCCGTGCTCGGTATGGGGCGAGCGGCGCGGGACTTGGCCGGGGGGCACCAGCACGGGGCGTTCGGGGCGTCCTGGCAGACCGGGCAGGGGGGCCAGCGTTTCGTCGCGCCCGAGGTCCAGGCCGGCCTGGGCGTCGGCGAACAACATGCGGGCCTGGGCCGCTTTGTCTTCGGGGTTGCGCAGGCACAGCACGTGCAAGGCACGCTGTCGCAAAGTGGTCGCCGCGCCGGCGGCAGGTGCGCACATCGTCATGGAACTTAGAATTATCCCTTCTTCAGGAGCAGTTCATGGCCCTCTTCCAGCTCGACGAGCTGATCCCCACCGTGCACGAGTCGGCCTGGGTGGCCGAGTCGGCCCAGGTGATCGGCGATGTCCATCTTGCCGAGGACACCAGCGTGTGGTTCGGTGTCGTGATCCGCGGCGACACGGCTCCCATTCGCATCGGGCGGGGCTCGAACATCCAGGACAACGCGGTGCTGCATGCCGATGCCGGGGTGCCGCTGACCGTCGGCGAGGGAGTGACCGTCGGGCACCAGGCGATGCTGCATGGCTGCACCGTCGGGGATGGCTCGCTCATCGGCATCCAGGCGGTCGTCTTGAACCATGCGCGCATCGGCAAGGGATGCGTGGTGGGCGCCGGCGCGGTCGTGACCGAGGGCAAGGAATTCCCCGACGGGTCCTTGATCTTGGGCGCGCCGGCCAAAGTGGTGCGGCAGCTCACGCCCGAGCAGGTGGAGCGCTTGCGCCTGGGGGCCGCCCACTATGTGCACAACGCCCGGCGGTTTCGTGCCGGGCTCAAGAGGATCGGCTGATGTCGGCGCTGCACAAGTTCCTGTTCGAAGGACTGCCCGTGCGCGGCATGTTGGTGCGGCTGACCGATGCCTGGACCGACATGCTGCGTCGGCGTGAGGCCGTCGGCGGCTATCCCGAGCCGGTGCGTCGGTTGCTCGGCGAAATGACGGCCGCCGGCGTGTTGATGCAGGCCAACATCAAGTTCAATGGCTCGCTGGTCTTGCAAATCCAAGGCGACGGGCCGGTGCGCCTGGCCGTCGTCGAGGTGCAGCCCGATTTGCGTTTGCGTGCCACGGCCAAGGTGTTGGGCGAGGTGGCGCCCACGGCGCGGCTGGAGGCCCTGGTGAATGTGCATGGCCAGGGCCGCTGCGCGATCACGCTCGATCCGAAGGACCGCCTGCCGGGGCAGCAGGCCTACCAAGGCGTGGTGCCCTTGCATGGCGATCGCCGTCAACCCTTGCAAAGCGTGGCCGAGGTGCTGGAGCACTACATGCTGCAGTCCGAGCAGCTCGACACCCGGCTGGTCCTGGCTGCCGACGATCAGGTCGCCGCCGGGCTGCTGATCCAGCGCCTGCCGGTGCAGGGCGAGGGCAATCTGGCGGGGGGGCGAAGCCGAGAGGACGACATCGGCCTGAACGAGCATTACAACCGCATCGCCCATCTGGCGGCCACGCTCACGCGCGAGGAGCTGCTGAGGCTGGATGCGGACACGGTGTTGCGGCGGCTCTTCTGGGAAGAGACGCTGCGTCGCTTCGAACCGCTCACCGGGTCACAGGGCCCGCGGTTTGCCTGCTCGTGCTCACGCGAGCGGGTGGGGCAGATGCTGCTCGGATTGGGCAAAGAGGAGGTCGACGCCATCGTGGCCGAGCAAGGGCGTGTCGAGATCGATTGCGATTTCTGTGGCGCCCGCTACCACTTCGACGCGGTGGACGTGGGCAGTTTGTTCACCCCGGGGCGTGACCATCCGCCGGGGCCGGTGTCCGTGCAGTGAGCCTCAGGCGGGTGCTTGGCCTCGGCGCCGCAGCAGGTGCTCGCATTCGGGCACCAGACATTCGCGGCACCAGGGGCGCAGACGCAAACGCGGCTCCTCGTCCGCGGCGGCGGCGGACGGGTTGAGTCGCCCCTGGGCGCGCAAGGCGGTTTCCACCACGCGCCAGGCGGCTTCCAAACGCTGGTCGTCCAGACCGTAGATCACGCTGAAGGCCACCCCGGCGGTGAGCAAGCGTCGTCGCAGCCGCTCGTCCACGGGCGCTCGCATGTGGGGGCCGTCGCGCTGGATGCCATCGGGCGTCCAAGGCAGATCCAGGCCGGTCAGCAAGGTGAGGCTGCAATGGCGATGGGCCTGGAAGGCGGCCTCGTACAGCGAGGCGTCATCGAACAACACGTCGCTGTACACCGCGGTCATGACGGCCGTGGTGTCGGCAAAAACGAGTTCGTGGGCCGCAGCGGCGGCCAGGATGCGGCGTGTCTGTTCTTCGGCGATATGCGCTTGCTCTTCGGGGCGCGGCGTGCGGGCGTGGCGGTCGCAGAATTCGCGCAGATATTCCTCGACTGCTTGGGCTTTGAAGCCCAGCGCGCAGGCCCGTGCGGCCAGGCCGCGGGCCAGGTCGGTCTTGCCGGTGCTCTCGGCGCCAAGCAGCGCGATGATCATGCGTCGGTCCGGGCGGCCGCCCGTCGATGCCAGGCGCGCCAACCCACCAGTGAGCTCGCGGCAAACACGGCGTACAGCGCCGCGGTGAGCCACAGGGCCTTGTGGACGAACAGGGCCAGCGCGACGAGATTGACCACGAGCCAGACCATCCAGTTCTCGACGAACTTGCGGGCGAGCAAGGCTTGCGCCACCACGCTGGCCACGGTCGGGAAGGCGTCCCAGTAGGGCACGTCGGTGTCGGTGTGCCGGTCCAGCCATGCCCCCAGCCCGGGCCAGGTCAGGACCACGGCCAGGACGGCCAGCAGGCGACCCCGCCATCCGAGATAGCGCACGTCCAGACGGGAGCCGTCAGCACGGCGGCCGCACAGCCATTGCCACCAGCCCCACAGGGCCACGATGACGAAAAAGATCTGCAGTGCGGCGTCGCCATACAGCCGGTGCTGCCAGAAGAGCAGGAAGTACAACAGCGCACTGGCGGCGGCCAGCGGCCAGCCCCAATGGATCACCCGGATGTTGCACACCACCATGGCCAAGGCCAAGGCCACAGCGAGGACTTCCAGCCAGGTGACCGGCGAGCCCCACAGGGTGAAGGCCGCCTGCATCAGCGGCGCGAACGCGGCAAGCAAGCCGTCCATCATGGGAGGCGCTGCATCGTGGGCTTCATCGACGGGGTATCACCTGGACGAAGATTTCGTCGGGCTTGATCATGCCCAGTTCCAGGCGGGCTTTTTCCTCGACCATCTCCAGGCCCTCGCGCAAGTCGCGCACCTCCGCGGCAAGCTGTTCGTTGCGCGCGCGGGCGGCGTCGTTGCGCGATCGTTGCTCGTCCAGACGGGATTGCAGCTCCATCACCCGGGGCAGACCGTTCTTGCCGAGCCACAGCTCGGCATGCACGGCACCCAGCAATGCCAGCAGGCCCAGGGTGACGAAGCGTGCGTTCATCGGAGACGGTCAGCGCAGGTTGTAGAACGCTGCGCGACCGGGGTAGGTGGCCACGTCGCCCAGGTCTTCCTCGATGCGCAGCAGCTGGTTGTACTTGGCGATGCGATCGGAGCGGGACATCGAGCCGGTCTTGATTTGGCCGGCGTTGCTGCCCACGGCGATGTCGGCGATGGTGGCATCCTCGGTCTCGCCCGAGCGGTGCGAGATCACCGCGGTGTAGCCGGCGCGCTTGGCCATCTCGATGGCGGCGAAGGTTTCGGTCAGCGTGCCGATCTGATTGATCTTGATGAGGATCGAGTTGGCGATGCCTTTGTCGATGCCTTCTTTCAGGATCTTGGTGTTGGTGACGAAAAGGTCGTCACCGACCAGTTGCACTTGGCGGCCCAGGCGTTCGGTCAGCAGCTTCCAGCCGTCCCAGTCGCCTTCGTGCATGCCGTCTTCGATGCTGATGATGGGGTACTTGTCGCACCAGGTGGCCAGCATGTCGGCCCACTGTTCGGCCGCCAGCGTGAGGCCTTCGCCGGCAAGGTGATATTTGCCGTCCTTGTAGAACTCGCTGGCGGCACAGTCCAGGCCAAGGGCGATTTGTTCGCCGGGGGTGTAGCCGGCTTTGTCGATGGCCTCCAAGATCAGTTGAATGGCGGCCTCGTGGCTGGCCACGCTGGGGGCAAAGCCCCCTTCGTCGCCCACGGCGGTGCTCATGCCCTTGTCGTGAATGATCTTCTTCAGCGCATGGAAGACTTCCGCACCGTAACGCACGGCTTCGCGGAAGCTGGGCGCTCCCACCGGCAGGATCATGAATTCCTGCAAGTCGAGGTTGTTGTTGGCATGCGCCCCGCCGTTGATGACGTTCATCATGGGCACGGGCATTTGCATGGCGCCCGAGCCACCGAAGTAGCGGTACAGCGGCAGGCCCGACTCCTCGGCCGCAGCCCGGGCCACGGCCATCGAGACGGCCAACATGGCATTGGCGCCCAGGCGGCTTTTGTTGTCGGTGCCGTCCAGGTCGATCAGGGTGCGGTCTAGGAAGGCTTGTTCAGAGGCGTCCAGCCCCATCACCGCTTCGGAGATTTCGGTGTTGATGTGCTCGACGGCCTTGAGCACGCCTTTGCCCAGGTAGCGGGATTTGTCCCCGTCGCGCAGCTCGATGGCTTCGCGTGAGCCGGTGGACGCTCCGGACGGCACGGCCGCACGGCCCATCACACCGGACTCCAACAGCACGTCGCACTCGACGGTGGGGTTGCCACGGCTGTCCAGGATTTCACGGCCGACGATGTCGACGATGGCACTCATGAGGTTCCTTTCGGTTGTGCAAGTGAGGTCAGACCGGAGCGGCGACGCCCTCGACCAAGACCATGTTGAAGTAGTCGGTGGCGCCGCTGCGCAGCGCACGGATGCGGGTGTAGGCCTCGCCGTCGTAGAACGCCTTGGCCTGCTCGTAAGAGGGAAAGCGCAAGACGGCCACACGATGGGGCTGCCAGTCGCCCTCCAGGGTCTCATGCCGGCCGCCACGCACGAGGTATTCCCCGCCAGCGGCTTTGACCGCTGCAGGCGCCTCGGCCATGTACTGCTGGTAGCGCTGCGGGTCGGAGATCTTCATCGTGACGATCAAATAGGCCTCTGGCATGTGCTGTACTCCGCGGAGGGGATGAATGCGTTCAGCCCGCCTGCCGGCGGCGTTGATGCTCCAACGCCGCCTTGATGTACGAGTTGAACAGCGGGTGGCCGCCCCAGGGGGTGGATTTGAACTCGGGATGGAATTGCACGCCCATGTACCAGGGGTGCACGTCGCGCGGCAGCTCGACGATTTCGGTGAGTTTTTCGCGCTGCGTGATGGCCGAGATGACCAGACCGGCTTCCTCGAGCTGGGGCAGGTATTTCTCGTTGGCTTCGTAGCGATGGCGGTGACGCTCAGTGACCACATCGCCGTAGATTTCATGGGCCAGCGTGCCGGGCTTGACGTCCGAGCTTTGCGAACCCAGGCGCATCGTGCCCCCGAGGTCGGAGTTGGCATCGCGCTTGTGAATCGAGCCGTCCGCATCTTGCCACTCATCGATCAGCGCGATCACCGGATGCGGGGCCTGCGGGTCGAATTCGGTGCTGTTGGCGCCGGTCAGGCCGGCTTTGTGGCGAGCGTACTCGATGGTGGCCACCTGCATGCCCAGGCAGATGCCCAGATAGGGGATGCGGTGTTCGCGGGCGTATTGGGCGGCCAGGATCTTGCCTTCCACCCCGCGCTTGCCGAATCCACCGGGCACGAGGATGGCATCGTACTTGCCGAGCTGGTCGATATTGTCCGGAGTGAGTTCCTCGGAGTCGATGTAGTCGATCTTCACGCGGGCCTGGTTGTGGATGCCGGCATGGCGCAGCGCTTCGTTGAGCGACTTGTAGGAGTCGGACAAATCCACATACTTGCCGCACATTGCGATCGTGACTTCGTGCTGCGGGTGCTCCACCGCATGCACGAGGTGGTCCCATTTGGACAAGTCGGCCGGGCGGGTGCTCAAGTGCAGCTTGGTGCAGATGAGCTGGTCCAGACCTTGCTCGTGCAGCACGCGCGGCACCTTGTAGATGGTGTCCACGTCCCACATCGAGATCACGCCGTACTCGGGCACATTGGTGAACAGCGAGATCTTCTCGCGCTCATCCTCGGGGATGCGGCGGTCGGCACGGCACAGCAGGGCATCGGGCTGGATGCCGATTTCGCGCAGCTTTTGCACCGTGTGTTGGGTCGGTTTGGTCTTGAGCTCGCCGGCCGCAGCGATCCAGGGCACATAGGTCAGGTGCACGAAGGCGGTGTTGTTGGGCCCAAGCTTCAGACTCATCTGTCGCACGGCTTCCAGGAACGGCAGGGACTCGATGTCACCCACCGTGCCGCCGATTTCGACGATGGCCACGTCGACCTCCTCGGGCGTGCCCACCCCGGCGCCACGCTTGATGAATTCCTGGATTTCGTTGGTGATGTGCGGAATCACCTGGACGGTTTTGCCCAGATAGTCGCCCCGGCGCTCTTTTTCGAGCACGCTCTTGTAGATTTGGCCGGTGGTGAAGTTGTTGGCCCGGCGCATGCGCGTGGTGATGAAACGCTCGTAGTGGCCGAGGTCCAAATCCGTTTCGGCGCCATCGTCGGTGACGAAGACTTCGCCGTGCTGGAACGGCGACATCGTGCCCGGGTCGACGTTGATGTACGGATCGAGCTTGATGAGGGTGACTTTGAGGCCGCGCGATTCGAGGATCGCAGCCAGAGAGGCCGAAGCGATGCCCTTGCCCAGGGAGGACACCACCCCGCCAGTGACGAAGACGTACTTGGTCATTGTGGGCGGCGCAAGCTTGTCGCCCGCGCCGTGGTGGTAAAGCGGCATTTTATGACAAGCCGCTTGCCCTCCGATGCGCGGGCTGGCTCCGGCTCAGGCCGCGCGAGGCTCGGCCGTGCCGCAAGCCTCCTGTTCGAAGCGCTGCAACCAGCTCACGACGGCGCGAGCGGTCTCCAGGGGCTTCTCGAAGGGATAGAGGTGGCTGCCTTCGATCCATTGCATGCGGTCCTGGACCACGTCTTGCGTGCCGCGCAGGCCCACTTGCCGAACTTCGGCCGAGCGTGTGCCCCCGATGAAGGCCACCGGGCAGGGCAAGGGCCTGCGGCGCAGCAGCCAGTGCAGGTGGTGAGGCAGCGAGTCATAGATGGCTGTTTCGACTTCGCGGCGGAAACTCAGCACGCGCCGGTCGCCCAAGGGCTGGGTGCCGGCGCGGATGTAGTCTTGTAGGACTTCCGGGTCCCACACGGCGAAATTGGGCTTGGCCGCGAAGTGGCGCAGGGCTTCTTCCTCGCTGGCCCAGGTGGTGCGCCGCTGGCGCGACACCCGGCCGGGCGAGACCCGCTGAATCAGCCCAGCGGCTTTGAACAGGCGCACGCCGTGGGCCTTGAGGCCGTAGACGATGGGCGAGTCCAGCAGCACCACGCCTTGGGCCAAGTCGTTGCGTTTGGCCGCAGCCAGCAGGCTCAAATAGCCGCCCAGCGAATGCCCCACCAGCCAGACGGGCTGACCGACTTCCCGTTCGATGAAATGCAGGAGCTGGTTGCGCAGGTGCGGCCAGTTGCTGGTGACCGGGTAGCGTGGGTCGTGGCCAAACTTTTCCACCGCGTGCACCGTGTAGCCGGCCTCGCGCCAGGCGTCGAACAGCTTGCGGTAGGTGCCGGCCGGAAAGCCGTTGGCATGCGAGAAGACGAGATGGCGGTTCATGGTGGTTCAGGCACTGGGAGCTTGCACCTTGCGGATCGGGTGCAGGATCATCTGTTCTTGCTGTGAGGGGGCCTGCTCGGCACTGGGCGCCCCGGATGCCGCGCTCCAGCCCGGATCGGGGATGGATTCGAAGACTTCTCGCAGACGCTGGCCCCAAGTGCTGCGGATCATACGGAAATAGCTGTCGTTTTCGTCGATGTGTAGGATACGCGAGGCGTGCAAGGAATCGGCCTCGTAGATCAGCAGGTCCAGCGGCAAGCCCACCGACAGATTGGACTTGAGCGTGGAATCCATCGAGATCAGGGCACACTTGGCGGCCTGTTCCAAGGGGGTGGCCGGGGTGATGACGCGGTCGATGATCGGTTTGCCGTACTTGGACTCGCCGATTTGGAAGTAACACACGCCGTCCAGTCCGGCCTCGACGAAGTTGCCGGCGGCGTACACATTGAACAGGCGCATCGGCTCGCCGCGGATCTGGCCGCCGAAGATGAGGTTGACGTTGAAGTCGATGCCGAAATTCTTCAGCGCATCGGCGTCTCGCGCATAGACCTTGCGTACCGCCGCGCCGACGATGCGGGCGGCATCGAACATGCTACGGCAGTTCCAGATCGACACCGGTCCGTCGGGGCTGTCGATGGTTTCGGTGCGCAGCAGCTGTCGCACCGATTGCGTGATCGCCAGATTGCCGGCCGACAGCAGCACCATGGTCCGCTCGCCAGGCTGCTCGTAGACGGTCATCTTGCGGAACGTGGAAATCTGGTCCAGGCCCGCATTGGTGCGCGAGTCGGACAGGAACACCATGCCGGTGTCCAGGCGCATGGCCACGCAGTAGGTCATGGGGATTTGCCTTGCAGGAGTTCTTTCAGACGGTACAGGGCGTCCAGCGCTTGGCGAGGCGACAAGGCGTCTGGCTGGAGCGCCGCCAGCGCTTCTTCGACGGCCGATGGGGCGGCCGCCGGCTCCGACGGCGCCGGCGGGGGGGCAAACAGGTCGATCTGCGCTTGGCTGTGGCGCTGCTGGGCCTCCAGGGCCTCCAGCGTGGCGCGGGCCTGCCGCAACACACTGGCCGGCATGCCGGCCAGGCGCGCCACCTGCACGCCGTAGCTGCGGCTGGCCGGTCCAGGCTGGATCTCGTGCAGAAAGACGATGTCCTCGCCCGACTCGGCCGCCGACACATGCACGTTCAAGGCCCGTTCGTGCTTCACCGGAAACTCTGTCAGCTCGAAATAGTGCGTGGCAAAGAGTGTGAACGAGCGATTCTTGTCATGCAAATGGCTGGCGATGCTGCCGGCCAGCGCCAGCCCATCGAAGGTGGAGGTGCCCCGGCCGATCTCGTCCATCAGCACCAGGGAATGCTCGGTGGCACTGTGCAAAATGGCCGCCGCCTCGGTCATTTCGACCATGAAGGTGGACTGGGCATTGGCCAGATCGTCGGCCGCGCCGATGCGGGTGTGGATCGCGTCGATCGGGCCCAGGCGGCAGGAAGCCGCCGGCACGTAAGAGCCCATGGCCGCCAGCAACACGATCAAGGCCACTTGCCGCATGAAGGTGGATTTGCCGCCCATGTTCGGGCCGGTGATGATGAGCATGCGCTTGCGCGCATCGAGCCGGCAGTCATTGGGCATGAAAGGGCCGGCGCCGGTTTCCAGCAAGCGGGCTTCGACCACGGGGTGGCGGCCGCGCTCGATCTCGATGCAAGGTTCGCGCACGAACTCGGGTCGGCACCAATTCAGCGTCATGGCCCGTTCGGCCAGAGCGGCCAGGGCGTCCAGGGCGGCCAGCGAGCGGGCCAGCCGGGTCAGGGCCGGCACATGGACCTGCAGGGCGTCGAGCAGTTGTTCGTACAGCAGCTTCTCACGCGCCAGTGCCCGCTCCTGCGCCGACAGGGCCTTGTCTTCGAAGGCTTTGAGTTCGGGCGTGATGTAGCGCTCGGCGTTCTTCAGGGTTTGGCGGCGCTGGTAGTCCGCCGGCACTTTGTCGATCTGGCCTTGGGTGACTTCGATGTAGAAGCCGTGCACCTTGTTGAACTGCACGCGCAAATTGGCGATGCCGGTGCGCTCGCGCTCACGTGCTTCCAGGTCGATCAGGAATGCGTCGCAGTTTTGGCTGATCGCGCGCAGTTCATCCAGCTCGGCATCGAAGCCGGGGGCGATCACACCGCCGTCGCGCAGCCAAACGGCCGGCTCCTCGGCCAAAGCGCGTTGCAGCAAGTCGGCGGCGGCCGGCGCCGGACTCAGGGCTTCGGCCAGCTCGGCCAGCAGCCCCACCGGGGGCTGCGGCAGCGTGGCGCGCAACGCGGGCAAGGCCAGCAGCGTGGCGCGCAGGCCGGCCAGCTCACGCGGGCGCACCTGGCGCAGCGCCAATCGTGCGGTGATGCGCTCGACATCGCTGACCTGCCTCAGCGCCTCGCGCAGCGCCTCGATGCCATGGTCGATGAAAGCGGCGATGGCGGCGTGACGGCGCTCGGCCTGCGTGCGGTCGCGCTGGGGATGGGTGAGCCAGCGCCGCAGCGCCCGGCTGCCCATGCCGGTGCGGCAGGTGTCCAGCAGCGACAGCACGGTGGGGCTGTCCTCGCCACGCAGGGTTTGGGTGAGTTCCAGATTGCGGTGCGTGGCCGGCGGCAGTTCCAGCAGCTCGCTGGCGCGCTCCACGCGCAGCTCGCTGACATGGGCCAGGGCGCGGCCTTGGGTGTGCTCGGCATAGCTGAGCAGGGCGGCTGCGGCCGCATGGGCCACGCGCAGGTCTTGCGCGTTGTAGCCTGCCAGGCTGGCCACTTTGAACTGCTCGCACAGCTTGCGCTGACCAAGCGCCGAATCGAACTGCCAGGCCGGCCGGCGCGTCAGCGCGATGCGCGACTGCAAGACCGCTGGCGGCAGGTCCTCGCCGGTGGCCAGCAGTTCGGCAGCATTCAGCCGTGCCAGCCAGGTGGCCAGCTCACGGCCCGAGCATTCGGTGAGCCCCAGTTGTCCGTGGGTCAGACCCAGCCAGGCCAAACCGAAAGTGGCGCCTTGACGGTGCAGCGCCAGCAACAGGGTGTCGGCTTTGTCGGCCAGCAGTTCGGTGTCGGTGACGGTGCCCGGGGTGACCACGCGCACCACTTTGCGCTCCACTGGGCCCTTGGCGCTGGCCACGTCGCCCACTTGCTCGGCGATGGCCACGGCTTCGCCCAGTTTGATCAGCTTGGCCAAGTAATTCTCGACCGCATGCACCGGGACGCCAGCCATCACGATGGGTTGACCGGCGCTGTGGCCGCGGGTGGTCAGCGTGATGTCGAGCAGGCGGTTGGCCTTGACCGCATCGTCGAAAAAGAGCTCATAGAAATCGCCCATCCGATAGAAGACGAGCGTTTCGGGAAATTCGGCCTTGATGCGCAGGTACTGCTGCATCATCGGCGTGTGCTGGCTGAAGTCCTGCATCGGCGCGGCGAAATCGGTGGAGGATGGGCGCAGGCGCTGGGGCCCGCCCGGTCACATCGGCGCGTCGTCTTTGCGGGTGGCTTTGGGCTCGGTTTCGTTTTTACGGATGCGTACCGGCCCTTTCTTGGGTTGGGGAGCCGCGATGGCCGCCGCCAAGGCGCTCACCACGGCAGGGGCCTCTGGTGCGGCCGCGGGCGCATCGTCCCCTTGCCCTTTGATCACGCGGGAGTAGGGCGCCAGGATCTGGACCATTTGGCCATAGATGCGTGGCGTGCCGGCCACCACCTCGCGCTGGTGCAGGAAGTCGCTGTCGCCGGTGAAGTTGCCGATCAGACCGCCGGCTTCGGTGACCATGAGGGCGCCGGCGGCCACATCCCAGGGGCTGAGGCCCATCTCGAAGAAGCCGTCGTAGTAGCCCGCGGCCACGTAGCACAGGTCCAGTGCGGCCGCGCCGGGGCGACGCAGACCGGCGCAGGCCTGGCTCATCTCCTCGAACATCTTCAGGTAGCGCTTGAGGTTGTCGCCCTTGCGGAAGGGAAAGCCCGTGCCGATCAAAGCCTCGCTCATGCGCACCCGTTTGGAGACACGGATGCGCTTGTCGTTGAGGTAGGCGCCACGACCTCTGGAGGCATAGAAAAGATCGTTGCGCGTTGGGTCGTAGACGACGGCTTGCTGGATTTGACCGCGCACGGCCAGGGCGATGGACACCGCATAGACCGGAAAGCCGTGAATGAAGTTGGTGGTGCCGTCCAGCGGGTCGATGATCCAGACATGGTCGCTGTCTTTGTTGCCGTGGGCGCGTCCGGATTCCTCGGCCAGGATGCCGTGGTGGGGGTAGGCCGTCAACAAGGTTTCGATGATGGCCTGTTCGCTGGCATGGTCGACCTCGGTGACGAAGTCGTTGGGCGAGGACTTGGCGCTGACGCGCAACAGGTCCAGATCCAGCGAGGCGCGGTTGATGATGGCACCGGCTGCACGGGCGGCCTTGATGGCCGTGTTGAGCATGGGATGGAGCGCTTGGGACATGGGCGGAACCTGTGCGGACGCGAGCAATGAGAGGACTGGCAACGAAAAAGAGCGCCGGCTGCGCCCTGGGCAGGACGAATCGCCAAGGCGCAGCACCAAAGATAATGACGATTTTATCCATCCCCGTGTTGCGCCGCCGGTTGGGCGAGCCGTTGCTTCCATGCCCGATGTCACGCGTTTCATCCTCGTTCAGACCAGCCACCCTGGTAACGTGGGCGCCGCCGCCCGAGCGATGAAGGTGATGGGTTTTTCCGAACTGGTGCTGGTGCGCCCACGCCATGCGGATGTGCTGGTGCAGGAGGAAACCATTGCGATGGCCAGTGGCGCGGCCGACATCCTGGCGCGCGCGCGTATCGTCGATTCCTTGGCCGAGGCGTTGGAAGGCGTCACCTTTGCCTGTGCCACGGCGATGATCCCGCGCGATTTCGGCCCACCGACGTATGCGCCGCGAGAGCTGTTGCCTACCTTGGCCGCTGGCGATCATGCCGTGGGCTTGGTGTTTGGCTCGGAGCGCTACGGATTGAGCAACGAGGATGTCTATCGCTGCCATGCGGTGCTGAGCATTCCGACGGCTCCGGGCTACGGCTCGCTCAACCTGGCCCAGGCCGTGCAGCTGCTGGCCTATGAATGGCGTCAGGCGCTGGGCGGCTTCGAAGTGCCGCCACGCGCGGCCGATCGTGCCCGGGCGGACGGTCGTTCCGTGCAAGGCTTGCTGGCACACTGGGAGGAGGCCTTGGTGGCGATTGGCTTTCTCGACCCGTCGGCACCGAAGAAGCTGATGCCTCGGCTGAATCAGATCTTCAACCGCGCCGGCCTTGCGCCCGAGGAAGTGCACATCCTGCGAGGCATTGCCAAGGCCATGCTCGAGCGCGGCCGCTCGTCACGGTGATCTCGACCCCGTTGTCATCAGGGCCCCGGGCGCCCGGCCGAGCAGCCGGCTGGCCGCACCGGTACACTGAGCCGTGATCGACACCGCACCTGAGACTGAGACACAGCACCTGAACTCAGCGCCTTGGCCACCTCACCATGTTCAAACACCTCCGAGAAGACATCGCCTGCATCCTGGAGCGCGATCCGGCCGCACGGTCGGCCTGGGAGGTGCTCACCTGTTATCCCGGCTTGCATGCGCTGACGCTGCACCGGCTGGCCCATTGGTGCTGGACGCACGGGCTGCGCTGGACGGGGCGTTTTCTATCGCACCTGAACCGTTTTTTTACCGGCATCGAGATCCACCCCGGCGCGCGCATCGGTCGGCGGGTCTTCATCGACCATGGCATGGGCGTGGTGATCGGTGAGACGGCCGAAGTCGGCGATGACTGCACCATCTACCAAGGGGTCACCCTGGGCGGTACGTCCTTGACCAAGGGGGCCAAGCGGCACCCCACCTTGGGGCGCGGTGTCATCGTGGGGGCCAATGCGCAAGTGTTGGGCGGGTTCACCGTCGGCGATGGCGCGCGCATCGGCTCCAATGCGGTGGTGGTCAAAGAGGTGCCGCCCGGGGCCACCGCGGTGGGCAATCCGGCGCGCATCTTGCACAAAGAGGCCGATGCTCAACGAGAAGAGGCGGCCGCCAAAATGGGGTTTTCAGCCTATGGCGTGACGCAGAGCGACGACCCGGTGTCGCAGGCCATCCGGGGCCTGGTGGACAATGCGGCCAGCCACGAGCATCAGATCGCCCTGCTGTGGCAGGCCATCGAGAAGCTGTCCAACAGCCGCCGCTCGGACTGCGTGCCCAGCGATGCCCATACCACCGAGCAGTTCGATGCCGAGTCGCTGAACCAATTGGTCAAGTAGCTCGAGCCGGACGCACGGCGTTCTTCGGCCGGAAGGCTTTGCAGACGGCCTCGTCGGTTTCCAGGTAGGGGCCGCCGAGCAAGTCGATGCAATAAGGCACGGCGGCGAAGATGCCGTGGACCACGGGGCGGCCCTCGGCGTCTTTCAAGCCTTCGAGCGTCTCGGCGATGGACTTGGGCTGGCCAGGCAGGTTGATGATCAAGGTCTGGCGGCGGATGACGGCCACTTGGCGCGACAGAATCGCCGTGGGCACGAAGCGCAGGCTGATCTGCCGCATCTGCTCACCAAACCCCGGCATCTCGCGGTCGGCCACGTCCAGCGTGGCTTCGGGGGTGACATCGCGCGGGGCCGGGCCGGTGCCCCCAGTGGTGAGCACCAGGTCGCAGCCGCGTTCGTCCACCAGCTCGCGCAACGTGGCGGCGATGCCTTCCCGCTCGTCGGGGATGAGCCGGGTTTCCCAAGTGATGGGATTGCGCAAGGCGCGGCTCAGCCATTCCTGCAAGGCCGGGATGCCTTGGTCTTCATAGACGCCTCGTGAGGCGCGGTCGCTGATCGAGACCAGGCCGATGCGGACGGGGTCGAAGTTCGAGGGGCTCATGGGTCAGAGATCGTGGTCGCTGCGGGCCGACTCGGTGAGGAGGTGGCCCTTGAGGTACTGGAACAGTTCGCGATAGGCCCGGCCGCTGCGCTGCTCGGGAGTGCTTGCGGCATCCTTGCGGGCGGCGCGGATCAGGCTGCGCAATTGCTGGGCATCGCTGCCGGGGTGAGCGGCCATCCAGCGGGTGAGCGCCTCGTCCTCGGTCAGCAGTTCGGTGCGCCAGCGCTCGGTTTCATGCAGCGCGAGGCTGTCCGTGGCGCGGCCCAGTTTCATCTCGGCCACGGCCTCGCGCACGGGCTCGGGATCGATCTGGCGCATCAGTTTGCCGATGTATTGCATCTGCCGGCGCCGCCCTTCATGGGAGCGGGTGCGCTTGTATTCCTGCACCGCCTGCCGCAGCGACTCGGGCAAGGCCAGTCGCTCCAAACGGCTGTCGGGCAGCTGGACGAGATCCTCACCCAAGGCCTGCAGTTCGTGCATGAGCTGCTTGAGCCGTGTCTTGCTCGGGCGCTCTTGGGGCTGCGCCGCGTCGGGCTCGTCGAAAGATCGGTGGGATGGCGCAGACATGTGTGAGGCCAAGGGGAAGACAAAAAAACTCGAAGCTGCGGTGCTCGCTATCATAAGCCCGGGTCTTTCCTGTTCATGCGTGCAATCCTTCTGACACATCCTCCATGCTGTCCACCGCTTCATGCTCCGACACGCCCCACAGCGGGTTTGCCTACAGCCGCGACCAGTTCCGCGAACTCGTGGAGACGAGCTTGACGCTGGCGCGCACCTTGGGCGCCAGCGATGCGGCGGTGGAGGTCTCCGAAGGGGTGGGCTTGTCGGTGTCGGTGCGTAAGGGGCAGATCGAGAACGTCGAGCGCAATCGCGACAAGTCGATCGGGGTGACGGTCTATATCGGCCAGCGGCGCGGCAATGCGAGCACCTCGGATTTTTCGCCGGCGGCCATCGAGCAGACGGTGCGGGCGGCCTATGACATCGCCCGCTTCACGGCCGAGGACCCAGCCGCCGGTTTGCCCGACGAGGCGGATTTGGCGCTGGGCGAGGCCGCCGAGCGCGACTTGGATCTGTTCCACCCCTGGGCCCTGGATGCCGCCGCAGCGGCCGAATTGGCCTTGCGCTGTGAAGCGGCGGCCTTTGCCGTGGACAAGCGCATCACCAATTCCGAAGGGGCCGGTGTGTCGGCTCAGCAATCCCATTTCTTTGCGGGCAACACGCGCGGCTTCCGCGGTGGTTATGCCAGTTCGCGGCACTCGCTGTCGGTCGCCCCCATCGCCGGCCGGGGCGCACACATGCAGCGCGACGCTTGGTACACCTCGATGCGCGACCCGGCCGACCTGGCCTCGCCCGAGGCGGTTGGGCGTTATGCGGCCGAGCGCGCATTGTCGCGGCTGCATGCGCGCAAGATTCCCACCTGCGAGTGCCCGGTGCTGTTCGAATCGACGTTGGCCGCCGGGTTGTTGGGCGCATTCGTGCAGGCCACCAGCGGCGGGGCGCTGTACCGCAAGGCATCCTTCCTGGTCGACAGCTTGGGGCAGCAAGTCTTTCCCGAGCATGTGGACATCCATGAAGATCCGCACATTCCCAAAGGCAAAGGCAGCGCTCCTTTCGACGATGAGGGGGTGCTGACCCGGCCGCGCCGCGTGGTCGAAGCCGGCGTGGTGCAAGGCTACTTTCTGTCG
Organism: Caldimonas taiwanensis NBRC 104434; assembly: GCF_001592165.1. NCBI lineage: Bacteria > Pseudomonadati > Pseudomonadota > Betaproteobacteria > Burkholderiales > Sphaerotilaceae > Caldimonas > Caldimonas taiwanensis. The sequence continues at coordinate 134,670 of NZ_BCWK01000010.1, forward strand.
AGCTATTCGGCGCGCAAGCTGGGGCTGCGCACCACGGGGCATGCGGGCGGATCGCAGAACCTGCGTTTGAGCAGCCGCCTCACGCAGGCCGACGACGATCTGGAGGCCATGCTGCGCAAGCTGCACCGCGGCCTGTTCGTGATCGAGCTCATGGGGCAGGGCGTGAACTACGTCACCGGCGATTACTCCCGCGGGGCTGCCGGCTTTTGGGTGGAGAACGGCCGCATCGCCTACCCGGTGCAGGAAATCACCATCGCTTCCAATCTGCGCGAGATGTTCCAACGCATCGTCGCCGTGGGAGCCGATGCTTACACGCTGGGATCGAAAACCATCGGCTCGGTCTTGATCGAGCGCATGAAGGTGGCCGGTTCCTGAGACCCAGCTGAAAGCGTGATGACGCTTGAAGCCAGGCTTATCACGAAGTGCTGAGCAAGACCTGAAAAAGCCGTCGGACTCGGTGATTCCTCCAAGCGGAATCACCCTCGAGCGAGGGTCTGCTCATCGTTCCTAGAATCGCCCGGCCTACGGGCTTCATCCATAGCAATACAGGAGCTTTCCATGGAACGTCGTTCCTTCATCCGCACGGCCGGCTTGGCTGGCGTGCTTGCTGCCGGGGCCGCTCCGGCAGTCCATGCCCAACCTGTGGTTCGCTGGCGCTGTGCTTCGAGCTTCCCGAAGACCCTGGACACCATTTACGGCGGGGCCGAGACGTTTGCCAAGAAGGTTCATGACATGTCAGGGGGCAAGTTCCAGGTCTCGGTGCATGCCGGTGGCGAACTGATGCCTCCGTTTGGCATCGTCGACGCGCTGCAAAACGGCACGGTCGAGATGGGGCACACCGTGCCTTACTACTATTTCGGCAAGGACCCGACGTTTGCGATCGGTGCGGCCATCCCGTTCGGCCTGAACTCTCGCCAGATGACCGCCTGGATGTTCGAGGGCAATGGCTTGAAGCTGATGCGTGAGTTCTACGCGCAGTACAACATCATCAACTTCGCCGGCGGCAACACCGGCGCGCAGATGGCCGGCTGGTTCCGCAAGGAGATCAACACGGTCAACGACTACAAGGGCCTGAAATTCCGCATCGGCGGTTTTTCTGGCGAAGTGATCAAGCGCCTGGGCGGCGTGCCGCAGAACATCCCCGGCGGCGAGATCTATCAGGCGCTGGAGAAGGGCACGATCGACGCAGCCGAGTGGATCGGTCCCTACGACGACCAGAAGCTCGGCTTCAACAAAGTGGCGCCTTTCTACTACTACCCTGGTTGGTGGGAGGGAGGCCCGCAGATCGATTTCTTCATCAACATCAAGGCTTACGAGGCTCTGTCGGCCGAATTCAAAGCCATCGTGGAGGCGGCGGCCACGTTCGCCCATGTGGAAATGCAGGCCAAGTACGACGCCCGCAATCCGGTGGCATTGAAGCAACTGGTCGCCCAGAAGGTGCAGCTCAAGGCGTTCCCGAAGCCGGTGATCGATGCGGCCTTCAAG
>NZ_BCWK01000011.1:0-132533 GCF_001592165.1 Caldimonas taiwanensis NBRC 104434
GGTCGTTTTGCAGGGCCGACTACTGAGGTTCCTGCCGACGCATACAAGTATCTGGAGAAGAAAGCGCTCGAGATTACTCAGGGTGTTGCAGAGGATTTCGCGCGTGTCAGGCTTAACGCAGAGGTGTCGACTCGCGAAGCGACTGATAAGGGGGAGATTAGTCTTGAGGAGATCTACTGCACTATTCGCCAACATTACGGCCTTGGCGAGCAAGAGATCGAGCGTTTGATAGAGGCTGAGATCGATCTGGAGATAGCGCTCGTGCAACCGCGTGCCTTCGGTCAGCGCTGCTGGAGCATTGCGCGGTCGAGCAGAAAACCGATTTATCTCATATCTGACATGTATCTCTCAAGAGATGTGATTGAGCGCATGCTTGAAAAGACTGGCTACCGTGATTACAAGAGGCTATTCCTTTCAAGCGAGCATGGAGTGAGAAAGAAGGAAGGGGGGCTTTTTGATCTGGTGCTGGACTCCATCCAACTAAAGGGGCAGAGGGTGCTGCACGTCGGTGACAACAAGGTTGCCGATATCGAGCAGGCACAAGCCCGAGGAATGAAGACCTTCCGCCTGCTTCGGGCGGTTGATCGAATGCGCGGGAACGACTTCTACAAGGTCATCTATCCCCCCAAATCCGGTGTCGGTGAGCGGGCGCGCAGTGCGATCGCAGGCTTGACGGCACATGCACTTTTCGATTCGCCATCCGGAGAGAACGAGAAGACCACCCACTTCCAGGGCAATGCGCATCACCTTGGCTATGCGGGACTGGGTCCTTTGGTTACGGGCTTCATGCTTTGGCTTGGGCGCCAGAGTCGACGAGATGCGATAACGCGGCTTTACTTTCTGTCGCGCGAAGGATGGCTGCTGAAGCAGGTCTATGACGCACTTCATGGTGATGATCCGGATGCACCGCCATCCGCCTACCTGTACGCATCACGCCGGGCGACGCGCGTAGCGAGTCTGCGGGGCGTCGGCGATGTGCTGGCCCTGGCGGGGCACCCGTATCAAGCCGGCGTCGCAGTGGGAGAGCTGATTGAGAACCGATTCGGGCTGTCGGCGACAGAGGTCACGGCCGATGCATGGAGCGATGCCGGATATGCCGGCGCTGGCGATTTGCTTGATACCACCGCCACTGAGAGGATGAAGTTCTCGCGGCTGTGTAGTCTCAACGCGGATGCCATTCTGCAGGCAGCCCGTGACGAGAGAGCCGCGTATCTGGACTATCTAGACCGTGCTGGCCTTGCTGCCGAATCAAACCCAGGTGTGGTTGACATTGGCTGGAAGGGGAACATGCAGGGCGCTTTGGGTAGCCTGCTCGGGCGCCCGCTTAACGGCTACTACTACGCCACGCTTCAGGGGGCTGAACTCTGGAAACAGAAGGGGCACCGGCTGTGGGCTTTCATGGGTGATCTCCTTGCCGCCGGGCACCCAAGCACGGTGGTGAATCACCGCCAGCTGCTCGAATACCTCACATGTCATGTCGAGGGCAGCCTCATCAGGATTGAGCGCCAAGGCGCTAGCTTGGTGCCCGTTTTCCGGGTTGATGAGAATCACGGGGTCAGGCGTCAGTTCATCGAGGAGGTTCACCAAGGCTGCATTCAGTTTGCGCGTGATTTCGCAGGCGAATACGGCCGCGTGAAAGAACAGATCTGGATTGACCCCTTCTTGGGTGAGCGAGCGCTCGCCTCGTACTTTGAGTCTCCGAGCGCGGTCGATGCCCAGCTACTTGTTGGACACTACTTCGAGGATGCCCTGGGCGGTATTTCAAAGAAGTACATCATTCACCCTTCTGGAAAACGGGCTCTCTCGGACTCGGTTTGGAAGCAGGGCGCGATGGCTGTATTTGCTCAGGAGAAGGGTAGTCCGCCAAAGAAGGCAGCGCCGGTGCAATCGGTGCCCCAAAAAACGCCAGGTGCCGTGATCGCCGAACAGGTTAATTCAAACACCACCTGCGATGCTACGTCACGTCGCTTTTTAGAAGATATTCTCATTCGAACAGTGGCGAGCAAGAGAAAGTACGAGAAATACAAGAGGGATCGCAAGGCCTTCTTCGAAGATTCAAATAACCGCCTAGTCAAGTATTGGTATCGAGTTGTTGGATAGTTGCGAAGGAGAGCTGAAAGTGAAGCAAGTCGCGCTGCTTGAGCCCGGCCGAGAGAGCTTAGTTTTTATCCAGGAAACTGGTCTGCAGTTATCCAGTTCGATTCATCAAATTGGAGGAAAACTCTTTTACGAGAGCCCCGCACGCTTGAGCAATGCAAGCCTGATCGGAAACTGTCGCCTGGGCGCTTTCACCTATATTGGCGCAGGATCTGAGATTCGCAATGCAGAGATCGGACGCTTTTGCTCGATTGCAGCGAACGTAGCAATCGGGCCAGCCGAGCATCCTTTAGGTTGGCTAAGTTCGCACCCCTTCCAGTTCGATGGAGTGCGCTATTTTGATGGTAGCCCTGAGTGGAAGAAATTCGCCCGCAATGATCTTCGCTTTCGGGGAAACTCCGCCTCGACTGTGGTGGGCAACGACGTTTGGATTGGACGGAATGCGATCATTAAGCAGGGCGTTCGAATCGGAGATGGCGCGGTTGTTGCTGGGGCAGCTTTCGTCAATCAGGATGTCCCACCTTATGCAATCGTAGGTGGCGTCCCCGCGAAGGTGTTGCGCTTTCGGTTTAATACGGAAATCATTCAGCGACTTGAAAGGGTTCAGTGGTGGCGTTATGAACTGAACTCGGAGCTGTCGAGTATCAATTTTGAGGATGTCGACTCTACGTTGACTGCACTGGAGGATGGGATCGAGAGAGGTTCTCTTAAATCTTTCAGGCCCTCAGTTTTCTTGGCTGAACGTAAAGGCCGAGATCTGACCTTAAGCATTATAGAGGAGTAATGTGGGGCGCTTGGACTAATGAGGGATTCCTTAGGGAAGCTCTGCTCTATTCAGAGCCGGTAAAATACTGAGGTCATAACCCGCGCTGCCACCATGAAGCAAACGACCTTCGCCTCGCTGGCTTTCGAACGGAAGAAGAAACAGACTCGCCGGGAGCGCTTCCTGGCCGAGATGGAGAAGGTCGTGCCTTGGGCAGCGCTGCTGGCAGTAATCGAGCCGCACTACCCGACGACGGGCCGGCGCGGGCGCCCGCCGATGCCGCTCTCGACGATGCTGAGCCACGGCTGTCGTCGCGCACAATCCCGCCAGATCTTCTTGTTCACCCTGCCAAGACTTTGACCTCTGCACCCCCCCTGGCCCGCTGCTTGGCCGTCCTCACGCCAGGCCTGCAGCGGGTGGACACCTTGTCGGCGTTGCTCGGCGATGTCGAGCTGCGCATGAGCCGCCGGCCTGCTGTCGAAGGCCTGGACGCGGTCCTCGCCTGGGGCCGCAAACCAAGCGCGCGCGTGGCCGAGGCGTTCGCTTCCCGCCACGGGCTGCCCGTGTGGCGTGCCGAAGACGGTTTCTTGCGGTCGGTGGGGCTCGGGAACCAGGACCCGCCCTTGTCCATCGTGCTCGACGACCTGGGCATCTACTACGACGCTTCCTCTCCCTCTCGAATCGAGGCGTTGATCGCGCGGCCCCACGGGCAAGACGAGTGCTTGCGGGCGGCCGCGCTGCGCGCCTCGTGGTGCGAAGGGCGCCTGTCCAAGTACAACCATGCGCGCGAGGTGCCGCCTCCCCTGGAGGGGCCCTTCGCGCTGGTGGTGGATCAGACCTACGGCGATGCGTCCATCACCTACGGCCTGGCGGATGCGGGGAGCTTCGCGCGCATGCTCGAGGCGGCGCTCGACGAACATCCTCACCTGCCGGTGCTGCTCAAGGTGCACCCGGACGTGATCGCCGGGCGCAAGCGTGGGCATTTCGACGCCTTGACGCCCGGGCAGGCGGCGCGGGTGCGCGTGCTCGCCAGCGACGCCCACCCTTGCGCATTGCTCGAAGCGGCCCACATGGTCTACACCGTGACTTCGCAGATGGGCTTCGAGGCGCTGCTGTGGGGTCGGCCGGTGCGCTGCTTTGGCATGCCGTTCTATGCCGGCTGGGGGCTGACGGGCGACGAGCTGCCCCCGCCCGATCGCCGCCGTCCGGTGGGGCTGGACGACCTCGTGCACGCGGCGTTGATCGAGTACCCGCGCTACCTGGACCCTGAAACCGGCCAGCGCTGCGAGCCTGAGCGCTTGATGCAGTGGATGGCTTTGCAGCGCCGCATGCGCGAGCGCTTCCCGCCTCGGGTGTACGCGCTGGGGTTTTCGCGCTGGAAAAAGCCGATCGTGCGGGCGTTTTTCGCGGGCAGCGAGGTGCAGTTCGTGCGGCGGGCCGAACAAGTGCCGCCGCAAGGCACGCTGGCGGTGTGGGGGCGGCGCGAGGTGGCGCAGGCTCGCGCGCGCGGCTTGGCGCTGGTGCGTCTGGAGGACGGTTTTTTGCGCTCGGTCGGGCTGGGCGCCGAGTTGGTGCGGCCGCTGTCGTGGGTGATGGATCGGCGCGGCATCTACTACGACGCCAGCGCGCCGTCGGACTTGGAGCACTTGCTGGCCACGGCCAGCTTCGAGCCGCCTGTGCTGGCCCGCGCGAGGGCCTTGCGCGAGCGCATCTGTGCCCAGGGCATCACCAAGTACAACGTGGGGCAAGGCGGCTGGCGCCGTCCGGCGGGGGCGCGCCGGGTGGTGCTGGTGCCCGGCCAGGTGGAAAGCGATGCGGCCATTGCGTTGGGCGCGCCAGGCCTGCGCACCAATTTGGGCTTGCTGCAAGCGGTGCGGGCCGCTGTGCCCGATGCGCACGTGGTGTACAAGCCTCATCCCGATGTGGTCGCCCGGCTGCGCCGCGCCGGCCAGGGGGAAGGTCAAGCCCGCCATTACTGCGACGAGATCGTGGTGGATGCGCCTATGCACGAGCTGCTGGACCAGGTGGACGAGGTGCATGTGCTGACGTCGCTGGCGGGTTTCGAGGCGCTGCTGCGCGGCCGCAAGGTGGTGACCTATGGCTGCCCGTTCTATGCCGGCTGGGGCTTGACGCAGGATCATTGGCCCATGCCGCGACGGCAGCGGCGGCTGTGCTTGGACGAACTGGTGGCCGGGGTGTTGATCTCGTACCCCACCTATGTCAGCCGCACCACGGGCGCGTTCACCACGCCGGAGCGGGCGCTCGACGAGCTGCTGGCATGGAAGCTGCTCGGGCCCCGTCGGCCGCCCGCGTGGCGCCGGCTTTGGCGCTGGCTGCTGGGCTGGCGGCGCTGGGCGGGGGCTTGAGCGTTTGCGGCCCGCTAGGGCGTGGCTTCAGGGCCCCGTGTGGGCCGGTGGTGCCACGCCTGTGCGCGTGGCTGGCCGTGACTTGGGTGGCTTGCTGGCGTGGCTTGCATTTTGCATTGAATTTTTCTCAGAGGTCACCCGACTCATCCCCCCAAGGGGGGATGATGGCTCCCAAGACACATTGAAACGAAGACAATACGGCCTCTTTCACGATGGCCCCACTGCCGCGGCTTGGGGCGTTTGATCCCTGGTGTGACCTTGCCCGATGTGTGCTGAATCTCCTTTGCACGAGTTGCTGACGCGCCGACGCGTGCTCTTGCTTCAAGGGCCGATGGGGCCGTTTTTCGCCCGCTTGGCCGAGGTGCTCGAAGCCGCTGGCGCCCGGGTGATCAAGGTCAATTTCAATGGGGGGGATCGCTGGTTCTATCGCCGATCCGGCGCGATCGACTACCGTGGCCGGCTGCAAGCCTGGGACGATTGGTTGGCTTCGCTGCTGACGGTCAAGCGCATCGATGCCGTGGTGCTGTTTGGGCAAGCTCGCCCGGTGCATCGCGTGGCCCGCGCCGTGGCACGGGCGCAGGGGGTGCCGGTGTATGTGTTCGAAGAGGGCTATCTGCGCCCCGACTACATCACCTTGGAGCGCGAAGGGGTGAACGGCGACTCCGGCCTGCCGCGCGAGGCGGCCTTCTATGCGGCCCGCCCGGATGAGCGGCTCCCAGAGCCGGTGCCCACGGGCCAAAGCTTCTGGCGCATGGCCTGGATCGCCACGATGTACTGCCTGGCCATGACGCTGGGCAAGCCCTGGTATCCGCACCACGTGTATCACCGGCCGATGAATCCGCTGCACCAGGGCTGGTGTTGGCTGCGCGGGGGCTGGCGCAAATGGGCGCGCGCCTGGCAGCAGCGTGGCGTGCTGGAGGACTTGTGTTCACCGCAGCGCAGCAAGCGCTGGTTTTTGCTGCCGCTGCAGGTGCACAACGACAGCCAGATCGTGCATCACTCGCCGTTCGACGATGTGCGGGAGGTGATCCGTCAGGTGATGCACTCTTTTGCGCAGCACGCCAGTGCCGAGCATGGTTTGGTGATCAAACACCACCCGATGGACCGGGCGTATGTGGACTATGGCCGCTTCATCGATCAGCTGGCGCGCCAGCTCGGGCTGCAAGGCCGGGTGCGCTATGTGCATGACTTGCACTTGCCCACGTTGTTGAAGCACGCGCGCGGGGTGGTGGTGGTCAACAGCACCGTGGGGCTGCAAGCCCTGTTCCACCATGCGCCTGTGATCACTTTGGGCGATTGCTTCTATGCCGTGCCGGGGCTGGTGCACCCCGGGCCGCTGAGCGCGTTCTGGCAAGCGCCCGGAAAGGTGGACGCGGCGCTGTTCCGGCGCTTTCGCGCGTATTTGATCCGTCACACGCAGATCAACGCGAGTTTTTATGCGGACGCGCCGGCGCTTCAGCTGCTGCGGCAGGCGGCCGCAGCAGCCGGCGCCGCCGGGCTGGTGGCCGAGTTCCAGGGGTCCATGCCCAGCCAGCCTTGGGCCGATGAGCCGCCGCCGCAGCAGGCCCCGCTGTACGCGGGCGGCGAGGCTGCGCCTGGGTCGGGTGCGGCAATGAACGACGCGGACTTCTCCTCTTTGGCCGAGCCGCAGGAGCCGCTCCGCCAGCCGCGTTCGGCGCCCGGCGCCCAGGCCTGAACGCACGGGCCTTTCATCGCGCCAGGCCGGCGCGCAAGGCCTTGGCCGCTGCGCTGCGGTGCGACAATCGGGGGCCGCATGTCATGCTCTTGAGATACCGCCATGGTTGTTGCCATTTCCCCATCCATCCAATGCCGCAATGACGGCCCTTTTGTCTTGTTCGGCGGTATCAATGTGCTGGAGTCGCGCGACCTGGCCTTGCGCGCCTGCGAGGAATATGTGCGCGTGACCACGAAGCTGGGCATTCCTTACGTGTTCAAGGCCAGTTTCGATAAAGCCAATCGCTCGTCCATCCATTCTTACCGCGGCCCAGGGCTGGACGAAGGGCTGAAGATCTTCGAGGCGGTGAAGGCGCAGTTCGGTGTGCCCGTGCTCACCGATGTGCATGAACCTTGGCAGGCCCAGCCGGTGGCCGAGGTGGTGGACGTGCTGCAGCTGCCTGCCTTTTTGGCGCGCCAGACCGACTTGGTGGTGGCGCTGGCCCGCACGGGCCGGGTGGTGAACATCAAGAAGCCGCAGTTTTTGAGCCCTTCGCAGGTGCAGCACATCGTCGAGAAGTTTCGCGAGGCGGGCAACGAGAACATCCTCGTGTGCGACCGCGGCACCTGCTTCGGCTATGACAACCTGGTGGTGGACATGCTGGGCTTTGGCGTGATGAAGAAGGTCACGGGGGATTTGCCGGTGATCTTCGATGTGACGCATGCACTGCAGCAACGCGACCCGGGCGGGGCGGCCTCGGGCGGGCGCCGCCAGCAGGTGGCCGAACTGGCCCGCGCCGGCATGGCCGTGGGGCTGGCCGGCCTGTTTCTCGAGGCCCACCCCAACCCCGACCAGGCCAAGTGCGACGGCCCCAGCGCCTTGCCGCTGGACAAGCTCGAGGCGTTCCTGACGCAGATGAAGGCGATCGACGAGCTGGTCAAAGGGTTTGCACCGCTGCAGATCGACTGAACCCCAGGAGGCCGGCTGCGGCGGGCCGTCTGGGCCGGGCGGTGGAGGGCTGCGCGAGCGACGCTTGCGCGCCGTTGGGGACGGCCCCACCCCCTGCAGGGCCTGCGCGCAAGGCCCCTGCGCCATGGGTCAGCGCTTCAGTCAGCGCTTCAGTTCCTGCACGGCCAGCGCCTTGAATGCATCGCCCACCCCGTGCTCGGGCACGGCCAATTGGCCTTCGGCGGCCCGGCTGTCGGCGTGGGTGCGGCGCATCTCGAAGGTTTTGACGAGCCAGTAAGCGGCAAAGCTCCACACGCCGGCGGCTTCGGCGAGGAACAGCGTCCAGCGATGGCCGGTGCTGCGCTCCAACCACCAGCCCAGAGCGAAGGCGGCCGCCGGTGCGAGGACCATCGCCAGGCCCAGGGCGTGGTAAGTGCGGCGGTAGCGTCGTGCCAGGGCCGGGTCGGGTAGAAGGCTCAGGGTGTCGGCGGCGCGAAACAGGCACACGTAAGCAATGGCCATGAAAAACAGGGCCGCGAACGTGCCGTGCAGCGACACCTTGGGGCAGGCGGCGCCGCACTCCCAGGCCATGGGCACGAGCGCGACGCCGACCAACAGCACGGCGGCCAGGTTGAGCGCTTGGTTTTCCAGGCGGGTGATGCCCTTGTACAGATGCAGGCCCGCGGCCACCGCGCACAGCGTGCCGACGAACAGGTCGCGCACCACGCCGCCACCAGCGTGATAGTAAGCGCTCATGGATGGCTGCAAGGGCAGGCCACCCAGCCAGGCGCCGGCCAGGGCCAGCGCCGGTGGCAAGGCCACAGACAGCAGGGCAAGCCCCAAGCGCAGGCTCATGTAGGTGGCGGTGATGTGGCGGCTGAGGCGTTCGTGCGGCATGCCGGGCGGCGCGGTCGAGGCTGTGGCAAGCATAGGGCCCGGCTGCTCGAGGCGCTAGCGCGCCGCGGGTGCTCGCATCCCCCCGATTTGGAGGTCATCCCCTCGGGCCCCGGAGCGCCGCTGCGGCGGCCAGCGAGGATGCGGGGGGACGGGGGGCGGGGGCTGATCAGGGTTCTTCCGTAATTTGTAATTATGGATTTTTGATCTATCGTCGGACCATGTGCGCCGGCATGGGGCCGGCGCCGGGCCGACGATGACCGATCTCAGCGAGCTGCACAGCGCGATCCGGCCGACGACCTTGCACGAGGAGGTCGCCGCGCGGCTGCGCACGTTGATCTTCGAGCGGCGGCTGGCGCCGGGGGCTTGGGTGGACGAGAAGGCGCTGGCGGCCGAATGGGGCATCAGCCGCACGCCCTTGCGCGAGGCGCTCAAGGTTTTGGCCGCCGAAGGCTTGGTGACGGCGGTGCCGCGTCGCGGCTGTCAGGTGACGGAGCTGTCGGAGGACGATGCGCAGCAGTTGTTCCCGGTGATGGCGCTGTTGGAGGGGCGCTGCGCCTATGAGGCGGCGCTGCGCGCCACGGACGCCGAGCTGGCCGAGCTGCAGCGTCTGCACGAGGACTTGGAGGTGTCTGCCGCGGCCCGCGACGTGAACGCCTATTACCGTGCCAACCATGCGTTTCACACCCGTGTGCAAGCCTTGGCCGGCAATCGCTGGCTGGACCGCGTCACCCAAGAGCTGCGCAAATTCATGCGCATGCTGCGCGGCCGCCAGCTGCACTGGCCGGGGCGGCTGGAGGCTTCGATCGCCGAGCACCGGGCGTTGATCGAAGCGCTGGTGCAGCGCGATGCGCCCCGTGCCGAGCGCTTGATGCATGACCATTTGATGGCGCAGTTGCACGCGCTGCAGGCGCTACGGGCGGCCGAAGCGGAGGGCGCGCAAGCCGCAGCGGCGCCCAGCGTTCCCTTCACGTCACGGGAGGCTCGATGATGTTGTTGTCTCGCATGGCCCAGCGGGGCCGCCCTGGCCGACCCCCCGGCCGCTCGGCGCGGGCTCAGGCGCGTTTGCTCTCGCAGGTGGTGGACGGCTGCCGACGGTTGCTGTCCGAGCGCGGCGAGTCCAACAGCGTGGCCATTGCCCAGGAGGTGCTGGCCTTGTATGCCGGCTTGACGGCCGAGCAGCGCCTGGCCTTTTTCAAGCTGCTGGACAGCGATTTCGGCCCCGATCCGAAGGCCGTGCTCGAGGCCGCCCAGCGCTATGCCGAGGCGCCCGAGGCCACGCGCTTGATGGCGCTCATCCACGCGGCCGAGCCGCCGCGCCAGGAGCTGCTGCGGCGGCTCAACCGCGCCAGCGGCGGCACGGCCGTGATCGTGGAGATGCGGCGCACGCTGCTGGAGCTGCTGAAGACCCACCCCGACTTGGCCGCGGTGGAGGCCGATTTTCTGCACCTGTTGTCCTCGTGGTTCAACCCGGGCTTTTTGCAGATGGAGCAGGTGGACTGGCGCTCGCCGGCGGCGCTGTTGGAGAAGATCATCCAGCACGAGGCGGTGCACGAGATCGACGGCTGGGCCGATCTGCGCCGCCGCTTGCAGCCCGATCGCCGCTGCTTTGCGTTCTTTCACCCGCAACTGCCCGGCGAGCCTTTGATCTTCGTGGAAGTGGCGCTGGTGGCCGAGATGCCTGCCGCCGTGGGCCCGCTGATCGATGTGCGCAGCCCGCCGCAAACCGATGAGCGCCAGTACAGGGTGGCCACGTTCTACTCCATCAGCAACTGTCAACCGGGGCTCAAGGGGGTGTCGCTGGGCAACTTCTTGATCAAACGGGTGGCCGAGCATCTGCAGCGTGAATTTCCGCAGCTGCGCACCTTTTGCACGCTGTCGCCGATCCCGGGCTTCGTGGCGTGGCTGAACCAGCACGCACCAGGCTTGCGCGAGCGCGAGGACCTGCCGCCCAAGCTGAAGGCGCGCCTGCTGCAGGCCCTGGCGGCCTTGGTGCAGCATGGCGGCGAGCCAGGCGCTTGGTCGGCCGTGCAGCCGCAGCAGGCCAGCGAGCCGCTGCGCGAGGCCCTGAGCCTGCTGGCGGCGTTTTACCTGGCGCATGAGTCGGTCACGCCGCGTGGCGACCCGGTGGCCAAGTTCCACCTGGGCAATGGCGCGCGCCTGGAGCGGCTGAACTGGGCTGGCGACTTGTCTCGTAAAGGACTGAAACAGTCCTTGGGCCTGATGGTGAACTACCTCTACGATCTGCGCCACATCGAAGACCACCACGAGCGTTTCGTCCACGGCGAGGTCGTGGCCTCGCGAGCCCTGCAGCGTTTGCTGTGATCACACCACGACGATCCAACCTCGAAGAAGGAGACATGCCCATGAACGATTTGCCTCGCCGCAAGAGTTTGCGCGCCTTGGCGGCCGCAGCGGCCTTGGCCGTCACCGGCGTGGCCACGCCCCTGGCCCTGGCCCAGGGCGGCTGGCCGACCAAGCCGGTGACGATCATCGTGCCCTTTCCTGCCGGAGGCGGCACCGATGCCTTTGCCCGCCCGCTGTCGGCGGCGCTGACCAAGCAGCTGGGTCAGCAGGTGTTGGTGGAGAACAAAGCCGGTGCCGGCGGCACGGTGGGCGCGGGCATTGCCGCGCGCGCGGCCCCCGATGGCTACACCTTCTTCATGGGCGGTGCGCACCACGCGATCGCCCCGTCGATGTACCCGAAGCTCGACTACGACATCGAAAAAGACTTCGTGCCGGTGGGTCTGGTGTCCAACGTGCCGCAGGTGATCGTGGTGCATCCGGGCAAGGTGGCGGCCAACACGCTGCCGGAGCTGTTGGCCGATCTGCGTGCCAACCCGGGCAAGCGCAACTACGGCTCGGCCGGCAATGGCTCCTCGCATCACCTGGCCGGTGAGCTGTTCAAGATGCAGAGCAAGACGTTCATCACGCACATCCCTTACCGCGGCGCCGGCCCGATGTTGCAGGATTTGATCGCCGGGCAGGTGGACATGGCTTTCGACGGCTTGGGCTCGTCGGCCGGGCACATCCGCGGCGGCCGCATCAAGGCCATCGCGGTGGCTGCGCCCAAGCGGGCCGCCGCGTTCCCGGACATTCCGACGGCGGCCGAAGCCGGCATGCCGGACTATGTGGTGTCCACGTGGTACGGCTTGTGGGCGCCCAAAGGCACGCCCAAGGAGGCCGTGGACAAAATGGCCGCCGCGATGAAAGCCGTGATGAACACGCCGGAGCTGAAGCAAACCTGGCTCAATCTCGGCACCGACGTGCCCGAGCTCTACGGCGAGGCCTTCGGCAAGTTCGTCAACAGCGAAATCAAACGCTGGGCCGCGGTGGTCAAAGCCTCCGGCGCGAAGCTGGACTGATGCGATCGTGAGCGGACGCATCGGCGTGGCCCCCGATCCGCAGCTGCCGGGGGTGCAGGTGGTGGAGCTCGTCAATCCGGGCAAGCTCAATGCCATCAGCGTGGGCATGTGGGAGGCCTTGCGCGAGGTGTTCGTGGGCTGGCCGCAGCGTGAGCCGGGCCTGCGCGCGGTGGTGTTGCGCGGTGCGGACGGGGTGTTCGCAGCCGGGGCCGACATCGACGAGCTGCCGGGGTTTCGCTTCGAGCGCGACAGCCTGCAGCATTTCCATGAACACATCGTGGCCCCGGCCTTGCAGGCCTTGCTCGACTGCGAGGTGCCGCTGGTGGCGCAGATCGAAGGGGTGTGCGTGGGCGGCGGGCTGGAGATCGCCGCGTGCTGCGACATCCGCATCGCTGGGCGCAGCGCCCGCCTGGGCGCGCCGATCGGCCGGCTGGGCTTTCCGATGGCGCCGGATGAATTGGCAGTGCTGAGCCGGGTGCTCGACCCCGGCAGCGTGGCCGAGATGTTGCTGGAAGGGCGGCTGCTTGATGCGGCCACGGCGATGCAGCGTGGGTTCGTGCAGCGGGTGGTGGACGATGCCGAGGTCGCCACCGAAGCCACGGCCACCGCGCGCCGCATCGCGGCCCTGGCGCCACATGCCGCGCGTCTGAACAAGCGCACGATGCGCCAGATCGCTTTGGGTCGTGCGTTCGATGCGGCATGGCGGCGCGAGCATTTCGCTTACGCGGCACATCCCGATCATCGAGAAGGCGTGATGGCTTTCATCGAGCGGCGCGAGCCGCAGTTCACGGGCTCCTCTGACTGATGGCACACGACATGAACAATCACAACTTGTTTGCCGCTTTGCGCGCGGCCTTTCCGACACAGCGCGATGCCACCGCCATCGAAACCGACGATGGCCTGTGCTACACCTGGCGCGACCTCGATCGCGGCACGGCGATGATGGCCAATTTGCTGGCCTCGCTGGAGCTGCCTGCGGGGGCGCGGGTGGCGGTGCAGACCGAGAAATCGGTCGAGGCGCTGATGCTGTATCTGGCCACGTTGCGTGCCGGCTATGTGTACCTGCCGCTGAACACGGCCTATCAGCACAGCGAGCTGGAATATTTCATCGGCAATGCCGAGCCCAGCGTGGTGGTGTGCACCGGCAAGAACTTCGGCTGGGTGAGCAAGCTGGCCTTCCAGGCCGGCACGAAGCATGTGTTCACGCTCAACGAAGACCGCACCGGCACGCTGCTGGAGCGCGCCGCCCACCACAGCGACGAACACGACACCGCAGTCAAGGGTGAGGACGATCTGGCGGCCATTCTCTACACCAGCGGCACCACGGGGCGCAGCAAGGGGGCCATGCTCACGCACGGCAACATGCTGAGCAACGCGCTGACGCTCAAGAGCTACTGGGATTGGCAGCCCGGCGACGTGCTGTTGCATGCGCTGCCGATCTTCCATGTGCACGGCCTGTTCGTGGCGGTGCATGGCGCGCTCATCAATGGCAGCAAGATGCTGTGGTGCGCCAAGTTCGATCCCAAGCGGGTGTGCGAGCTGCTGCGGCAGGCCACGGTCTTCATGGGCGTGCCCACGATGTACGTGCGCTTGTTGGCCGAGCCAGGCTTCGGACGCGAGGTCTGCCGCCACATGCGGCTGTTCATCAGTGGTTCGGCGCCGTTGTTGCTGGAAACCTTCCACGAATTCCGTGAGCGCACCGGCCACACCATCCTGGAGCGCTATGGCATGAGCGAGACCATCATGCTCACTTCCAACCCCTGCAAGCCCGAGGATGGCGAACGTGTGGGCGGCACGGTGGGCCGGCCCCTGCCCGGCGTGGAGGTGCGCGTGGTCGATGACAAAGGCTTGCGCTGCCCGGTGGGCGAGATCGGCAATATCGAGGTGCGCGGCCCCAATGTCTTCAAGGGCTATTGGCGCATGCCCGAAAAGACCCAGGAGGAGTTCACGCCCGACGGCTGGTTCAAGACCGGTGACGTGGGCCGCTTCGATGCCAAGGGCTACCTCACCATCGTGGGCCGCAGCAAGGACCTCATCATCAGCGGCGGCTACAACGTCTATCCGGCCGAGGTGGAGGGCTATATCAATGAGATGCCCGGCGTGGCCGAGTCGGCGGTGATCGGCGTGCCGCATCCAGACTTTGGCGAAGGCGTGGTGGCCGTGGTGGTGCCCAAGCCCGGCGCGCAGCTCGACCCGCAGGCCATCGTCGCGCAACTGAAGCGCCAGATCGCCAACTACAAGGTGCCCAAGCAGGTGTTCGTGCAATCCGAGCTGCCGCGCAATGCCATGGGCAAGGTGCAGAAGAATCTGCTGCGTCAGCAGCACCAGGGGCTGTTCAAGGGGCCTGAGGCGGCGGCCCCGAGCGCAGGCTGAAGTAAAAGCAAGCGCCTTGGCCGGGGCTGGACTGGGCCCACACCTGCCCCCCGTGGCGCTGCACGACGCGCCGCACGATGGACAGACCCACGCCCGAGCCGGCGAATTCGGCCTCGGTGTGCAGCCGCTGGAAGGGGTCGAACAAGGCGCCGTAGCGCTGCATGTCGAAGCCCACGCCATTGTCGCGCACATGGTAGGTGACTGTCTCGTCGCTGACGCTGGCGCCGATGGCGATGCGCGGGTTCGGCACGGGGCCGGTGAACTTGATGGCATTGGCCAAGAGATTGACCCACACCTGCCGCAGCAAGGCGGCATCGCCCCAGGCCATCGGCAGGGCTTCGAGTTGGATGTCCGGCAGCTGGGTGCCGGGTCGGGCTTGCAATTCGGCCAAGACCTGGCGCACCAGCGGCTCCATGTCCACCATGGCCGGGGTCCAGGCTTGTTGGTCCACCCGGGACAAGACCAGCAACTGATCGGTCAGCCGCACCAGCCGATGCCCGTCCTCGCCGATGAGATGCAGCAGCTGGCGGTGCGTGGCAGACAGCTGCGCGCCGCATTCTTGCTCGATGAGCTGGGCCGCGGCGGCCATCGCGCCGATCGGCCCTTTGAGGTCATGAGCCACGCTGCGGCTGAAGCTGGCCATGTCGGCATTGAGGCGCTGCAAGGCCTCGGTGCGCTCGCGCACGCGCTGTTCCAGCGACGCATTGAGTTCGAGCAGCTCACGCTCGCGCTCACGCAACTGGGCCACCAGATCGGCCAGCGCGTGCGACAGCGTGGCCAGCTCGTCGCCGCCGGCCGGCGTCGGCGGGTCGGGCAAGGCGCGCTGAGACAAGGCGCGCGCCCGGGCCGCGATCGTGCGCAGCGGGGCTGCCAGCCGCCCGGCGAGCCACCAGCCGGCCACGGCGAACAAGGCGGCCGCGCCCAGTCCGATCATCCAGATGCGCATCTGTAAGTCATGGGCCGCTTGCAAGGCCGTGCGGGCCGGTTGGCGCACCAGCACCGTCCAGCCCAGGCCGGGGAAGTCGCGGTAGCCGCTGCTGGCCTGCGCGGCCGTCAGATACGCCTGCCCGTCGGGCCAGTCCAGCACGGCCGGGCCCTCGGTCGCCAGGCGGTGCAGCCGTTGGACGCCCCAGGCCTCGATCGCGGCCTCGGGGGGGCCCAGCAGCTTCTGGCCTTCGCGCGAGACGATCAGCACCTGCAAGTCCGGCACGGCGGGGTTGCCCCGCAGCGCCTGGCGCACTTCCTCTTCCGCCCAGCGCCAGTCCAGGTGTGCACCCAACACGCCCACCAAGCGTCCGTCGCGGTACAGCGGGGCGGCCACATCCAGCAAGCGCAAGGGTTCTTGACCGCCGCGTCCGGGCAGCAAAGACGCCAGCAGGACCGCCGGATGCACGTCGCCGATGGTGGGGCCTTGCAGGGCTTGGCGATACCACGGGCGCTGCGAGACGTTTTGTCCTTCGAGGAGACCGTCGGTGGCGGCTTGCACGCTGCCGCTCGCATCGGTGATGCCCAGCCAGACATAGTCTTGCAGGCTCGATTGCATGTGCTGCAGCACTTGGCGCCAACGTCCTTCGTCGGCCGTGGCGGCTTCCAGTTGGGCCACGTTGCGGACTTCGCGCATGCGTTCGTACAGCCCTTTGTCCAGGCTGTGGGTCAGATGCTGCGCCAGATGCGCGGCATGGCGACCGGCGTCCCCCAAGGTCTGCCGACGGGCATCTTCGGCGGCCATCCATCCCACGGCCAGAAAGCACACCGCCGCCAGCACGCCAAAGGCCAGGGCGGTGCGGGTCTGGGTGTTCCATGCCATGGTTCGTGAGCAGGCGCAAGGACCAACAGCCAGTGATCATCGCCGACTTCCTGGGCGCCGGCTCTCCCCCTGAAGGGGGGCTCAGGCGCCGGCGTAGGCATCCCAGCCGGTTTTGAGGATCAAGGCGCCCACCACCAGGATGAAAAACACGCGCACGAAGCCCGCCCCGTGCTTGAGCGCCAGGCGTGTGCCCAGCAGGCTGCCGGCCACGTTGGCCACGGCCATGGTCAGCGCGTAGTGCCACCACACATGGCCTTTCCAGGCAAACAGGGCCAGGGCCGAGAGGTTGGTGGCGGTGTTGAGCAGTTTGGCGCAGGCCGAGGCGTGCAGAAAGTCGTAGCCCAGCACCCGCACGAACAGAAACACGAAGAAGCTGCCGGTGCCCGGACCGAAAAAGCCGTCATAAAAGCCGATGAGCAGACCAATGATCGAGGCCAACAGGGCTTCGGTGCGTCCTCGATGGGGGCGCAGGTGGTGGCGCCCCAGGTCTTTCTTGACCAGGGTGTAGAGGAAGACCGCGCCCAGGATGAAAGGCAAGGCGCGGCGCAGGCCCTCGGCAGACACCTGCGTGACCGCCCAGGCGCCCAGAAACCCCCCCGCCAGCGCGGCCACGGCTGCTGGCGCCAGCGCCGTCCACGCCAGGCTCACACGCCGGCTGTATTGCAGCGTGGCCCAGGCCGTGCCCCAGACCGAAGCCCCTTTGTTGGTGCCAAACAGCGTGGCCGGGGCTGCACCGGGAAACACCCCGAACAGGGCCGGCACCAGAATGAGACCGCCACCGCCGACGATGGCATCGACAAAACCGGCCAGCAGCGAGGCCAGTGTGACCACGAGGAATTCGAGCATGGATGGCGTGGGCGAGCCCCAAAACAAAGGGCGCCGGCTTGTGGCCGGCGCCCTCGAATTGTGACATTCCTTGTGTGCGTCACAGAGTCTCTTCGTGTGCTTCTCTGTGTCTCCTCGGTCCCCCGCCCTGTGCAGCGCCGGGCCTGGAGGCCGCGGCGTGCAGCGAGTACGGGCACTGTAAGGAAAGCCTGCCGGTGGTGCACTAGGGGTTTCCCAGCACAAATGAGAGGCACTCCGTAGAAACCCGGGGGTCGCGAGGTTGTCCCGCCCCCCCCTCTTTGGAGGAGCGATCGGGGTACGGCGCTGCGGCATCCTTCACGCAGGCCATGACAATCCCGGATATGAACGACCGTGCACTTCCGTGACACTTTGATACATCGATGGGCCGTCCGGCCCGACTTGGTGCACGATGCTCGACGAGGAGAGACCGGCATGACACGTCTTCAATTCACCCGACGCCGAGTGGTTCTGGGCGCGGCCGCAGCCGTGGGCGGCAGCTGGGTGTGGCCGGCGGGGGCCCAGGAAGGTGACATCATCGTGGGGCAAAGCGCCCCGCTGACCGGCCCGGTGGCCATGGCCTTTCAGCCGCCGCTGGCCGGTGAGCGTTTGGCCCTCGAGGAAATCAACCGCAAGGGCGGGATCAACGGGCGTCGCATCCGCCTGGTGTTGTTGGACGATGCGTATGACACCCAGCGCACCGTGGAGAACGTGCGTCAGCTCGTCGAGCAGGAGAAGGTGGTGGCCCTCACGGGCTTGGGCAGCACGGCCGGGGTGGCCGCCATCTTGCCCTACATCGCCGAAAAGCGCGTGCCCCTGGTGGGCATCTACACCGGCGCGCATGTGCTGCGGCTGCGTCACCACCCCTACCTGTTCACCTCGCAGGCCAGCTTCAAGGACGAGGTGGAGCACCAGTTGCGCACGCTGGTCACGCTGAAGATGACCCGCGTGGGCGTGGCCTACCAGGACAACGAGTTCGGCAAGCTGATGATGCCGGTGGTGGAAGCCGCCACCAAGGAACTGGGGGCCACCTTGGTGGCCTCGGCGCCGCTGGCCATCGATGGCAGCACGTCCGCTCAGGCCGCGACCGCCCTGTCACAGGCGCGGCCCATGGCCGTGCTGTTGATCGCGGTGGGGCCTTCGGTGGTGGGCTTCGTCAAAGCGGCCAAGGCCGGGCTGAACGTGCCGATCTACAGCTTGTCGGTGGCGGCCAGCGCGGTGCCGGCCCTGGGGGCCGATGCCCGCGGTTTGGCGATGACGCAGGTCGTGCCCTACCCCTGGCGGCTGGTCCATCCGATGGCGCGCGACTTTCACCGCGAAGCCGCCGCGGCCGATGTGCCGGTGAACTACAACAGCTACGGTGGCTACCTGGGGGCACGCTTTTTGATCGAGGCCCTGCGCCGGGCTGCGCCGAACATCACTCCCGACAACATCGTGCGGGCGATCCAGGGCATCCGGGGCTGGGAGCTGGGCGGCAACCCCCTGAACTTCAGCCCGACCAACCACCACGGTTCCAATTGGGTGGAGATCACCATCGTCGGCCCCGACGGGCGGTTCCTGCGCTGAGGCCGCAGCAAGCCGCTACAGTGCGCACACGTGTCATCACTGCCCTGGAGTCGCGCATGCCCTCGCCTCTGACAACCCGGCTGACAACCCGGTTCACCCGCCGCCTGATCCTGGCGGCATGCTCGGCCGCCGCGCTGGCCGCCGCAGGCGTGTCCCACGCCCAATCGGCGCAGCCCATCAAGCTGCTGGTGGGCTTTCCCGCCGGTGGCGGCACCGATGCCATCGCCCGCACCTTGGCCGATCGGCTCAAGGAGCATCTCGGTCGGCCGGTGGTGGTGGAAAACAAGCCCGGTGCCGGCGGGCAGATCGCGGCGCAAACGCTCAAGGCTGCGCCCCCCGATGGCAGCACCTTCTTCATCTCGCACGACCACACCATCACCATCTTGCCCTTGGTGATGAAAAACCCCGGGTACGACCCGGCGCGTGATTTCGTGCCCGTGGCCGGATTTGCCACCTTCGTGAACGCCTTTGCGCTGTCGGCCGGCACGCCGGCCAAGAGCGTGGAGGAATACGTGGCCTGGGTGAAATCGCAAGGCCAGGGCAAGGCCAGCATCGGCGTGCCCGCGCCGGCGTCCACGCCGGAATTCCTGGTCAAGGTGATGGGGCAACGCTACGGCCTGGACCTGGTCAGCGTGCCCTATCGCGGCAGCGCGCCGATGATCGGCGACATGCTGGGCAACCAGATTGCGGCCGGCACCGGCTCGGTGCCCGATTTCATCGAACACCACAAAGCCGGCCGGCTGCGCGTGGTGGCGGTGCTGGGCGGCCGGCGCCAGGCCGTGCTGCCGGAGGTGCCCACGTTCTCGGAGCTCGGTCTCAAAGGCTTGGAAGACCTGCCGTTTTACGGCATCTTCGCGCCGGCGGGCACGCCCCAAGCCCTGCTCGATCCATTCGCCCAGGCATTGGCCAAAACCATTGTCGAGCCCGAGGTCAAGCAGCGCCTCACCGGCTGGGGTCTGGACGTGGGCTTCATGAGCGGGCCCCAACTGGCCCAGCGCGAAGCGGCCTACCGACAAGTCTGGGCCGACATCATCCGCAAGACGGGATTCCAGCCGCAGTAAGGCCTGCCGCCCTGCAGCAGCCCCGCGAACGCGCCGGGCGGCGGCCAAGGCCCTGCTCGGTCGATGGGCGCGGCTCTTGTCGTGCGGCCGTTCGCCTCCATCTCCCAGTGGTGTTGCGGAGGTCGATATGTTGGTAGCCTGCCCCCATTGCCTGACCCTCAATCGCGTGCCCGAGGAGCGCTTGGGAGATGCCCCCGTGTGCGGGCAGTGCAAGCAGGCCCTCTTGCCGGCCGAACCCGTGGCTTTGACCGATGCGAGTTTCGAAGCGGTGGTCTCGCGCACCGAGCTGCCGGTGTTGGTGGACTTTTGGGCGCCGTGGTGCGGGCCGTGTCGGATGATGGCCCCGCAGTTCGAGCAGGCCGCCCGCGAGCTCGGCGGCCGGGTGCTGTTCGCCAAGGTCAACAGCGACGAGAACCCCAAGACGTCGGTGCGTTATCGCATCCGCAGTATTCCGACGATGGTCTTGCTGCAAGGCGGGCAGGAGCTGCGGCGCATCTCGGGGGCGATGAGCGCGCGCGATCTGGTGCGCTGGTTGCAATCCGGATGAAGGTGGCCTGAGCGCCACATTCCGGGACGCGGCACAATCATCGGATGATTGAACGCCGCGCCCATCTCGATTCCCGTGCCGTCACGCTGCTGCTGGGCTGCTGTCTGTTGTGGGGGCTGCAGCAGATCGTCGTGAAGGTCACGCTGCCGCTGATGCCGCCGATCGCTCAAGCGGGGTTGCGTTCTGGCATTGCGGCCTTGTGGTTGTGGGCCTGGGCCTCGTGGCGCGGCATTGCGCTGTTCTCGCGCGATGGAACCTGGTGGCCCGGGCTGCTGGCGGGCTCGCTGTTTGCCGCGGAGTTCGTTTGCATCTACATCGGCCTGGGCCACACGGCGGCCTCGCGGCTGGTGGTGTTGCTGTACCTGTCGCCTTTCGTGGTGGCCGCCGGCATGCCTTTCATCAGCGCGGCGGAGCGTTTGTCGATGCGCCAGGTGGCCGGCCTGGGCTTGGGTTTTGCGGCGGTGGCGTTGGCCTTCAGCGAGGGGTTCAGCGGTGCGGCCGCTCCGGCGGGGTCCACGCAGTGGCTGGGCGATGCGCTGGCGATGTTGGCAGCCCTGCTGTGGGGGGCCACGACGCTGGCCATCCGTGCCACGCGCCTGAGCACGGCCGCGCCGGAGAAGACGTTGTTCTATCAGTTGGCCGTCTCGGGCGTGGCGCTGATGGCGCTGTCACCCCTGGCCGGCGAGTCCTGGGCGTGGGCTTGGAGCAGCCCGATGCTGTGGGGCTCGATGTTGTTCCAGGCCGTCGTCGTGGCCTTCGCAAGCTATCTGGTGTGGTTTTGGCTGATGCGCCACTACCCGGCCACGCGGCTGGCCTCGTTCACCTTTCTCACGCCATTGTTCGGTTTGCTGATGGGATGGCTGCTGCTGGGCGAGGCGATCACGTTGCGCTTGGCGCTGGCCTTGGTCGGCGTGGCGCTGGGGATCTGGCTGGTGAATCGTCGCTGAGCGGGCGATCGGCCCTCCCTAGAATGTCTGCATGACCGATTCCCCCCCGACCGCCGGCACGCCCCCTCCCCCCGTGTATCGACGCAAGCTCTTTTGGGTGGCGTTGCTGTACTTCTCGGAAGGGCTGCCGCTGGGGGTGTTCTACGACATTTTTCCGGTGCATTTCCGCCAGCAGGGCGTCAATTTGGCCGACATCGGCCTGCTCAGCCTGCTGGGCCTGGCCTGGACCGTGAAATTCCTGTGGGCGCCGGCAGTGGACTGGGTGCGCCGCCATCGCTGGTGGGTGGCCGGCGCGAACTTCGGCATGGCCGCGGTGATGGGCCTGTTCGCCAGCGAACTGGGCTTCGGGCCTTGGGTGTGGGTGGCCATCGGTGCGTTCACGATGTTGTCGGCCACCAATGACATCGCCACCGATGGCTACACCATCGAGCTGCTCACGCGCAAGGAGTACGGCCTGGCCAACGGCTTTCGCATCGGCTTTTATCGCGTGGGCATGCTCACGGCGGGCGTGCTGCTGATGGTGTCGGGTTGGTTCGGTTGGTCGATGGCCTACTTGCTGGGGGCGGCCGTATTCTTGGTCAACGGGCTGATCGTGCTGTTGGCGCCGCGCGAGCCGGCCCGTCCGGGCACGCCGCCCGGCAGTGTGGTCGCGGAGCTGCGCTTGCTGCGCGAGCAGCCGCTGTGGGCGCTGGCGTTGGCGCTGGTGATGGCCGGCTTGCTGTGGCCGGTGCTGGGGCCGCTGGCCCGTTTGGCCGATTGGAATGCCATCGTGGCCGTCAGCGGCCGCTGGTGGTTCCGTGGCGCGATCCCGGTGAGCCTGATGTTTGCTGGGGCCGGCCTGATGGTGGTGGCGGCCCACGGGCCGCGGGCCGCCCTGATGCGCAATGGCCCGGTCTTCGGGGCCTGGGTGGAGTTGCTGTCGCGCCGCGGCATGGTGACGATCTTGCTGTTCATCCTGCTGTTCAAGCTGGGCGATGCAGCCATGGGCTTCATGGTCAAGCCGTTTTGGGTGGACAGCGGGTTTTCGAATCAAGAAATCGGCCTCATCAGTGTGAATTTGGGGTTGGTGCTGTCGATCGCCGGTGGGTTGGTGGGCGGTTGGTATGTGGACCGCGTGGGTGTGTTCCGCGGGCTGTGGGTGCTGGGCTTGTGGCAGGCCTTGTCGAACTTGGGCTATGCGGCGGCGGCTTGGGGGCAGCAGGTGTTGCCCCCGGGCGGCGAGGTGCTGGCCTTGCCGTTCGGAGGGGGGATGCTGAGCTTGGGGCCGCAGCAGCTGTCGGTGTATGCGGCCAGCGCCCTGGAGAGCTTCACCGGCGGGCTGGGCACCGGGGCGTTTCTGGCCTTTTTGATGGCCATCACCAGCCGCGCCAAGGCCACCACGGAATATGCGATCCTGTCGTCCATCTTCGCCTTCAGCCGCGCCGTGGCCGGGTGGGCCGGCGGCATCGGCGCGCAGGAGATGGGGTATGCCGCCTACTTCTTTTTGACGTTTTGGCTGTCGTTCCCGGCCTATCTGTTGCTGGGTGCGGTGCGAGCGATGTTGGTACGACAAGAGCGTCAGGAGGTGTGATGCGCAGGGACGACGATCGGCATTCGGTCCTCGACGATGAACGCGCCGGCTGCGCGTTGTGCCAGGCCATGGCCGCCGTGGCAGCCTGTGCACCGGGGCGCTTGGCGCCAGCGCAGCCCGGGCGGCGGTGGTTCACCGGGGCCCTCGTGGCCGCCGGGCTGAGCGCGACATGGCCTGCCCAGGCTCAGCGCGATGGCGTGGACGTGGGCGGCACTTCGGGCTTCACCCGCCTGGTGCCGGCCGAGCACATCGAGCAGGCGGCCGCGCAACAGTATCGTCAGATGCTGCGCGAAGCCCAGGCTCAGCAGGCCTTGGCCGGTCCGTCCCACCCGCAGCTCGTGCGGCTGCGCTTCATCGCCGAGCGCATGATCCCGCATGCGCTGACGTGGAATCCGCGTTCGCGCCAGTGGCAGTGGGAAGTCAACCTGATCGGCTCCAAGCAGATCAATGCGTTTTGCATGCCGGGTGGGAAGATCGCCTTTTACACCGGCATCCTGCAACGGTTGAAGCTGACCGACGACGAGGTGGCGATGATCATGGGCCACGAGATGGCCCATGCCCTGCGCGAGCATGCCCGCGAGCGCATGGGCAAGACGGCAGCCACCCGGCTGGGCGCGGGCCTGCTGTCCAGCCTGCTGGGGCTGGGCAATGTGGGCGACCTGGTGCTGAACATGGGCGCCCAACTGCTGACGCTGAAGTTCAGCCGCGAGAACGAGACCGAGGCCGACCTCGTCGGCCTGGAGCTGGGGGCCCGCACCGGCTATGACCCGCGCGCCGGCGTGAGCCTGTGGAACAAGATGATGCAAGCCAGCCCAGGCGCGCCGCCGCAGTTCCTGTCCACCCATCCGGCGGGCGACACCCGCATCCGCGAGATCGAATCGGTGCTGCCTCGGGTGATGCCCTTGTATGAGCGTGCACCGCGCCCGCCGCGGCGCTTCGATCCGGCCTGATCCGGCCGGGCGTGCTCAGTCCTTGCCGTCGGCCCGGTCGGTGTGGCTGGCGCGCGCGGCGAACAAGTCCCAACTGGCCACGAACAGCGCGGCGATCAGCGGCCCGATCACAAAGCCGTTGATGCCAAACAGCGACATGCCGCCCAAGGTGGAGATCAGCACCAGGTAGTCGGGCAGCTTGGTGTCCTTGCCGACCAGGATGGGGCGCAGCAGGTTGTCGACCAGGCCGATGACGAACACGCCGAAAGCGATCAGGATCAATGCCTTGAAGAACGCGCCAGTGGCCAAGAAGTAGATCGCCACGGGGCCCCAAATCAAGCCCGCGCCCACGGCGGGCAAGAGGGACAAAAACGCCATCAAGGTGGCCCACAGCACCGGGCCTTGGATGCCCAGGACCCAAAAGATCAGCCCGCCCAGCGCGCCTTGCGTGAGGGCCACCACCACATTGCCTTTGACCGTGGCGCGGATGACGGTGGCGAACTTGGCCAGCAAATCGCGTTTGTGGGCTTCGTCCAAGGGCAAGGCCTGGCGGATGCGCATCGACAGCGCCTGGCCGTCGCGCAGCAGGAAGAACAGCAGGTACAGCATGATGCCCAGGCTGACGACGAAGTGCGCCGTGTTCTGTCCGACCGTCAGGGCTTGGCCGGCGATGAATTGGCTGATCTGTGTGGCAGCCGAAGCCAGCTGCGCGCGCACCGCGGCCACGTTGCCCAGGCCGAGGCGGTCCAGGCCCTCGGCCACCCACGGCGGCAGCACGTCGATCACGTGCTGCAGGTACAGGCCGAAATTGAGCTCGCCGCTGCGCAACCGGTTCACCAGCACGGCGGCCTCTCGCACCAGCGAAGCGGTGATCAAGGCCACCGGCAGGATCACGATCAACAGGCACAGCGCCAGGGTGGACAGCGCGGCCAGGTTGGGCCGAGACGGCATGCGCTGCAACAGCCGCCGGTGCAGCGGCATGAACAGCAAGGCCAGGATGGCGCCCCAGAACACGGCGCCGTAGAACGGCCACAGGATGGCCAGGAACGCCAGGCTGACGCCAAGCAGCAGGGCCAAGAAGATCTTGCGGTGCAGTTCAGCGGTGTTCATCGGCAGGACGCCTTGCGTGGCAGCGGTGCCTGCGATTTTGCGTCACCCTCAGGTGCCACCCACGAAAGGATTGGTGCGCCGCTCCTGCCCGAAACTGCTTTCGGGCCCGTGGCCGGGGATGAAGACCACGTCGTCGCCCATGGGCCACAGGCGTTGGGTGATGGCCTCGATGAGTGTGCGGTAGTCTCCGCCGGGAAAGTCGGTGCGGCCGATGCTGCCGGCAAAGAGCACGTCGCCGACGAAGGCACGCCGTGCCTGCGGCGAAAAGAACACCACATGGCCCGGCGTGTGGCCTGGGCAGTGACGCACCTGCAGCGTGCAGTGGCCGAGGGTCACGGTGTCGCCGTCGTGCAGCCAGCGCGTGGGGGTGAAGCGCTCACTGGGCGGAAAGCCGAACATGGCGCTTTGCTGAGGCAGCGCATCGATCCAGAACTGATCGCCCTCGTGCGGGCCGATGATGGGCAGTCCGTCTTCACGCGCGAGCTGGGCGGCCGCGCCGGCGTGGTCGATGTGGGCATGGGTGAGCCAGATCTGCTCCAAGCTCACGCCCAAGCGCTCGACCTCGGCGCGCAAGCGCGGCAGTTCGCCGCCGGGGTCGATGATGGCGGCGCGTTGGGTGTCGTCGCACCAGACGATGGAGCAGTTTTGCTGAAAAGGCGTGACGGGGACGGTGTGATATCGCAGCATGGAGCGAACCATAGCCGAAAGCCGGCCCGCATGAAAAAAGGGGGCCCTGTGCCCAGGGACCCCCGAAATCTCGCGGGGGGCTTTCCCCCCAGGAGATAGTTGCAAGCGGAGCGGGATCAGAAGTTGTGCTTCAGGCCGAAGTCCACGCCGGTCTTGTGATTGGTTGCTTCGCGGTCGTGGGCCACGTCGGCATACACCGTGGTGCGCTTGGACAGGGCGTAGTGGTAACCCACGGCGAACTTGGTGGACACATCGCTGTCCGGATCGACTGTCTCGAGCTTGCCGTAGGCCAGCTTGAGCTCGCCGGCGCCCAGCGGGGCGGTGGCGCCCAGCAGGTAGCTGCGGTGCTTGTCCGCAGCGCCCAGGCCTTCGGGCTTGCCCTGGCCATAAGCACCGATCAGGCGGAAGGCGCCGAAGTCGTAGCCGGCGGTCACCAGGTGCCAGGTGTCGTCATCCACGCCCGACTTGTCGAAGCCGTAGGCCAGCGACAGCGGGCCGGCGCCGTAGGTCAGGTTCAGGCCGTAGAAAGCCTTGTTGTCGTTGCCTGCCACTTCATCGACCGTGATTTGCACTTGGCCACGCAAACCGCCGAAGTCCGGCGAGGTGTAGGTGATGGAGTTGTTCTGACGGGTGGGCAGGATGTCGCCAAACAGGATGGGCTCCATCTTGCCCACGGTGTCGCCGCCGAACGGATCGGCCCGGTTGGCGATGTTGCGCGCCGGGGTGTACTCACGGCCGAGCACGACCTGGCCGAAGCCGCCTTCCAAGCCCACCACCGAGCGGCCAGCCCAGAAGGTGCTGTTGGCAGCGCCGTCGTCGGCGGTAAAGCGGTGCTCGATGTTGAACAGGGCCTTCAGGCCGCCGCCCAGGTCTTCGACGCCGCGCACGCCCAGGCGGCTGCCCGAGCCTTGCTCCAGACGGGTGGTGTCATCACCGATGTCACGCTTCAGTCCCAGGTCCACACGGCCGTACAGGGTGACGCTGGATTGGGCTTGTGCCGCAGCAGCCAGGCTGCCGAGCACGGCCAACGCGATGAGCGATTTCTTCATGTCTACGAACCTCATCAAAGGGTTGACGTTCCGGGAGTCATCGACCCCCGGGCTGTCGCGGGGGAAGCGACGGGCCGGACGAAGTGAATCAAATCCAGGGTTAACCACTAGGTAAAAACCCCGGAGTCAAGCCCGGGTTTGTCAAGAAAGCGACAGCGGTGTGCGGCCTGGCGTGCAGCGTGGCCGATCGGGCGAATGGCCAGGATTGATCGGGGTTGTCGGGCCGCTGGGGGTGTCGTGCAGGGGGCGCTCGGGGCGATCATTTCGATTGGCGCAATAGTGCATTGCAGGTGCAGCCCGACGCGGTGCTACGATGCGACCCAGCCGCGCATCGGGCGCGGTCACGTCGCTCGGACGGTTCCGGGCGCTCACGTTGAAAGTCTTCTCATGACCAGCCTGCCAGGTCAGCGCCGCTTCGCGCGCATCGACCGCCTGCCTCCCTACGTCTTCAACATCACGGCCGAGCTCAAGCTGGCCGCCCGCCGCCGCGGCGAGGACATCATCGACATGAGCATGGGCAACCCCGATGGGGCCACGCCGGCGCACATCGTGGCCAAGCTGGCCGAGGTGGCCCAGCGGCCCGACACGCATGGCTACTCGTCTTCCAAGGGCATTCCTCGCTTGCGCCGCGCCATTGCGCATTGGTACCAGGGCCGCTATGGCGTGGAGGTCGACCCGGAGCGCGAGGCCATCGTCACCATCGGCTCCAAGGAGGGGCTGGCTCACCTGATGCTGGCCACGCTGGACCGTGGCGACACCGTGCTCGTGCCCGACCCGAGCTACCCCATCCACATCTACGGCGCGGTGATCGCCGGCGCCGACATCCGCTCGGTGCCGCTGGTGCCGGGCGTGGACTTCTTTGCCGAGCTGGAACGCGCCATCCGCGGCAGCTACCCCAAGCCCAAGATGATGGTGCTGGGTTTTCCGAGCAACCCCACGGCCCACTGCGTGGAGCTGGATTTCTTCGAGCGCGTGATCGCGCTGGCCAAGAAGCACGACATGCTCGTGGTGCATGACCTGGCCTATGCCGACATCGTTTTCGACGGCTGGAAGGCGCCGTCCATCTTGCAGGTTCGCGGCGCCAAGGACGTGGCGGTGGAGTTCTTCACGCTGAGCAAGAGCTACAACATGGCCGGCTGGCGTGTGGGCTTCATGGTGGGCAATGCCGACCTGGTGGCCGCGCTGGCGCGCATCAAGAGCTACCACGACTATGGCAGCTTCACGCCGGTGCAGGTGGCCGCCATTGCCGCCTTGGAAGGCGACCAGCAGTGCGTCAAAGACATCGCGGCCCAATACCAGCGCCGCCGCGACGTGCTGGTCAAGGGCCTGCGTGAAGCCGGCTGGGCGGTGGACACCCCCAAGGCCTCGATGTACATCTGGGCGCGCATTCCCGAGCCCTATCGGGCCTTGGGCTCGCTGGAGTTTTCCAAACAGCTGCTGGCGCGCGCCAAGGTCTGCGTCTCGCCGGGCATCGGTTTTGGCGACCATGGCGACGACCATGTGCGCTTTGCCCTCATCGAAAACGAAGCGCGCATCCGCCAGGCGGTGCGCGGCATCAAGGCCATGTTCAAGGCCGATGGATTGAGCGCGACATGAGCGACGTGTTCGAACGCGCCAAGGCGCTGTTCTTCGACGGGCTGGCCCATCTGGAGGCCGGCCGGCTGGTCCAGGCCGAACAGGCTTTCAGCGACTCGCTGGCGCTCGTGCCGGGCCGCGCCTCCACGTTGAGCAATCTGGGCGTGGTGCGCCGCCGGCTGGGTCGGCTGGAGGCGGCCTTGCAATGCTTCGACCAGCTGGTGCGTGTGCAGCCCGAAGCCGCCGAATCCTGGCTGTGCCGCGCCGAGGTGCTGCTGCAGCTGGACCGCCATGACGAGGCGCTGGCCGATTATGAGCGCTGCCTGGCCATCGACCCCCACCAGGCGCTGGCCTGGAGCCGGCGCGGCAGTCTCTTGCGCTTGGCCGGACAGCTGGAGGAGGCGGCCGATGCGTTCGAGCGCGCGGTGCGCCTGGGTGATGACTCCGAGACCACGCGCTTCTTCCTGGCCGCGGTGGCGGCCCGCTCGGCCCCGCCGCCGGCGGCGCCCACCGGCTATGTGCAAAGCCTGTTCGACGACTATGCCGAAGACTTCGACCAGCATCTGGTCGAAGTGCTGCACTATGACGTGCCGCAGCGTCTGCTCGCCCCCTTGGCCGGGCAGCGCTTCGGCCAAGCGCTGGACCTGGGGTGCGGCACTGGCCTGTGCGCGCCGCGCCTGGCGGCGCTGGCCGGCGCGGTCGATGCGGTGGATCTGTCCGAACGCATGGTGGCCAAGGCGCGCGAGCGCGGCCTGTACCGCGAGCTGACCCAGGCCGACTTGGTGAGCCATTTGCAGACCACCGAGCGCCGCTACGACCTCGTCGTGGCGGCCGATGTCTTCATCTACATCGGCGACCTCGCCGGCGTGTTCGCTGGCGTGCGGCGCGTGCTCGAGCCTGGAGGCGTGTTCGCCTTTTCCGCCGAGCAAGGCGACGAGACACGCGACTTCACGCTGCGTCCCAGCCTCACCTATGGCCATGCCTCGGGCTACGTGAAGCGGCTGGCCGCCCAGCACGGCTTCGAGGTGACCGACCTGCAGCCGCAGGCCTTGCGCGAAGATCAGCGCCAGCCGGTGCCGGGCTGGCTGGTGTGGCTGCGGCGACATTCCTCCCCGGGGCAGCGCTGCGCATGATCGAACTTGTGCCAGTCCGACGGGCTCGCATGGAGGTGCGGCTTCAGGCCGCGGCGTCTGGAGAGAATTCCGCCCACGTGGTCGAGGTGCATCACTCTACGCATGTGCGGCAGATGTGGTGGCGCTTCGATACGGCCGGGCGACCCTTGCTTGCACCGCACACGGCCAACTTCGCCGCTGTGGCGGCTCTTCCCTGGGCCATGGCGCACGCCGCCGACCTGCATGTGCGCGGGGTGCTGGACAGGACTTTCCTCGAGAACCTGGAAGATCTGGTCGATGTGTGGGTGCGCTGGCGGCCAGACCTCTTCCAACGGATCCGCATTGATGCGGACGACGTGGCCGAAGGCCGGCCGAGCGGGTCGAATGAAGCGGTGCTGATGTTCTCCGGCGGCGTCGATGCCACGTTTGCCCTGGCAGCCCATATGGAAGGCCTGCTGGGCCATCGCAGTCGTCCGGTTTCGGCAGGGCTGCTCGTCCAGGGCTTCGACGTACCCCTGCACGATGACGGTTGGTGGTCCATCGCACGTCACCACGCGCAGCGCCTGCTGGCGGCGTTTGGGGTCCCGTTGTGGACTTGCACCACCAACTGGCGCGAGTTCAGCGTCGACTGGGAAATGAGCTTTGGCATGGGCATCGCGGCGGTGCTGCATCAATGCGAGGCATCGATAGGGCTTGGCCTTTGGGCTGCAGACGAGAGCTATGACCACGAGATCATCCCCTGGGGCAGCAACAGCATCGTCGCCCCGCTGTTGGGCTCGCCGAGCCTGCCGGTGCGCGCGGAGGGCGGGGGCTACGATCGCGACGAGAAGATTGGCTATCTCGCGCACCATGAGGCGGTGCGCCGACACCTCAGGGTGTGCTGGCGCCGGCCGCCCAACGGCCTGAACTGCGGTCGCTGCGAGAAGTGCGTGCGGACCCTGGTGAGTTTGTGGGCGGCAGGCTACGAGCGCTGCGAGGCCTTCGAGATGCCCTTGACGGCCTTGACCGCCGCCCGGATTCGCATTGGCAATCAGGTGCAGCACGACCTGTTGGCCAACGCCCTGTCCCGCCATGCCAGCCGCCTGCCGCGTAGCGTGGTCATTGCGCTGCGGTACCACCTTGCGCGCTTCCGCCTGCTCAAGAAGATCTCGATGGGTCGCCTGTAGCGCTGCCAGCCCGTCTCATGAGCCAAAGGGCGGTGGCTCTTCCAGCAGCTCGATGTGCGGCGCCAGTTCGGGATAGGCACGGACGACGGCAAAGTTCTTGCCGTAGACGTTGTCCTTGAGGATGGCGCGCCGTCCCATCAGCTGTGCCCCGATGGCCACGTGAAGACGATCGGTGCGAACCTCCTTGGCACGTGCGATCACCGACAAAAAGCGGCCCGCGACACACTCGACTTCAAGGCGATCCAGGAAGTCGGATCGGTACAGTGTGGATAGGTCATGATGAACCATCCCGCGCGCCGTGCGCGCTTCTTCGTCGCTGCGCCACACGGTCAGCAGGCCCTGCGCGTCGGGATGCAAGGCGGCCGATCCGGCGTGCCAGCGCAGCTGGCGACCCAGACGGTGGATCCATGCCCAGTGCAACAGGGCCTTGATGCGTTGTGCCACCCCGCGGGGCTGGCGCGCCAGAAGGGCCGAGGGGGACAGTCCCTGCGCAAGGTCGGGCGCCTGGTACGCGCGGGCCCGGGGTGCCGCCTGACGCACGTGCACGACGCTCGGGGCATCGCGGCAGTACAGATGGAAACGTTCATCAAGCCGGCCCAGCAAGGCTTCATGTCCTCGCACCGTGTGGGGCAGCAGCACTGTTTCGCGAACCCCGATGGTCAGGCAGGCCTCGAGTATGCGCGCCATGTCGCTATAGAGCGGGACGAGATTGCCTCCACCGCCCAGCAGCACCACATCGCCCTCGCGAATGTCCTGCCGTCGGCCAATGCGCACCGGCAACGCGAGCGCGTCGAACAATTGCCAGGTGGCCGCAGCAATCAGCGCATCACCGGCATTGCCCGGGTTCGGAATGTACAGACACGGACGCTCCAGAGTGCTCAGTCGCTGCAAGTGCTCGACCAGGTGGCACCAGGGTGCAGCTGTCAAGAACAGCGGCGCAGTTCCCGGCGTCGTCAAGGGCGCCGTCGGCGATTCGACCCGAGCAGTGTTCACTTGGCCGCTCCTCCGTGGCACTTCTTGTACTTCTTGCCGCTGCCGCAAGGACAGGGGGCGTTGCGGCCCGGCTGCGCAGGCTTGCGCACCGTGGCCACCGGTTGGCGTGAGGCGCGCTCGCGCCAGAAGTCACGCAGGTCATAGACGGCCCACAAGGCGTCGGCCAGGCGCTCGTCGGGGCTCATCGCGCGGGCCTCGGGGGGCATGTCGGCCTCGTCGCTGGCCAGGATCTCGAACAGCTGCAGGCAGCCATCGACGAATTCGTTGCCCGGGTCGTCGGCCGGCAGCAGCCAATCGTCCTCGAAGGCGTCCACGCATTGCAAAAAGCCGCCGGCCCACACCGCCCCCAGGCGCGGCCAGTCTTGCGGGGTGCCGCGTTCGGCCTCGGGCGTGTGCTCGCGCACGGCATCCCAGTCGGTCAACAGCGGGCTCAAGGCGCGT
The DNA here is from genome assembly GCF_001592165.1 of Caldimonas taiwanensis NBRC 104434. Taxonomy (NCBI): domain Bacteria; kingdom Pseudomonadati; phylum Pseudomonadota; class Betaproteobacteria; order Burkholderiales; family Sphaerotilaceae; genus Caldimonas; species Caldimonas taiwanensis. Next base: position 31,885 of record NZ_BCWK01000011.1, read on the forward strand.
TCGTCGTCCAGGCGCTGCACCGGGGCATCGACCGCGCGCAGCACCTCGGCAGCGCGCCGACGCACCAGAGCAAGAAACTCCTCACGCTGGGCTTCATCGGCAAAGGGCGGCTGCGGTCCCAGCAGCGCGGGCAACGCGTCGTCCAGAGGCCTGCGCTGCGGTCCGCAGGCCAGCGCGGTGAGGAAGCCGTCGAGCTGCTCCAGATCGGGCACGGCCTCGTCGTGCTCGGCCAGTGCGTTGAGCAGGTGTTCCAGCCGGTCGAGCTCGGCTTCGGTCAAAGGAGCGGGGGCAGTGGTGGGCATGGCCGAATTGTCGCAGCTGTGGCCCCCCAAGTGCGGGGCTGCCGCGGGCGCGCCCCCTTCAGTACCATCCCGTGACACTGCCCTTGCGATTTCGACCCCCCGTGCTCACCGTCTACCTGGTCGAGGATGACCCTTTGCTTGCGCGGCATGTGCTCGAGGCCCTTGCCCAGGCCGAAGGCATCGATTGCGTCGGTCACGCCGACCGCCTGTCGGTGGCCCGCGAGGAGCTGCCGCGACGTTGCCCGCACGTGCTGCTGTCCGATCTGGGCTTGCCCGATGGAGACGGCACCGAGCTGATCCGCGAGATCAGCCAGTCGGCCGGCCCGTGGCGCCCGCACATCCTGGTGTATTCGGTGTTTGGCGACGAGGCCAAGGTGATCCATGCGATCGAATCGGGTGCCGATGGTTACTTCCTCAAAGGCTGTTCCGACCGCGATCTGATCCATGCCGTGCGCCGCGCGGCCGACGGCGAGTCGCCGATTTCGCCGGCGATCGCCCGCTACTTGCTCAAGCGCTTCGGTCACGCCGAGCCCACGCCCTCGGGCTTCGATGGCGCGGCAGCACCGCCGTCGGATGAATTGCAGCTGACCGCGCCGGAGCATGCCGTGTTGCGGCTGGTGGCGCAGGGCTATTTGGCCGAGGAAGTGGGTGAGCGCTTGATGATGTCGGCGCACACGGTGGCCACCCTCGTGCGTGCCGTCTATGCCAAGCTGCAGGTGGGACAACGCACGGCCTTGGGCCTGGCCGGTTGATCCATGACGGTTCGACTGCGCCGCGCGGCTCGCGGTGGGTTGCCATGGGTGCTGATCCTGGCCGCGATGCTGCTGGGTCTGGCCCGTGGGGCCGCACCGGCTTCGGTCCACCGGCTCATTCATGCCGAGCTGACCGATCACACCCAACCCGCGCAGCCTCCCCGACCGGTGACCTTGCCCGATGCCTGGGAGCATTCCGCGCCGCGCCGCGACGGCCGCGTAAGCTATCGCCTGGCCGTGCCGTCGGCGGCCTTGGCTGGCGATCAGCCGGCAGTTTTCCTGCGACGGGTGGGCAATGTCTTTCGCGTGACCTTCAACGGGGAGTTGGTGCTGTCGGTGGGCGAGGACCGGCGGCCCGTGTCCAACTACGGCCAGGAGCCCCATCTGCTTCGACTGCCGCCCCACCTGGTGCGCCCCCAAGACAACGAACTCGTGATCGACGTGATCGGCCAGCCGCGCCGAGAGGCCGGCCTGTCCAGCGTCCGGGTGGGGCCGGCGACGGCGTTGGAGCCGATGTACGAGTGGGCCATGGACTGGCAGGTGCGCGGATCGTGGGTCCTCAGCAGCACCAGCGCGACGCTGGGCGTCTTGGCCTTGTTGCTGGCGTGGCGCACGCGGCAGGCGGTGTACGCCTGGTTCGGTCTGGGCAATTTGATCTGGGCATGGCGTGTCATCGCCTTGCATGTGCACGATCCGGGCGCTTGGGCGGGGCTGTTGCACTGGGCCTTCGAGCTGTCGTATTCCTTGTTCGTCGCCTGCATGGGCTTGTTCTTGCTGAGACTGGGGCAAAGCGATGGGCCCTGGGCGCGGCGCGGCTTCGCGCTGTTCGTGGCGGTGGCCGCCGGGCTGTCTTTGGCCAATGCGGCCTTGAACCTGCCGCTGCTGCGCACGATCCAGCTCTTGCTGACCCTGGTGGTGACGCTTTGGACCGCGGTGATCTTGGCGCGTTTGGCTCTCCAGCGGCGCACTTACCCCACCTGGCTGATGCTGGCGGCCGTGGTCATCGGGGCCTTCTGCGGGGCGCGCGATTGGATCGTGTTTCGGTTGTGGCAAGACTACGAGGCTTACACCTGGACACGCTATGCCGTCTTGGCCTTGATCCTGGTGATGGTGTGGCATCTGGTCGAAGACTATGCACGCAGCCTGTCGGCGCAGCGAGAACTCAACCGGCACTTGCAAGCCGCGCTGCAGGCCAAGCAGGAGGAGCTCGAGCGCATCTACCAAGAGCGCCGCGAATCGGACCGTCAGCAAGCCGTGATGGCCGAACGCGACCGGCTGTTGCGCGACATGCACGACGGCTTGGGGGGCCGGCTGGTCAGTGCCATCGCGCTGGCGCGCCAGCTGCCGGCGCCGCCCGACGCTGACGCGACCCTGCGGGACTTGCGCATGGCCCTGGACGATTGCCTGACCGAATTGCGTTTGACGCTGGATTCCCTAGAGGCCGAGCAGCACAGCTTGGGCGAGGCCTTGGCGGAGATGCGTTTCCGCTTGGAGCCCTCGTTGCGCGCTGCCGGCATCCGATTGGTGTGGGACGTGCAAGACCAGGCCATGGAGGCCCACCTGCCGGCCGGCCACACCTTGCAGGTGCTGCGCATCGTGCGCGAGGCGTTCACCAATGTCATCAAGCATGCCCAGGCCACGGTGGTGTGGTTGACCCTGACGCGCCAGGGCGAGCAGCTGCGTCTGACCGTGCTCGACAACGGCCTCAGCCAACGCGCCGAGGGCCAGTCGCCCAGCCTCTTGAGTTTGCAAGGCGGCAAGCGGGGCATGGCCAACATGCAGCAGCGAGCCGCCCTGCTCGGTGGTCATCTGGAGGTGGGGCCCCATCCGAACGGCTGGCAGGTGGACTTGCGTTTCCCGCTGCCTGGGGCCGCCGAGGCGGCCCAGTCGTCGCGGCCCAGCCTGTCGGGGGCGGCCTGAGAACCGCGCTGGGGGTGCGGCCCCGCGGCGCACGCGTTCAGGATGTCGGCGGGGCGGTGTCGATGAAGCTCTGGCGCTGGGCCAGCTTGTCGTACAGACGCGCGAGGTTGGGGTAAGGCTCTCGCCAGTCGATGTGGGGGAAGCGGAACTCGAGATAGCCCAGGGCCACACCGGTGGCGATGTCGGCCAGGGAGAAATGGTTGCCGCTGCACCAGGCCTTCTCACCCAAGCCCAGGCTCATGGCTTTCAAGGCGGCGTGGACTTTGGCCAGATGGCGATCGATCCAGGCTTGACTGCGTTGCGCCTCGGTGCGGCCGGGCCAGGTTTGCTCCAACCGCACCGCGATGCTGGCGTCGAGCAAGCCGTCGGCCAGCGCTTCCCAGGTGCGTACCTCCACCCGCTCGCGGCCCGAGGCCGGGATCAAGCGGCCCACGGGGGACAGCGTGTCCACGTATTCGACGATGACGCGCGAATCGAACACGGCCTCACCGCCTTCCATCACCAGGCAAGGCACCTTGCCCAGAGGGTTGGAGGCCGAGATACGGGTGTCGGCCGACCAGACGTCTTCCAGTTCCAGGCGATAGTCGAGCTTTTTTTCGGCCATCACGATGCGCACTTTGCGCACGTAGGGGCTGGTCAGCGATCCGATCAGTTTCATAGGGGGGCTTGTCAGACGTGTTTGGCAAGCGATTCTAGCGAGCGCGCCTGGAGGGCGTGGGCTGACGCGCCCCCTCGAACAGGGAGGCGCTGGGCCGCTTCGCAAGACCCCTGGGCGCAAGGCCGGCGAGCGCTGCGGCCGCAGCCCGTGCACGCGGCGCCTAAAATCAAGGGTTTGCCTCGACCTGCCTCTTCGGCCTGCCTGCCATGGACCTCTTTGCCCTGACTGCCCTGTCGCCGCTCGATGGCCGCTATGCCGCCAAGGTCGCCGCGCTGCGGCCGCTGCTCAGCGAGTTCGGCCTGATGCACCGCCGCGTGCAGGTCGAAGTCGAGTGGTTCATCGCGCTGTCGGACGCGGGCTGGGCCGAGTTCAAGCCGTTGAGCGATGCGGCCCGCGCCTACCTGCGAGCCCTGGTCAGCGGCTTTTCGGTGGCCGATGCCCAGGCCATCAAAGACATCGAAAAGACCACCAATCACGATGTGAAGGCGGTCGAGTACTGGCTCAAGTCGCGCTTCGAAGGCCATCCCGAGCTGCAAGCCGCCAGCGAATTCGTGCATTTCGCCTGCACCAGCGAAGACATCAACAACACCAGTCATGCGCTGATGTTGCAGGCCGCCCGGCAGCAGGTGCTGTTGCCGGCGCTCGACGGGGTCATCGCCAGCTTGCGCGAGCTGGCCCATGGCTTGGCCGACGTGCCCATGCTCAGCCGCACCCACGGCCAGACGGCCAGCCCCACCACGGTGGGCAAGGAGGTGGCCAACGTGGTGGCGCGCCTGCGCGCTGCGCGCGAGCGCATCGCCCAGGTCAAGCTCTTGGCCAAGATGAACGGGGCGGTGGGCAACTACAACGCGCACTTGGCGGCCTATCCAGAGCACGATTGGGAGGCTTTCAGCCGCCAGGTGGTCGAGCAGCGCCTCGGGCTGGTGTTCAACCCCTACACCATCCAGATCGAGCCGCACGACTACATGGCCGAGCTCTTCGATGCCGTGGCGCGGGCCAACACCATCTTGATCGACTGGTCGCGCGATGTGTGGGGCTACATCAGCTTGGGGTACTTCAAGCAGAAGACCCGCGCAGGCGAAATCGGCTCGTCGACCATGCCGCACAAGGTCAATCCGATCGACTTCGAGAATGCCGAAGGCAACTTCGGCTTGGCCAATGCGGTGCTCACGCACCTGAGCCAGAAGCTGCCCATCAGCCGCTGGCAGCGCGACCTGACCGATTCGACCGTGCTGCGCAACATGGGCGTGGCCCTGGGCTATGCGGTGCTGGGCTACGACGCGCTGACGCGCGGCCTGGGCAAGCTGGAGGTCCACCGCGAGGCTTTGGCAGCCGACCTCGAGGCCGCCTGGGAAGTGCTGGCCGAGCCGATCCAGACGGTGATGCGTCGCTACGGCCTGCCCCAGCCCTACGAGCGGCTCAAGGAACTCACTCGCGGCAAGACCATCACGCGCGAGGCCATCCAGCAGTTCATCCAGACGCTGGAGTTGCCGCAGGCCGAAAAAGACCGGCTGCTGGCGATGACGCCGGCGAACTACACCGGCTTGGCCGAGGCGTTGGCCCGACGCATCTGAGGCGCGGGCTCAGCGGGCGCTGACCCAGCGGTGCTGGGCGGCGAACCATCCGGCTGCGGCCGCGCCCAGCGTGATGGCCGTGAACAGCGGTCCGGCGGCCGACCAATCGCCCAGCAGGTCGTGGCTGAAGCCCAGGGCCAAGGGGCCCAGCGAGGCCAGGCCGTAGCCCACGCCCTGGGACATGCCCGACAGCCTGGCCGCCGTGGGGGCATCGGGCGAGCGCAGCACGATGAGCAGCAGCGCCACGCTGAACTGCCCGCCCTGCCCCAGGCCCTGGAGCACGGCCCACAGCCACAGGCCGTCCAGCGGGCCGGCCACACAGCCCCACCAGCCGGCCAGCGCCAGCCCCAGCATCAGCAGCAGCGTGGGGCGCTGATCGGTGCCCCAACGCATGGCCAGCCAGGGCCCGGTGAAGGCGGTCAGCAGTTGCACCAGCACCGACACCGAGACCACCAGGCCCGCGTGCAGGGGCTCCACGCCGCGGGCGCTCAGGAGGGGGGCCAGCCAGCCGAACACACAATAGGCCAGGGCCGATTGCAGCCCCATGTACAGCGTGACGGCCCAGGCCAGCCGGTCGCCCCACAGCGGCGCGCCCGGCGGTGCCGGGGCGGCACCGGCCGGCTGGCGCACCTGAGGCCACCACAGCGCCGCGGCAATCAGCGCGAGCACGGCCCAGGCGGCCAGCGCGGCGCGCCAGCTGCCGCCAAAGGCCTGCATGAGCGGCACCGTCGCCCCGGCGGCCAGGGCCGCCCCCAGACACAGTGCCATGGTGTACAGCCCCATCATGGGGCCGATGTGCTGCGGGAAATCGCGTTTGATCAGGCTGGGCAACAGCACGCCGATGATGCCGATGGAGGCCCCGGCCAGCAAAGCGCCGAGGAACAGCCCGCCGGCGCCCAGCACGGCCCGCAAGGCCGTGCCGGCGGCCAGCACCAGCAGCACGACGAAGACGGTGCGCTCACTGCCCCAGCGGCCAGCCAGGCGAGGAGCCAGCGGCGCGAACAGACCCAGGCACAGCACGGGCAACGTGGTCAGCAGGCCCGCGGCGGTGGCCGACAGGCCCAGGCTGGCCTGAATCCAGGCCAGCACCGGCGAGACGCTGGACAGCGCCGGGCGCAGATTGAGGCTGACGAGCACGAGCCCGGCGATCAGCAGGCCCAGGGACGCGGCGGGACGGGTCGGTGCGGACAAGGCTCAGCGTTGCGTGGATGGGGGCGGCGCAGGCGGCAGCGGGTCGAGCGCGTCGAGAATGGGCTGCAGCAGTTCGCGAGCAGCGCGGGCCGCGCCTTCGGGGTCGCGCTGGGCGACGGCTTCGGCCACGGCCACATGGGCGGCGTAATCGGGCTCGGGCAGATCGGGCCGAGACATCATGCCCTTGAGCGTGGCCCGCACGGCACGCGAGAAGAAGCCATAGAGCTTGGCCAGGGCCGGGTTGTGCGCGGCATCGACGATGGCCCGGTGGAAGGCCAGGTCATGCTCGATGAAGACCTCGCGGCGGCGCCGGTCGGGGCGTTCGCCGCGCAATGCCAGGGCCGCGAAGATGCGCTCCAAGTCCTCGGGGGTGCGGCGCTGAGCGGCCAGCCGGGCGGCTTCCACCTCCAGCATCGCGCGCACTTCCAGATGCTCGCGCAAGGACGCGCCGCTCAGGCCATGCGCCATGTCGGTGGTGTCCACCGCCGAGCGCACATAGGTGCCGTCGCCTTGGCGCACTTCCAGCAACCCGCTGTAGGCCAGCACCCGCACCGCTTCGCGCACGGTGTTGCGGCTCATGCCCAACTCGGCGGCCAGCTCCGGCTCGATCGGGATGCGTTCGCCCACGCGCCAGACGCCGCGTTCGAGCCGTTGGCGCATCGCATCAACGGCCACGTCCACGAGGGAGCGTCGAGGCAAGGTGGGCGTATCCACGGCAGGCGCAGGCAAAATCGTCGGATGATTGTAGGCCGCTGCGAGTCCCTTTGCAGCAGCCTGGCGCGGGCGCTGGTCGCACCGATGTGGCCGGTTCTCCCGGTTTGTCCCAGTGTGGCCGCCGGGGCCGCTGCCTAGGATGAAGGCTTCCCTTTCATTCCTCTCGACGGAGACGCCCCATGAAACGAGCGATACGTTGGGGCCTGAGCGCGCTGGCCTGGATGGTCGCGCTCGGCGCCTCGGCCCAGGAAGTGACGCTGAAGTTCCACCACATCTGGAACACCCAGGCCATGGCCTCGCAGCGCGTGATCACGCCGTGGTGCGACAAGATCGCGGCGGATTCGAACAACCGCTTGAAGTGCCAGATCTTCCCGGCCATGTCCCTGGGCGGCACGCCGCCGCAACTGGTGGACCAGGTGCGCGATGGCGTGGCAGATTTGATCATCACCCTGCCGGGCTATACCGCCGGGCGTTTTCCGATGATGGAGGTGTTCGAGCTGCCGTTCATGACGCGTTCGGCCGAGTCCGGCGCGCAAGCGGCCTGGGACTATCTGCAAAAGCATGCGCTGAAGGAATTCCCCGGCACCAAGATTCTGGCCGTGTGGGTGCATGACCAGGGCTATGTGCACACCCGCGAGCGACCGGTGCGCACGCTGGCCGACTTCAAGGGCCTGAAGATGCGCGCGCCCACGCGGCAGACCAACAAGCTGCTGAGCAAGCTGGGCGCCACGCCGGTGGGCATGCCGCTGCCGGCCATTCCCGAAGCGGTGAGCAAGGGCGTGATCGATGGCTTCTTGCTGCCTTGGGAAGTGATGCCCTCGTTGCGCCTGCACGAGATGGTGAAGTTCCACTCCGAGACCGATGCGGCCAAGCCGGCGCTGTATTCGGCGGTGTTCATCTTCGGCATGAACCAGGCGAAATACGACAGCCTGAGCCCCGAGCTGAAGGCCGTGATCGATCGCAACAGCGGCTTGGCACTGTCCAAGCAGATTGGTCAGATCTGGGACGACAGCAAGGCCGCCGGGCGCAAGGCCGCCGTCGATCGGGGCAACACGTTCTATACCGTGCCGGCCAGCGAGCTGGACCACTGGATCGCGGCCTCGGCCTCTCTGTATGACGAATGGGTGGCCGACATGGACAAGCGCGGCGCCAATGGCAAGGCGCTGCTGCAAGACGCGCGCGACCTGCTGGCCAAGTACGGCGGCAAGTAGGGCGCTTCTACAATCGGGGGCATGTCTTTCATCGATCAGCTCCACGCGGCCGAACGCCTCAACGACTCGCTCTTGTGCGTGGGGCTGGACCCCGATGTGGCCAAGTTCCCCGCGCCCTGGCGCGGCCAGCCCTCGCGCATCTTTGATTTCTGCGCGGCCATCGTCGAGGCCACGCGCGATCTGGTGATCGCCTACAAGCCGCAGATCGCCTACTTCGCCGCACACCGCGCCGAAGACCAGCTCGAGCGGCTGATGGCCCACATCCGCCAAGTGGCCCCGCAGGTGCCGGTGATCCTGGATGCCAAGCGGGGCGACATCGGCTCCACGGCCGAACAATACGCCCGTGAAGCCTTTGAGCGCTATGGGGCCGATGCGGTCACGCTGTCGCCCTTCATGGGCTTCGATTCCATCGAGCCATATTTGCGCTACCCGGACAAGGGGGCGATCTTGCTGTGCCGCACCTCCAATGCCGGCGGGGCGGACTTGCAAAACCAGCGCCTGGCCGAGCTGGAGGGGCAGCCGCGGCTGTACGAGCATGTGGCCCGTTTGGCCCAGGGGCCGTGGAATCGCACGGGCCAGCTCGGCTTGGTGGTGGGGGCCACTTATCCGGCGGAGATCGCGCGCGTGCGCGAGTTGGCGCCCACCGTGCCCTTGCTGATTCCCGGCGTGGGCGCCCAAGGGGGCGATGCCACGGCCACCGTGAAAGCCGGCTATCGCGAGAGCGAGGGCCGCATCACGGGCTTGGTGGTGGTCAACGTCGGCCGCAGCGTGCTGTACGCCAGCAGCGGCCCGGACTTCGCCAGTGCCGCCCGGCGCGCGGCACTGGCCCTGCGCAGCGAGCTCAACGCGGCGCGGCGCTGAGCGCCTCGGGCGCCTGGGCCAGCAGAGGCAAGCGCCGCACCCGCTGGCCGGTCAATGCAAACCAGGCGTTGAGCAGCGCTGGCGCCGCCGGCGGCGTGCCGGGTTCGCCCACGCCGGCCGGTGGCCGGTGGCTGGGCACGATGTGGGTTTCGATCACGGGGGTTTCGGCCAGCGACAGCAGTCGAGCCGTGTCGAAGTTCTTCTGCAGCACCTCGCCGCCGCGGATGTCCACCCGCCCATACAGCGCGGCGCTCAGCCCGAAGATCACCCCGCCTTCCATTTGCTGGGCCACGATGCCGGGGTGCACCACGGTGCCGCAATCGATCGCGCAGACCACGCGGTGCACGCGCGGGCGGCCGGCTTCCTGCGAGATTTCCATCACTTCGGCGACGATGGAGCCGAAGCTTTCGTGCAGGGCCAGGCCACGGGCGCGGCCGGCCGGCAGCGGGCGGTCCCACTGGGCCTTGTCGGCGGCCAGCTTGAGCACCTCCGCATGGCGCGGATGCCGTGCCAGCAGGCTCAGACGAAAGGCCAGCGGGTCTTGGCCGGCGGCATGGGCCAGCTCATCGATGAAGCACTCGGTGAAAAACGCGTGGTGCGAATGGCCCACCGAGCGCCAGTAGCCGATCGGCACGCCGCTGCGCGTGGCTCGATGAGCGATACGCTGGTGCGGCACTTCGTAGGGCAGGTCAAAGAAGCCTTCGGCCGCGGTTTTGTCCGGCGCGTCCCAGCGCGTGGCCCAGGCCGGACGCTGCCGTGCGATCCAGCGCGGCGTGATCGCATCGCCGGCCACCGTCATGCGCAGGGCCTGCGGGCGACCGCTCGCATCCAGTGCCGCCCGCATCACGGCCACGCCGGCCGGGCGGTAGAAGTCGTGGCTGAAGTCCTCCTCACGCGGCCACACCAGCTGCACCGGGCGGCCGCCCGTCTCCATCGCGATGCGGACCGCCTGGGCGATGTAGTCCGTCTCCAAGCGCCGCCCGAAGCCGCCCCCCAGCAAGGTCAGGTGCAGCTCCACCGCCTCCGGCGCTACCCCGGCCACGCGCGCGGCCACTTCGCGGGCGAACGTGGGCACTTGGGTGGGCGCCCACAGCGTGACGCGGCCGTCGCGCACCTGGGCGGTGCAGTTCATCGGCTCCATCGTGGCATGGGCCAGATAGGGCGCGTGATAGACGACTTCGAGCAGGCGCGCGGCCGCCGCTTCGGCCGCATCCACATCGCCGCGCCGATGGAAGGGCAGCCCGCCGGCGGTGTCCTGGGCCTGGCGGGCGGCCTGCTCCAGGTCGGCCTCGATGCGCTGCGTGTCCAGCAGGCCCACGGCCGGGTCGTGTGGCGGGGGATGCCATTGCACGTCCAGCGTGCGCGCGGCCTGCATCGCATGCCAGGTGCTGCGCGCCACCACGGCCACCGCCGCCGTCGAGCCGGCCAGCGCAGGCAAGCGCACCACGCGCAGCACGCCTGGGCGGCGCAGCGCGGCATCCACATCCACCCGGCCCGGGCTGCCACCGAGCATCGGGCAGTGGCGCACCACCGCGAACAACACGCCCTCGGGTCGGACATCCAGGCCAAACACCGCCGAGCCGTTCACTTTGGCCGGCACATCGGTGCGCAGCGGCTGGCGGCCGATCAAGCGCCATTGTTCGCGCGGCTTGAGGCGGATGTTGCGGGCGCTGACGGTCAGGGCCGCGGCCTGGCGCGCGAACTCGCCGAAGTGTGCGCGCTGGCCCGAGGGATGTTCGATGATGCCGTCGGCGATGCGCAGCTCATCGACGGGCAGCCGCCATTGCAGGGCTGCTGCGCCCAGCAGCTGCGCACGCGCGGTGGCCGCCGCCAGCGGCAGCACCTCCCAGGCATCGGCAATGCTGGAGGAGCCGCCGGTGACATTGATGCCCAGCTCGCGCGCCAGCTTGGCCACGAACCAGCGGCCGGCGCGCACCAGGCGTGTTTCTTGGCCGGGTTCGCGCTCGTCAGGGTGGAAGGGCAAGGCCCCGAGGAACATCGCCACATTGCCGTACAGCGACTCCGGACCGGCTTGCTCCAGCCGCAGGCGTTCCAGGCCGATGTCGAGCTGTTCGGCCACCAGCATCGGCAAGGCGGTGTGCACGCCCTGGCCCATCTCGATGCGGTGCATGGCCAGCACCACCTGGCCGCCTGGGGTGATCTTGATCCAGCCGTTGAGCTGGATGTCGCGCTCGTCGGCGCCGAGGGCGCCACGCCGGCCGAGACGGTCCCGCACCGGCCAAGCGCCCCAGCCCACCACCAAGGCGCCACCGACGGCCGCTGCGCTGAGCAGGAAGTGTCGGCGCTTCATGCGGATTTCACCTTCAGCGGTTGGCGCGGCGTGCGGGCCGGACGCATTTGCACCGCCGCGGTGCGGATGGCCTCGCGCACGCGCGGATAGGTGCCGCAGCGGCACAAATTGCTGATGGCCGCATCGATTTGCGCTTCGGTGGGCTCGGGCGTGCGGTCCAGCAGCGCGGCGGCGGCCATCAACATGCCGCTTTGGCAATAGCCGCATTGCGGCACCTGGTGGGCGATCCACGCGGCTTGCAGCGGGTGCGGGGCCTGCGGCGTGCCCAAACCTTCGATGGTCTGGATCGCACGCCCGGCCACCGACGCCAGCGGCGTGACGCAGGAGCGCACCGCCTGGCCGTCCAAGCGCACGGTGCAGGCCCCGCAGGCGGCGATGCCGCAGCCGTATTTGGTGCCGGTCAGGTGCAGCACGTCGCGCAGCACCCACAACAGGGGCATCGAGGGATCGACCGCCTCGTCGGGCACCTCGTGCGGGCGGCCATTGATGAGCAGTTGCATGGCTGGGCAATCCGTATTCAAAAGTGTATACACATGTGTGGACGCCTCATGTGCACCAGCTTGAACTCCATCGTGGTGCAGGTACGGCTTTTGCATGAAGGCGGTCCGTCCGAACTTCGACGACCCACTGGAGAGTTTCCATCATGACATTGCATATCCGTCACATCGTGCGCACCTGCGGCCTGGCGCTGCTCGGTCTTGGGTGGGCCGGGGCAGCGCTGGCGCAGTCCTCGTCGGTGCAGTTGTATGGCCTGCTGGATCTGGCCATCGGTTCTTATCAAACCAGCGGTGGCCAACGGCTCGGCCGGATCGAATCGGGCGGCATGACCACCAGCTACATCGGGTTCAGCGGCAAGGAGGATTTGGGCGGCGGGCTGGCCGCCACGTTCACGCTGGATCACTTTCTGCGTGCCGACACGGGCGAGGCTGCGCGCTTCGGTGGCGATACGTTTTGGGCGCGCAATGCTCACGTGGGCGTCAGTGGGGGCTTCGGCAGTGTCTACCTGGGGCGTCGTGCCACGCCGATGTTCGTGGCCACTTTGCTGTTCAACCCGTTTGGCGACTCTTTCGGCTTTTCGCCGGCGATTCGCAGCTATTACGGCGCCACCGGCGTGCTGGCGGGCGACTCCGGCTGGAACGATGCGATCAGTTATGCCTCGCCGCGCCTCCTGGGCGCCGCCACGGTGAACCTGCAATATGCGCTGAAGGAATCGGGCAACGGCGCCAATGTCGGAGCCAATGTGCTGTACTTCGGCGGGCCGCTGGCCGTGGCCGTGGCGGCCCAGCAGGTCAAGAAGGGCCTGACCGTTGGCAAAGAAACGGCGTATCAGCTGGGGGCCAGCTACACGGTGGGGGCGGCCAAGCTGTTCGCTCAGTACGGGCGGATCGAGGAGCGCACCGCGCTCGATCTGGACGACGACATCTACCAGCTCGGCCTGTCCTACCGGGTCGGTGCCGGCTCGCTGTTGGCGTCCTGGGGCGTGCGCCAGACCACCGGGGATGCCCCGTCCAAGCGCCGCATGGCCAGCCTGGGCTATGACCATTTCCTGTCCAAGCGCACCGATGTCTACGCGGTGTACATGGTGGACAAACTCCGCGCCACCGAGGCCGGCCACACCGTGGCTGTGGGGCTGCGCCATCGGTTCTGAGCGGTCGTGCATGACGCCGCGCGCCTCATGCATGGGGGCGGTCCCGCAAGGGCTGCCCATCGACGAAGGCGATCAGCTCGCCTGCGGCCAGCGGCGTCCAGGTCTCGTCGCGGGTGAGCGGCTCGGTGACGATCACGGCCACCCGGTCCTGCGGCGAGGCCAGCTCGGCGAAGTTCACGCGCAGGTCCTCGTCTTGCAGCGTGGCCGCGCCAAAGGGGTGCTCGCGCACCAGGTAATGCAAGCGCGTGGAGCAATGCGCCCATAGCGCGCAGCCGTTGCTCAGCATGAAGTTGAAGGTGCCGTGCCGCGCCACCTGCGGCACCAGCTCGGCCAGCGTGTCGGTGAGCTGCTGGGGCGTGGGCACCATCGCATGGTTTTTGGCCAGTTCCTGCATCAGCCAACAGAAGGCGGCTTCGCTGTCGGTGTCGCCCACCGGCCGAAAGGCGGCATGGAGATTGGGCGCAAAGCCGGGCAGGTCGCCGTTGTGGGCAAACACCCAGTACCGCCCCCACAGCTCGCGCACGAAGGGATGGCAGTTTTCCAACTTCACGGCGCCCTGGGTGGCTTTGCGGATGTGGGCGATGACGTTGGTGCTGCGGATCGGGTAGCGCCGGATCAGCTCGGCCACCGGCGAGTGCAGGGCCGATTGGGCATCGACGAACAGCCGGGTGCCTTTGCCTTCGAAGAAGGCGATGCCGAAGCCGTCGGCATGCTCGTGCGAGCGTGAGGCAAAGCCGGTGAAGCTGAACACGATGTCGGTGGGGGTGTTGCAGTTCATGCCCAGCAGCTGGCACATGCGTGTGGACCTTTCCCTGGATGCACAGCCCCGATTGTGCGCATGCCGGCGCCGATTGCGGCAGCGGCATGCGCGACTGGCCGGCGTCAGCCGCCGGCCTTCACCTTCAGGCGCCAGGCGTGCAGCAGCGGCTCGGTGTAGCCATTGGGCTGCGCCACGCCTTGGAACACCAGGTCTTGCGCGGCCTGGAAGGCGGCGCCTTCAGGGTGGGCCACCAGGCTCTTGTAGGCTGGGTCGCCGGCGTTTTGACGATCGACCACCGCGGCCATGCGCTTGAAGGTCTCGCGCACCTGGGCTTCGGTCACGACGCCATGCAACAACCAGTTGGCGATGTGCTGGCTGGAGATGCGTAGCGTCGCACGGTCTTCCATCAGGCCCACGTTGTGGATGTCGGGCACCTTGGAGCAGCCCACGCCTTGGTCGATCCAGCGCACCACGTAGCCGAGGATGCCCTGCACGTTGTTGTCCAGCTCCTGCTGCTTGTCGGCGGCCGACCAGTTCGGGTTGGGCGCCACCGGCACCTGGAGCAAGTCGTTCAGGAGGGCGTCGCGCTCGGCGTCGGCATCGATTTTCTCCAGCTCGCGCTGCACCGCGGCCACGTCCACCTGGTGGTAGTGCAGCGCATGCAGCGTGGCCGCCGTGGGCGAGGGCACCCAGGCGGTGTTGGCGCCGGCCTTGGGATGGGCGATTTTTTGCTCGAGCATCGCGGCCATCAGGTCGGGCATGGCCCACATGCCCTTGCCGATCTGGGCGCGCCCGCGCAGGCCGCACTTGAGGCCCACCAGCACGTTGTTGCGCTCGTAAGCGGCAATCCACTTGGTGGTTTTCATGTCGCCCTTGCGCAGCATCGGGCCGGCACGCATCGCGCTGTGGATTTCGTCGCCGGTGCGGTCCAAAAAGCCGGTGTTGATGAAGGCCACGCGGCTGGCGGCCGCGGCGATGCAGGCCTTCAGGTTCACACTGGTGCGGCGCTCTTCGTCCATGATGCCCAGCTTGACGGTGCTGTCGGGCAAGCCCAGCATCTGCTCGACACGGCCGAACAGCTCGTTGGCAAAGGCCACCTCGGCCGGGCCGTGCATCTTGGGCTTGACGATGTAGACGCTGCCGGTGCGCGAGTTGCGCAGGCCACTTTGGCGCTTCAAGTCCACCAGCGCGATGGTGGTGGTGATCACCGCGTCCATGATCCCTTCGGGGATCTCCTTGCCGCCGTCGTACAGGATGGCCGGGTTGGTCATCAGGTGGCCCACATTGCGCACGAACAGCAGCGAGCGGCCGTGCAGCACCACGGGCTGGCCGTCCGGGCCGGTGTATTCACGGTCGGGGTTCAAGCGGCGAGTGAAGGTCTTGCCGCCTTTGGTGACTTCTTCGGTCAGGGTGCCTTGCAAGATGCCCAGCCAATTGCGGTAGCCGGCGACTTTGTCGGCGGCATCCACGGCGGCCACCGAGTCTTCCAAGTCCAGGATGGTCGACAGCGCGGCCTCCAGCACCACGTCGGCCACGCCAGCCGGATCGGTGCTGCCGATGGGGTGGCTGCGGTCGATGCGGATCTCCACATGCAGACCGTGGTGGCGCAGCAGCACGGCCGAGGGGGCCGCGGGCTCGCCCTGGTAGCCGACGAACTGCGACGGCTCCTGCAAGCCGGTGCTGGCGCCGCCGCGCAGTTGCACGCGCAGCTGGCCGCCGTCGATCGCGTAGCCCGTGGCGTCTTTGTGCGAGCCCTGGGCCAGCGGGGCGGCCTGGTCGAGGAAGTTGCGCGCAAAGGCGATCACCTTGGCGCCGCGCACCGGGTTGTAGCCCGGGCCCTTCTCGGCCCCGCCGGTCTCGGGGATGGCGTCCGTGCCGTACAAGGCGTCATACAGCGAGCCCCAGCGCGCATTGGCGGCATTGAGCGCGTAACGGGCGTTCAGAATCGGCACCACCAGCTGCGGGCCGGCTTGCAGGGCCAGCTCGGCGTCCACGTTGGCCGTGGTGGCTTGCACCTGCGCCGGCTGCGGCAGCAGGTAGCCGATGCGCTCCAGAAAGGCTCGGTACGCCGGCATGTCGGTGATCGGGCCGGGATGGGCGGCATGCCAGGCATCGAGCTCGGCTTGCAAGCGGTCGCGCTCGGCCAGCAGCGCGGCATTCTTCGGCGCCAGGTCGTGCACGATCGCATCGAAGCCGGCCCAGAAGCTGCGGCTGTCCACGCCGGTGGCCGGCAGCACCTGGTCTTCGATGAAGCGGTACAGCTCGGTGGCGACTTGCAGTCGATGGACGGTGGTGCGTGAGCTCATGGGTGGGGTCCTCGGATGAAATGGAGAAAAAACGAATCCGCTCGGGGGTCAAGGACGGGCCGCACGCGTGGCTGAGGCGTCGATCAGAGCCAGCAGTTCGCGCAGGTGGCGTCCCTCGTGGTGAGGGGCGGTGCCCAGCTCCTCCGGCGGGGCGCCGCTGCGGTTGAGCCAGAAGGTGGTGTAGCCGAACCAGGTCGCGCCCACGGCATCCCAGCCATTGCTCGAGACGAACAAGACCTGGCGGGGCGCCAATGTGGGCTGGCGGCGGCGCAGGACCTCCAAGCCCAGCGCATAGACGCGCGGATCGGGCTTGAAGCAGCGCACCGGTTCGACGCTGATGACATGGTCCAGGACCTCGGACAGGCCGGCGCTTTTGACCGCCACCTCCAGCATCGCCGGGTCGCCATTGCTCAGGATGCCCGTGGGCAGCCCCCGCTGGCGCAAGGCGTGCAGCGTCTCGCGGTTTTCAGGGAAGGCGCTGAGGTGGCGGTATTGGTTCATCAGCCGCTGCTCGTGCTCGGGCGTCAGCGCCAGGCCCAGGCGCGCACAGGCATGGCGCAGCCCGTCGCGCGTGAGCTCCCAAAAGGGTCGGTAGCGCGAGCCGCCGGGGTCGGCCATGCTCACCAAGCGGGTGTATTCGATTTGCTTGTCGCGCCACAGCGCGGCCAGGGCCTCGCCGCGGCCTGGAAAAAGTTGCTCGGCGGCCAGCGCCACGCTGTAGACATCGAACAGCGTGCCGTAGGCATCGAAGAGCACGGCTTGGACGGTCAGGGGGGAGGAGGCCATGGCGCACACTGTATTCAAACCGCGCCCAATGATTAATCCCTGAGAAATCGCTTGATCTTTGACTTTTTGCAGCGTAGTCTGGCGCGTGATTTGTGACGAATCCGTCATGGATAAGCTCAAACAGATCGAATCTTTTGTCCAAGTGGCCACCAAAGGCAGCCTGACGGCGGCTGCCAACCTCGAAGGCGTGGCGCCGGCGGTGATCGGGCGGCGCATCGATGCGCTGGAGGCTCGCTTGGGCGTGAAGCTGCTGGTGCGCACGACCCGGCGCATCAGTCTCACGCACGAGGGCAGTGCGTTTCTGGAGGATTGCCAGCGCCTGCTCACCGATTTGGCCAATGCCGAAGCCAGCGTGTCGGCCGGCGGCGTCAAAGCCAGTGGTCATTTGCGCGTGACCGCGCCGGCAGGCTTCGGGCGGCGCCATGTGGCGCCGCTGGTGCCGCGCTTTCTGCAGCTGCATCCCGAGGTTTCGCTGTCGCTGAACCTGTCGGACCGGGTGGTGGACATCGTCAACGAAGGCTTCGACTGTGCGGTGCGCGTGGGCGACTTGCCCGACTCCAGCCTGGTGAGCCTGCGCCTGGCCGACAACCGCCGCCTGTGCGTGGCCTCTCCGGCCTATCTGGAGCGCCGCGGGCGCCCGCAGCATCCCTCCGAGCTGAGCCAGCACGACTGCCTCACCCTCAGTTCGGATGCCAGCCAGACGCGGGGCTGGGCCTTCACCGTGGACGGGGCGATCGTGCATGTGCGCCCGCCGTCGCGCGTGGACTGCTCCGACGGGCAGGTGTTGCATGAATGGTGCTTGGCCGGCTTGGGATTGGCCTGGCGCTCGACCTGGGAGGTCGAAGGCGACATCGCCGCTGGCCGCCTGGTCAGCGTGCTCGACGATTTCGCCGCCCCGCCCAATGGCATTTATGCCGTCTTCGCGCAGCGCAAGCACTTGCCGTTGCGCGTGCGGCTGTGGATCGACTATCTCAAGCACACCTACGGGGATGCGGCCTATTGGCGCACGCCCGCGGCTGCGCCGACCGCTGGGGGGCGCTGACGATGTTGCTCGAGGCTTTGCTGGCCTATGCCCACATCGCCGCCATCCTGGGGTGGGTCGTGTTCATGACCAGCCAGGCTGCGCTGTGTCGTGTGGAGTGGATGAACGCGGCCGTGGTGCACCGCCTGGGCCGACTCGATCGCCTGACCGATGTGGCCGCCCTCAGCGTGCTGGCCACCGGCTTGGCGCGGGCCGGGTGGGGCCTCAAAGGCTGGGACTGGGCGTGGGCCCAACCGCTGTTGCATCTGAAGCTGGCGCTTTTTCTTGGCATCGGCCTGATGGCCATCCCGCCGGCGCGGGCCTATCGGCGTTGGCGCGCGGCGCTGGCCGCCGGACAGGGGCTGCCCCCGCCATCAGAGGTGCGCCAGGCGCGCCGCTGGATCATGATCCAGGCCCATGCGCTGTTGCTGCTGCCGCTGGCGGGCAGCCTGCTGGCGCGGGGCCTGGGGGGACGCTGATCAGCTCTTCTTCAGGCATTGGCTCATGAAGGCCTTGCGCTCGTCGCCCTTGAGCGCGCCGGCTTCGGCATTGCAGGCTTTCATCTTGTCCTGCTGGGCCTTGCGCTTGTCGGTCAGGCAGTCCTTCATGAAGGCTTTGCGCTCCTCGCCCTTGAGGTCGGCGGCTTTCTTGTTGCACTCGGCCATGCGGGTTTGCTGACGGGTGGGCTCTTTGGCGTCTTGCGCCCAAGGCGACGTGCAGGCCAGGGCCAAAGAAGCGGCAATCAGAACATGCTTCATGGAGGGTCTCCGTGGGGGGTGAAGAGGGATGGGATCACAAGATGCGTTGAGGGTGGGACAGGGCCTCGTGCGCGGCATGCAAGCGGCGCACCAGCACGGCGATGAAGGCTTCGTTGAAGCGGTCGCGACAGGCCAGGCTCAAGCGGCGCAGGCTTTCGGGCGTGAAGGAGATCGTGGTGACCGGCTCGGTGACGATCACGTCGGCCGTGCGCAGCCGCGGCTCTTTGCTGGGCGCCAGGTAGGCCATTTCCCCCACGGTGGAGCCCGCGCGCAGCGACTCGACGCGCCGGCCGTCGCGCAGCACGTCCACCGCGCCTTGGGCGATGACGTGGAAATCGCGCCCGCGCTCGCCGCGTGACATCAGCTTGTGCCCAAAGCCGAAGCGTTGCCAGCGCGCCTGATGCACCACTTCCCACAGCTCCACGTCGTCGAAGTGACGGAAGAAGTCCAGCGAGCGCAGCAGGCTGAAGCGTTCGGAGTCCAGCACCGCTTGCAGGTTGCCGCGTGGCACTTGGCGACTGGCGATGAGGCCGGCCAAGGCATGGGCGAAATCGTCCCAGTGCGCGTAGCGGTCGATCGGGGCCTTGTTCAAGGCGCGCAGGATCACCTCGTCCACGGCGGTGGACACGCCTTGGCGGCGCTCGCTCGGGGGGATGACCGGGCCATAGAGCACCTGCTGGATCATTTCGCCCTGCGAGTGGGCCTCCACCGGCGGATGTCCGGTGATCAGGTGGTAGAGCACCGCGGCCAAGGAATACATGTCCGATTGGGCGCTCAGCGGCGCGCCGTCGATCTGCTCGGGCGACATGTAGGCCAGCGAGCCCACGCGGTGCACCTGGGTGGTGTCGGCCTGCAGGTGCAACACGCTGCCGAAATCGGTGAGCTTCACATCGGTGATCTGGCCGGCGCTGGTCACCGCCAGGATGTTGGCCGGCTTGATGTCGCGGTGGATCAGCCCCTGCCGGAACACGTAGCCCAGAGCCATCGCGCACTTGAAGCCGATCTCGACGATGAGCTCCAGCGGCAGCAATTGATCGGCCCGGCAATAGGGTTTGAGCGTGCTGCCCTCGACATACTCCATCACCAAATAGGGCTCGTCGGGACCGTTCACTGCATCGAACAGCTGCACGATGTGGGGGTGCTGCAGCCGCCCGACCAGTGCGGCCTCGGCGGCGAAGAAGCGCGAGTAATAGCGCCCGTCCACCGGGTCGCGCAAGGCCGCAGGGCGCACGCGCTTGACGGCCACGTCGCGGTCATGGAACGCATCGTGGCACAGAAAGACCTCGCTGGTGGCCCCCTCGCCCAACTTGCGCAGCACCCGGTACTCGCCGATGTAGGCCGGCAGCCCGGCCGGCGGTTCGGCAGGTGGGTCTCGAGGCGGCTGTGGAGGGGTCGTCATGACCTGCGCATCATTTCACCGTGCGGCGTGGCACGCAAGCCGGGGCCGCCACAGATGTATCGAACTGTGTCTGGCCGGGCGCCCGCAGCGCAGGCGGGGCGCAACCGTAAAATCTCCGGATGATCCGCGCCAAACAAGAACTCCTGGACGACCTGGCTGCCGAACTGGCGTTGCTGGCCCCCGAGGCCGTCGCCGCGGCGGCCTTCGAGACGCCGAAACAAGCTGCTCATGGGGATTTGGCCATCACCTGTGCGATGCAGCTGGCCCGCACGCTGAAGAAAAACCCGCGCGAATTGGCGCAAACGCTGGTGGACGGCCTGCGTCGGCGCGAGGCTTTCCAACGCTGGGTCGATGGTCTGGAGATCGCCGGTCCGGGCTTCATCAACCTGCGGCTCAAGCCTGCGGCCAAGCAGGCCGTGGTGGCCGACATTCTGGCCAGCGGCCCGGCCTACGGCCGCCAGGCGGCCAGCGGCCGGCATGTGATGGTGGAGTTCGTCTCGGCCAACCCCACCGGACCTCTGCACGTGGGCCATGGTCGCCAGGCCGCCCTGGGCGATGCGATTTGCCGCTTGTTCGAGACGCAGGGCGACCAGGTCACGCGTGAGTTCTATTACAACGATGCCGGGGTGCAGATCGCCAATTTGGCGCTGTCGGTGCAAGCCCGGCTGAAGGGGCTCAAGCCGGGCGACCCGGCTTGGCCGCAGTCTGCCTACAACGGCGAGTACATCGCCGACATCGCCGCCGACTTCCTCGCCAAGAAGACCGTCAAAGCCGACGACCGCGAGTTCACCGCCTCGGGCGATCCCGACGACTTGGACGGCATCCGCCAGTTCGCCGTGGCCTATCTGCGCCACGAGCAGGACCTGGATCTGCAAGCCTTCGGGGTGAAGTTCGACAACTATTACCTCGAGTCGAGCCTGTACAGCAGCGGGCGGGTGGAGCGCACCGTGCAGCGTCTCATCGAAGCGGGCAAGACCTACGAGCGCGACGGCGCGCTGTGGCTGCGCACCACCGAATACGGTGACGACAAGGACCGCGTGATGCGCAAGTCCGATGGCACCTACACCTATTTCGTGCCCGATGTGGCCTACCACATCACCAAGTGGGAGCGCGGCTACACCAAGGTCATCAACATCCAGGGCAGCGACCACCATGGCACGATCGCTCGGGTGCGTGCCGGGCTGCAAGCCGTGGGGCTGGGCATTCCTGAGGGCTACCCCGACTATGTGCTGCACAAGATGGTCACCGTCATGCGCGGCGGCCAAGAGGTGAAGATCTCCAAGCGGGCCGGCTCTTACGTGACCCTGCGCGACCTGATCGAGTGGACCAGCCGCGATGCGGTGCGCTTTTTCCTCATCAGCCGCAAGGCCGACACCGAATTCACCTTCGACGTGGACCTGGCGCTTCAGCAAAACGACGAGAACCCGGTGTACTACGTGCAATATGCCCATGCGCGCATCTGCTCGGTGATCGAGCAGTGGTGCCAGCAGCATGGCGGCGATCTGACGAGCTTGCCGCGTGCCGACCTCGGCCGCTTGGTGATGCCGGCCGAAGCCGCGCTGATGCTCAAGCTGGCCGAGTATCCCGGCATGCTGTCGGCCGCCGCGCGCGACCTGGCGCCGCATGACGTGGCCTTCTATCTGCGGGATCTGGCCAGCGCCTTCCACACCTATTACGCGGCCGAGCGTTTTCTCGTGGAGGATGCCGAGCTGACGCGCGCCCGCGTGGCCTTGCTGGTGGCCACGCGCCAAGTGCTGCACAACGGCCTGTCGGTGCTGGGTGTGAGTGCGCCGGCCAAAATGTGACACCGGCGCGCTGCGCCACAATGGCTGCCTGCGTCTGGTTCTGCAAGGAAATCCATCCCGATGAAAAAGCAACGTGGCGGATTCGCCCTGGGCCTGGTAGTGGGGGTGCTCATCGGCTTGGCCTTGGCCCTGGCGGTGGCCCTGTATGTCACCAAGGTGCCCATCCCCTTCGTCAACAAAGTGCCGGCGCGCACGGCCGAGCAAGAAGCGGCCGAGGCCGAGCGCAACCGCCACTGGAACCCCAATGCGCCGCTGCAAGGGCGCAGCGCCTCGGCGCCGGCCGCAGCGCCAGCGGCCTCGCAGTCCTTGCCCGACGTGCCCCCGGGCTTGCGCCAGGGCTCGGCGCGGCCGGCAGCGCGTGACCCGGCGGCCATCCTCTCCGGGGCCGATCCGGCACCGGCGGCCGCCTCCGGCGAGGCGCTGGTGTACTTCGTGCAGGCCGGGGCCTTCACCCGCGCCGAGGAGGCCGAGCAGCAGCGGGTCCGTCTGGCGCTGATGGGCCTCAGTGCCCGCGTGAGCGAGCGCGAACAGGGGGGGCGTACCGTCTACCGGGTGCGTCTGGGCCCGTTCGACACCCAGACCGAGGCCGACCGCGCCCAGGAGCGACTCAAGAGCAACGGCTTCGATGCGGCGCTGGTGCGCGTGCCGCGCTGAACGGGGCGCCGGAGGGGGTGCTCGGTTGAACTTGTGCGGGTCGACCGAATCCACCCGGGCTGCGTTATGTCGTGAAGAACGAAAGGATGACTCGATGAAGCGACGCGAATTCACCGCTGCTGCCGGGGTGGCGGTTTTGGGCCTGGCCGGTCTGGCTCCGCGGACGACCCGGGCCCAAGCGCCCAAGGCGGGCAGCGACTATGTGGTGCTGCGCCCGGCGCTGCCCGGCGGGACCGACGGAAAAATCGAGGTCATCGAATTCTTTTGGTACGGCTGCCCGCATTGCAACCGCTTCCAGCCCCTGATCGAACCCTGGGCCAAAAAGCTGCCGGCCGATGTGCTCTATCGCCGGGTGCCGGTGGCCTTTCGTGAGGAGTTCGTGGTGCACCAGCGCATCTACTATGCGCTGGAGGCTCTGGGCCAGATCGAGGCGGTGCACAAGAAAGTCTTCCATGCGGTCCATGTGGAGCGCAACCCGCTGAACAAGCCCGAGGCGATTGCCGACTTCATGGCGCGGCAAGGGATCGACCGCGCCAAGTTCCTGGAAGCCTTCAACTCCTTTGGCGTGCAGACCAAGATCCGCCAGGCCCGGCAAATCGCAGAAGGCTACAAGATCGACGGGGTGCCGGCCATCGGCGTCAATGGTCGCTACTGGACCTCCGGGGCCTTGGCCGGCTCGCTGGAGCGCTCGCTGCAGGTGGCCGACTACCTGATCGGCCAAGCCCGCGCCGGCCGCTGAGGCCTGCCCAGCGGCGGAGCCCGGCCACGCCGGCCGCTCGCAGCGGCGTCCCGGGGCGGATCGGCCCAGGCTCCACGGGCGCCAGCGGCACCGATCCAGGCATGAAACCTGCTGTGGGCCCTCCCCTGCGCGGCGCTCCCTGGGCTAGAATGGCCTGAACTGCAAGTTTCATGCCTTCATGAGCCTTCTTTTTTCTTTTCTCGGACGATCCCGGCGGCTCGCGCTGGGGCTGGCGCTGGTGCTGGGGGGGAGCCCTGTCGCTTGGGCCGAGCGGGCCGACCGCGACCAGCCGCTGCGCTTTGCGGCCGATAGCCTGCGCTACGACGACGCGCGCAAGGTCAATGTGCTGAGCGGCCGGGTCGAGCTCACCAAAGGCAGCTTGCTGTTGCGGGCCGACCGGGTGGAGGTGCGCCAGTGGCCCGATGGCCACCACAGCGCCACGGCCAGTTCGGCGGCCGAGCCGGCCTTTTTCCGCCAGAAGCGCGAGGGGCTGGACGAGCATTTCGAAGGTCGGGCCCAGCGCATCGATTACGACAGCCGCACCGAGACCTTGCGGCTCAGCGGTCAGGCCATGATCCGGCGTGTGCGCGGCACCGATGTGGCCGACGAGATCGTGGGGCAGACCATCGTCTACGACCACGGGGCCGAGACCTACCATGTGCAAGGCGCCTCCGACGGCAGCCCGGACGGCCGGGTGCGTGGCGTGCTGTCTCCCTCCTCGGGGGGCGGCCGGGGGGAGGCGCGTTGAAGCCCCAGCGCATGCCCGAGCGGTCGGGCCCGGGCAGCCGCTTGGAGGTGTGGGGCCTGCAAAAGCGCTATGGCGCGCGGCAGGTGGTCAAGGACGTGCACCTGTCGGTCCAAAGCGGCGAGGTCGTGGGTTTGCTTGGGCCCAATGGCGCGGGCAAGACCACCAGCTTCTACATGATCGTGGGTTTGGTGCCGGTGGACGCCGGTGAGATCCGCATCGACGGCCACCGCGTGGAGCGCCGGCCCATCCATGAGCGTTCGCGTCTGGGCTTGAGTTATCTGCCGCAGGAGGCCTCGATCTTCCGCAAGCTCACGGTGGAGGAGAACATCCGCGCGGTGCTGGAGTTGCAGCACGATGCCCAGGGCCGGCCGCTCCAGGAGGCGGCGATCTCGCGCCAGCTCGATGAGTTGCTGGCCGAGCTGTCGATCGAGAAGTTGCGCCATGCGCCGGCCCCGTCCTTGTCCGGTGGCGAGCGCCGCCGTGTGGAGATCGCGCGGGCCTTGGCCACGCAGCCGCGCTTCATCCTGCTCGATGAGCCTTTCGCCGGGGTCGATCCGATCGCCGTGATCGAGATCCAGCGCATCATCGGCTTCCTGAAGTCGCGCGGCATCGGCGTGCTCATCACCGACCACAATGTGCGCGAGACCTTGGGCATCTGCGACCATGCCTACATCATCAGCGAAGGCCGGGTGTTGGCCCAGGGCACGCCGGCCGACATCGTCGAGAACCCCGACGTGCGCAAGGTTTATCTCGGCGAGCATTTCCGCATGTAAGCCCGGGAAGATGCCATGAAGCCTTCCCTGCAGGTTCGCCTGTCCCAGCATTTGGCGCTGACGCCTCAGTTGCAGCAATCGATCCGCTTGCTGCAACTGTCCACGCTCGAACTGCACCAGGAGGTCGAGCAGATGCTGGAGCAAAACCCCTTCCTCGACACCGAGGACGACGACGGCGACCCGATGACGGGCGTGTCCCTGCTGCCCGAGGCACCGGCAACCCGCCAGCGCGAGGCCGAGGCCGAAGCCGGCGAGGGCTTGGAGGCGGCCGAAGCGCCTGGGCTCGATGCGCTGGAGGTCGGCGCCACCGAGCGCGACGATTGGGAAAACGGCACCGAGGCTGACGACTTCGACGGCATCCGCGAGACGCCGGGCAGCCGCAGCGGCAGCAACGACGAGGAGCTCGACCCGATCGAGCGCGCCAGCCCCGGCATCAGTTTGCAGGACCACTTGCGCCAGCAGTTGCTCGGCATGCGCCTGTCGCCCGAAGATGCCGCGGCAGTGCAGGTGTTGATCGAATCGCTCGACGACGATGGATATCTCGCCGATTCGCTGGAGGACATCGCCGCGCACCTGGCCGGCCAGGACGAGGACGCCCGCCAAGAGCTGTTGGAGCGGCTGCGTTGCGCGCTGAAGTGGTTGCACAGCCTGCAGCCCACGGGCGTGGGCGCGCGCGACTTGTCCGAGTGCCTGTGTTTGCAGCTGCGTGCCCTGCCGCGCAGTGAGGCCCAGATCATCGCGCTGATGATCTGCCAGGGCCACCTGGAGGCCTTGGCGCGGCGCGACGTGAAAAAGCTGATGGCCGCCACTGGCGCCGATGAAGAACTGATCAAGCAGGCGCAAGCCCTCATCGTGGCCTGCGAGCCCAAGCCGGGGCGGCCGTTTGCGCGGGCCGAGGCCCACATCATCGTGCCCGATGTGATCGTGCAGAAGTCTGGCCGCGGCTGGAAGGCCGTGCTCAACCCCGAGGTGATGCCGCGCTTGCGCATCAACGACCTGTATGCGCAGGCCCTTCGACAGCAGCGTGGCAGCGCCTCCAGCCAGGCCCTGGGCGCGCGGCTGCAGGAGGCGCGCTGGTTCATGAAGAACATCCAGCAGCGCTTCGACACCATCTTGCGCGTCTCGCAGGCCATCGTCGAGCGGCAGAAGAACTTCTTCACCCATGGCGAGATCGCGATGAAGCCGCTGGTGCTGCGCGAGATCGCCGACGAGCTGGGCCTGCACGAGTCGACCATCTCGCGCGTGACCACGGCCAAGTACATGGCCACGCCCTTTGGCACCTTCGAGCTGAAGTACTTTTTCGGCTCCTCGTTGAACACCGAAGCCGGGGGCAATGCCTCCAGCACGGCGGTGCGCGCGCTGATCAAACAGTTCATCGCCGCCGAAGATCCGTCCCGCCCCTTGTCGGACAGCCAGATCAGCCAGATGCTCGAAGAGCAAGGCATCCAGGTGGCGCGCCGCACGGTGGCCAAGTACCGCGAGGCGCTGAAGATCGCGCCGGCCAATTTGCGAAAGGCCTTGTGAGTTATTCCCTGTTCTTGCCCTGCGCCGCTGGGGTGGAAGCTTGGTTGGCCGAGGAGGCGATGGCCTTGCTCGGTCCCGACACCCACGGCTCGATCGAACGTGGCGGCATCGCGCTCAGCGGTGATGCGCGTGCGGTGATGACGCTCAATCTGGAAAGCCGCCTGGCCCAGCGCGTGCTGCTGCGGCTGGCGCAGGGCCCGTACCGCCAGGAAGACGATCTGTATGCCCTGGCCCGCCAGGTGCACTGGTCGCAGTGGCTCAGCCCGGCGCAGACCTTCAAGGTGGACGTGACGGCCCAACGCTCGCCGCTGCGCAGCCTGCACTTTGCCGGTTTGCGCATCAAGGATGCCCTGTGCGATGCGATGCGCCAGGCCACCGGCCAGCGCCCCAGCGTGGATCGGCAGCGCCCCGATGTGCGGGTGATGCTGCATCTGACCGAACAAGAGGCCACGCTGTACATCGACACCTCGGGCGAGCCACTGTTCAAGCGCGGTTGGCGGCAGGACAAGGGTGATGCGCCGCTGAAGGAAACGCTGGCCGCGGCGATGCTGGCGGCAGCCGGCTGGCGTGGCACGCCCGAGGCCGGTGGCGCCTTGCTCGACCCTTGTTGCGGCTCGGGCACGATTGCCATCGAGGCCGCCCAGATCGCCTGCGGGATCGCCCCGGGGCTCACACGCCGCTTCGCGTTCGAACGTTTGGCGCCGTTTGCCACCGCGCAAGGGCGCTCCCAGTGGCAGGCCCTGAAGCAGGCCGCGCAGGCCCGCATCCATGCGCCGACGGTGCCGGTGTTGGCCAGCGACGTGTCGTTTCGCATGGTCGATTTCGCGCGCCGCAATGCACAGCGTGCCGGCGTGGCCCATGCCATCGAATTCCATGGTGGCGATGTGTTGGAGCGTGTGGCCCCGCGCCTGAGCGAGGGCTTGGCGCGCACGCTGATGCTCAATCCACCCTATGGCGAACGCATCGAGGCGCGCGGTCGCGTGGCGCGCAGCGCCGAGCAAACGGGCATGGCCGAGGAGTTCTATCCCCGTCTGGCCGCCCACTGGAAGCGCCATTTCGGCGGCTGGACGGCCTGGGTGCTCAGCCCGGACATGAAACTGCCCTCGCGCATGCGCCTGAAGGAGAGCCGTCGCATTCCGATGTGGAATGGACCGATCGAGTGCCGCCTGTTTCGCTTCGATCTGGTCAGCGGCTCGATGCGGGGCGAGGATCAGCCGGCGGCCAGGTAGCGATCGAGCAGCGCGACCGAGTAGCGCGAGGCCACCGCCTGCACGAAGGCGGTGAAATCCCCGCCCGCGTGGTCGTCGGCGCGGTCGGAGATGATGCGCAGCACGGCCAGGGGCAAGCCGTGGTCATGGCAGACCTGGGCGACGGCCGCCCCTTCCATTTCCACGGCCAGCGCGTCGGGCAGCTCGCGGCGCAGGGCCGCGCTTTCGGCGCTGGTGGACACGAAGCGGTCGCCGCTGAGGATCAGCCCCTCGTGCACGGCCGGGGTTCCGATGCCGAAGGTGGCCAAGGTGTCGGCGCCGAGCAGGCCGCTGGCCTCGGCAGCCACCGCACGTGCGGCGGCCAGCAGGCGCTGACTCATCGTCGCATCGGTGCGCAGACGCGACAGGCCGTACAAGGGCAGCTCATGCCGCGGAAAGATCGGCGAGGCGTCCATGTCGTGCTGCAAGAGCTCGCGAGCCACCACCAGGTCGCCCACGCGCACATCCGGCCCCAGACCGCCGGCCACACCGGTGAAGAGCACCGCCTGCGCCCCGAAGCGATGGATGGCCAGCGTGGCGGTGGTGGCCGCGGCCACTTTGCCGATGCCCGACAGCACGGCCACGATCTCGTGACCGTGCCAATGCCCGACCCAGAAGTCGCGGCCGGCGACCCGTTGACGCTGCTCGTCGGGCATGCGGGCCAACACGGCCGACAGTTCTTCGCGCATTGCTGCGATGAGGGCCAGGCGCATCGGAAGACTCACAAGCGGTTCGACGCCTTGGTGCTGCGCGCCAGCGCAGCCGGGCTCTGAAAAAAAAGCAGTGCGGCGCCGGACGGGCCGGCGCCGCAACCAGGGAATGCATCACCCGGTGCGGCCGTCGCACCGGGCCGACGAGCTCACTTCTTGTCGCGCAGCTCGCGGCGCAGAATTTTACCGACGGGCGTCTTGGGCAATTCGCTGCGGAACTCGATCACCTTGGGCCGCTTGTAGCCGGTGAGGTTCTGCTCGCAATAGGCCCGCACGTCGGCCTCGGTGAGCGCGGGGTTCTTCTTGACGATCACGAGCTTGACCGCCTCGCCCGACTTCTCGTCGGGCACGCCCACCGCGGCGACCTCCAGCACGCCGTCCATCTGGGCCACCACGTCTTCCACCTCGTTGGGGTAGACGTTGAAGCCCGACACCAGGATCATGTCCTTCTTGCGATCGACGATCTTGAAGTAGCCGCGCTCGTCCACCGTGCCGATGTCGCCGGTGCGGAAGAAGCCATCGGGCGTCATGACCTTGGCGGTTTCGTCCGGGCGCTGCCAGTAGCCGGCCATGACCTGCGGGCCGCGGATGGCAATCTCGCCAGGGGTGCCGATGGGCACTTCGTTGCCTTCATCATCGAGCAGCTTGAACTCGGTGGACGGCAGCGGCAGGCCGATGGTGCCCGTGAACTCGGTGCTGTCGGTGGGATTGCAGCTGGCCGAGGGCGAGGTTTCCGACAGGCCGTAGCCCTCGCAAATGGGGCAGCCGGTCTTCTGCAGCCACAGCTTGGCCGTGGCCGATTGCACCGCCATGCCACCGCCCACGCTGAGCTTGAGCGAGCTCCAATCGACCTTGTCGAAGTCGGGATGGTTGGCCAGCGCGTTGAACAAGGTGTTGACCGCCGGGAAGCTGTGGAACTTGTGCTGCGACAACTCCTTCAGCACGGCGGGGATGTCACGCGGGTTGGGGATCAGGATGTTGCAGCCGCCCATGCGCATGGACAGCATCATGTTCACCGTGAAGGCGAAGATGTGATAGAGCGGCAGCGCGCAGACCGTGACGGTCTGCTCGCCCGGTGGGATCTTCTTCAGCGCCGGGCCGTTCCAGGCTTCGGACTGCAGCACGTTGGCGATGATGTTCCGGTGCAGCAGCACGGCGCCCTTGCTCACGCCCGTGGTGCCGCCGGTGTATTGCAGCACGGCAATGTCGGTGGGCTTGATGTCGGGCTTGCGCAAGGTCAGGCTGCGGCCCTTGGCGATGGCGTCATTGAAGCGCACGGCCCCGGGCAGATCGAAGGCCGGCACCAGTTTTTTCACTTTGCGCACCACATAGTTGACGAGGGCGCCTTTGGGAAAGCCCAGCAGGTCGCCCATGGCGGCCAGCACCACGTGCTGCACCGGCGTCTTGGCCAGGCATTCTTGCAAGGTGCGCGCGAAGTTTTCGATGATGACGATGGCGCGGGCGCCGGAATCCTTGAGCTGATGCTCCAGCTCGCGCGCGGTGTACAGCGGGTTGACGTTGACGATGACGTAGCCGGCACGCAAGATGGCCGCCACCACGATGGGGTACTGCGGCACGTTGGGCATCATGATGGCCACGCGGTCGCCTTGGCTGAGGCCCAGCGACTGCAGGTAGGCCGCGAAGATGCGCGAGTACTCGTCGAGCTGGGCATAGGTCAGCGTCTTGCCCATGAACTTGAAGGCCGGACGCTCGGCGTACTTGGTGAAGCTCTCCTCGAGCAGCGCGACCAGCGAGGGGTACTGGTCCGGGTTGATCTCATGCGGCACGCCTTCGGGATAGTGCTTCAGCCAGACTTTTTCCATGGGTTCCTCCGAATGAACCCGGAATTCTGACGCATGGCTGACGCGAACCCTATCGGGTGTTTCGCTAGACAGTTTTGGAGTGGCGCCTCTATCGGGATGTCTCCCAGGCGACGATGCCGCCCGCTGCGCCCCGTTGTGGGGCGCGGGCTCAGCGGTCCAGGATCTGGCTGAGGAACTGGCGGCCGCGCTCGCTGCGCGGCTGGCTGAAGAAGGCCTCGGGGGTGTTTTGCTCGACGATCTCGCCGGCGTCCATGAAGATCACCCGGTCGGCCACGGCGCGCGCAAAGCCCATCTCGTGCGTCACGCACAGCATGGTCATGCCTTCGCGGGCCAGGTCGATCATGGTGTCGAGCACTTCTTTGACCATTTCCGGGTCCAGCGCCGAGGTGGGCTCGTCGAACAGCATGATCGACGGGTTCATGCACAGCGCGCGCGCAATCGCCACGCGCTGTTGCTGGCCGCCGGAGAGCTGCCCGGGGTATTTGTGGGCCTGCTCGGCGATGCGCACGCGCGCCAGGAAATGCCGTGCGGTGGCCTCGGCCTGGGCGCGCGGCAGCTTCTTCACCCAGATCGGCGCCAGCGTGCAGTTGTCCAGCACGGTCAGGTGCGGGAACAGGTTGAAGTGCTGGAACACCATGCCCACGTCGGAGCGGATGGCGTCGATGTTTTTCAGATCGTCGGTCAGCTCCACGCCGTTGACGACGATGCGGCCTTGTTGATGCGATTCCAGCCGGTTGATGCAGCGAATCAGCGTGGACTTGCCCGAACCCGAGGGGCCGCAAATCACGATGCGCTCGCCCTTGGCCACTTCCAGGTCGATGTTCTTCAGCACATGGAAGTCGCCGTACCACTTGTTCAAGCCTTCGATGCGAATGGCCACCGTGCCGGCGGCCGATGTCTGGGGGACAGCCTCTGCCATGTCTGTGGGTCTCCGAAATGAACCTCAACGCGTATGGCCGCGGGCGAGGTCGCGCTCCAGCCATTGGCTGTATTTCGACATCGCGTAGCAGAAGATCCAGTAGATGAGGATCGAGAACAGGAAGGCCTCGATGAAGAAAGGCTTCCAGCTGAAATCGGTTTCGACGGACTTCTTCACCGCGTAGGCGAAGTCGTAGATGGCGATGATCACCACCAGCGAGGTGTCCTTGAACAGCGAAATGAAGCTGTTGACGATGGGCGGGATCGACAGGCGCAACGCCTGCGGCAGGATGACGAGCCCCATCATCTTCCAATAGGGCAGCCCCAAGGCCTCGGCCGCCTCATACTGACCTTTGGGCACGGCCTGCAGGCCGCCGCGCACCGCCTCGGCCAGGTAGGCCGCCACGAACAGGATGATGGCCACCTGGGCGCGCACGAGTTGCTCGATGCGCAGGCCCTCGGGCAGGAACAGCGCGAACATCACCGAGGCCATGAACAGCACCGTGATGAGCGGCACGCCACGAATCACCTCGATGTAGATCACCGAAAAGGCGCGAATCAGCGGCAGCTTCGAACGCCGGCCGAGCGCCAGCAGCACGCCCAGCGGAAAGGCCAAGCCAATGCCAAAGATCGACAAGATCAGCGTCACTGGCAGGCCGCCCCACTGCTCGGCGCGCACGGGCGCCAGCCCCAGGCCGCCGCCCATCAGCCAAAAGGTCAGCGCCAGGCCCAGCGCCCAGATCAGGATCAGCCAGGCATTCCAGAAGCGCTTCAGCGCCGAGACGATCAACAAGCCGCACATCACCCCGATGGCCAGCGCCGCCCGCCAGCTTTCTTCGTAGGGGTAGACGCCGAACATCATGAAATGGAACTTCTCCCACACCACGGCCCAGCATGCGCCTTGGCCACGTGCGGCCTGGCATCGTTCGAGCGGCGCAGGGCCCCACACCGCCTCGAACACGGCCCAGCTCAGCACCTTGGGCAGCACCCAGGCCAGCAGGGCCAGCGTCGCGATCGTGATGACGGTATTGAGCGGGGTGGAAAAGAGCTTGTCGCGCATCCAGGCCCACGGGCCCAGGCTGCGCTGGGGCGGGGGCGACGAAGGATGGCGGGCCTCCAAGGTCTTGTCCATGGCCGTCCTCATCGCTCCACGAGCTTGACGCGCTCGTTGTACCAGTTCATGAACAGCGAGATCGCCAGACTGATCGACAGGTACACCGCCATCAAGATCGCGATGGCCTCGATGGCCTGCCCGGTCTGGTTCATCGTGGTGTTGGCCACGGCCACCAGGTCGGGATAGCCGATGGCCACGGCCAGCGAGGAGTTTTTGGTCAGGTTCAGGTACTGGCTGGTCATCGGCGGGATGATGACGCGCAGGGCTTGCGGCAGTGTCACCAGGCGCAGGCGCTGTCCGGCATTCAGGCCCAAGGCTTGCGCCGCCTCGGTCTGGCCACGGTCCACCGCCAGGATGCCTGCACGCACCACCTCGGCCACGAAGGCGGCGGTATAGGTGGACAGCCCCAGCAGCAAGGCGGTGAACTCCGGCGAGATCGAGCGTCCGCCTTGCAGGCTGAAGCCGCCGACGGTGGGCACGTCCATCGCCGTGGGGGCGCCCATGAGGGCCCACACGAGCACCGGCAGCCCCAGGATGAGGCCCGCGCTGACCCAGCCCACCGGCCAGCGTTGCCCCGTGAGCCGCTGATGGCGGGCCGCCATGGCGTGCCAGACCCAGGACGCACCGATGCCGACCAACAGCGCCCAGCCTGCGGCCGACCAGGCCGGATGTTCGGCCGGCCAGGCGAACCAGAAGCCGCGTTGCGTGGCGAAGAACCAGTCGCCCAGCACGAGGGCCTCGCGCACCGGCGGCAGCAGTTCGGTGAACAGGCCATACCACACGAACAGCTGTAGCAGCAGCGGCACGTTGCGCATCACCTCCACGTAGCCCGAGGCCAGCTGCGCCAACAGCCAGTTGCTCGACAGCCGGGCGATGCCGATCAAGGTGCCCAGCACCGTGGCCAACACGATGCCCAGGGCCGCCACCTTCAGGGTGTTGAGCAGGCCCACCGTGAAGGCTCGCGCATAGGTGTGGGTGGCGTCGTACGTGATCAGGGTCTCGGCGATCTCGAAGCCGGCCTCACGGTCGAGGAAGCCAAAGCCCACTTGGATCTGCCGCGTGGACAGGTTGTGCAAGGTGTTGGACACCAGGTACCAGCCTACGCCCACCACGGCAGCCAGCAGCAGCACTTGATAGACGATGCCGCGGACACGTTCGTTGCTGAACATCGGTGCGTCGACCTCTCGAAGGCGATGGGCAGCTGCCGATGCGAGGCGGCCCGCGCCAGCAAGCCGCCGTCCGGCAGGTGGCTGTCCGGGTCAGCGCAGCGGCGGCGCGTACATCAGGCCGCCATCCTTCCACAGCGCGTTTTGGCCTCGCTCCAAGCCCAGCGGGCCGATGTTGCGCTGGTAGATCTCGCCATAGTTGCCCACGGCCTTGATCGCGCGCACCAGCCAGTCGTTGTCCAGCCCCAGGCCCTTGCCCACGTCGCCGGAGACACCAACGATGCGCTGCACCTGCGGGTCTTTGGATTCGGCCTTGAGCTTGTCCACGTTGGACGAGGTGACTCCGTACTCCTCGGCTTCGATCAGGCCGAACAAGGTCCACTTCACGATGGTGAAGAATTCCCAGTCGCCACGCCGCACCATCGGCCCCAGCGGCTCCTTGGAGATGGCCTCGGGCAGGATCACCAGCTCGTCTTTGTTCGGCGCGGCCAGACGGGTGGCGGCCAGGCCCGAGATGTCGGTGGTGAACACGTCGCAGCGCCCGGCGAAGAAGGCCTGTTGGATCTGCGCCAGGTCGCTGATGACCACCGGCTTGAAGCTCATGCGCTTGCTGCGGAAGTAGTCGCTCAGGTTCAGCTCGGTGGTGGTGCCAGGCTGTACGCAAATGGTGGCGCCGTTGAGCTGCGAGGCGTTCTTCACATTGGCCGACTTCTTCACCATGAAGCCCTGGCCGTCATAAAACCAGGTGCCGGCGAACACCGAGCCCAGCGTCGAGTCGCGCGAGGAAGTCCAGGTGGTGTTGCGCGAGAGGATGTCCACCTCACCCGATTGCAACACCGTGAAGCGGTTTTGCGTCGTGGTGGGGACGAACTGCACCTTGTTGGGGTCGTTCAGGATCGCGGCGGCCACGGCGCGGCAGAAGTCCACGTCCAGGCCGGTCCAGCGGCCCTGTGCGTCTGGGGCGGAGAAGCCTTGTAGGCCGCTGTTGACGGCGCAGCGCAGTGTCCCGCGCGACTTGACGGCATCCAGCGTCGGCCCGGCCGATGCGGACAGCGGCAGCAGCGCGGGCAGTGCCATGGCGGCGACGGCAAGGCCGTGGATCCAACGTGTCTTCATCTCGATCACCCTTTCTTGACATGGAAGCGACTGCACCGCTGTGGCGCAGTCGCCAGTGGCTGGCGAGGTTCAGGCCGGCCTCGTGGGCAGGCCAGACCTCAAGCATGCAAGGTTTGGGCCCATCGTGGTTTCATGGGAAACGCGGATGGTCAAGGCGGCGCCGAGTCATCCGGCGGGCGGCCCGCGGTGGGGCAGCGGCCGGTGAGTAGCCATGGCAGCCCTGGGGTTTCACTCGATCGCTTTGACCATCTCCTCCACGACCTTCTTGGCGTCGCCAAAGACCATCATGGTTTTGTCCATGTAGAAGAGCTCGTTGTCCAGGCCGGCGTAGCCTGCGGCCATGCTGCGCTTGTTGACGATCACGGTCTTGGCCTTGTAGGCCTCCAGGATGGGCATGCCGTAGATCGGGCTGCCTTTTTGCAGCGCCGCGGGGTTGACCACGTCGTTGGCACCCAGCACGATGGCCACGTCGGCCTGGCCGAACTCGCCATTGATGTCTTCCATCTCGAAGACTTGGTCGTAGGGGACTTCGGCTTCGGCCAGCAGCACGTTCATGTGCCCCGGCATGCGTCCGGCCACCGGGTGGATGGCGTACTTCACCGTCACGCCCTTGTGGGTGAGCTTGTCGGCCAGCTCCTTGACCGCATGCTGCGCGCGCGCCACCGCCAGGCCGTAGCCGGGCACGATGATGACGGTTTCGGCATTGCTCAGGATGAAGGCCGCGTCTTCGGGGCTGCCGCTCTTGACCGTGCGCTGCGGCTGGCCCGAGGCCGCAGCGGCCGAGGCATCGCCGCCGAAGCCGCCCAGGATCACGTTGATGAACGAGCGGTTCATCGCTTTGCACATGATGTAGCTCAGGATCGCACCGGAGCTGCCCACCAACGAGCCGGCGATGATCAGCATGGGGTTGTTGAGCGAGAAGCCGATGCCCGCCGCGGCCCAGCCCGAGTAGCTGTTGAGCATGGACACCACCACCGGCATGTCCGCCCCGCCGATCGGGATGATGATGAGCACGCCCAGCGCGAAGGCCAGCGCGATCGACACCCACAGTGCGGCCGGATTCTGTGTGGCGGTATAAACCCCCACCAAGGCCAGCATCGCCAGGCCCAAGACCAGATTGAGCAGGTGCTGACCCGAAAACACCACCGGCGCGCCTTGGAACAGGCGGAACTTGTACTTGCCACTGAGCTTGCCAAAGGCGATGACCGAGCCGCTGAAGGTGATGGCGCCGATGACCGCGCCCAGGCCCAGTTCGAGCCGGTTGCCCGTGGGAATGGCGGCATCCTTGGCGGTGATGCCAAAGGCCCAGGGCTCCACGGCCGTGGCCACTGCGATGAAGACGGCGGCCAAGCCCACCATGCTGTGCATGAAGGCCACCAGCTCGGGCATCTTGGTCATCTCCACCCGCTGGGCCATCACGGTGCCGATGGCGCCGCCCACCAGCAGGCCGGCCAGCACCCACACCATGCCCGAGGCGCCGTGTTGGCCCATGCGGCCGGCGGTCTCGAC
Source organism: Caldimonas taiwanensis NBRC 104434 (assembly GCF_001592165.1). NCBI lineage: Bacteria > Pseudomonadati > Pseudomonadota > Betaproteobacteria > Burkholderiales > Sphaerotilaceae > Caldimonas > Caldimonas taiwanensis. Next base: position 67,903 of record NZ_BCWK01000011.1, read on the forward strand.
GATGAGTGCGGCCGTGGTGAGGATGGCAATGGCCATCCCCGTCATGCCAAAGACGTTGCCGCGGATGGAGGTGGTGGGGTGACTCAGCCCCTTGAGCGCCTGGATGAAGCAGACGCTGGCCACCAGGTACAACAACACGACGAGGTTCATGCTCATGCTTGGCCTCCGGTGCTCGACGCCTTCTTCTCTTTCTTTTTGAACATTTCGAGCATGCGGCGGGTCACCAGGAAGCCACCGAACACGTTGACGGCGGCCAGCGCCACGGCCAGCACGCCCATGGCCTTGCCCAGGCCGGTGTCGGTGAGCGCCGCGGCCAGCATGGCCCCCACGATCACGATGGCCGAAATCGCGTTGGTCACCGCCATCAGCGGCGTGTGCAAAGCGGGCGTGACATTCCACACCACGTGGTAGCCCACGTAGATGGCGAGCACGAAGATGATCAGGTTGATGATGACCGGACTGAGCGTGTCCATGCCGGTGTCTCCTTGAGGGGAAGTCTCAGAACTGGCGAATCTCTTGGATGCGGTTGCCCTCGCCCAGCAGCACCACGCGGGGTTTGTGGTCGCGGGCCTGGTCTTCGCTCATCGGCGCGTAGGTGCAGATGATGAGCAAGTCGCCGACCTGGGCTTTGCGGGCGGCTGCGCCATTGAGCGAGATGGTGCCGCTGCCGCGCGGGGCCTTGATGATGTAGGTCGAGAAGCGCTCGCCGTTGTTGACGTTGTAGAGGTCGATGTGCTCGAACTCGCGCATGTCGGCCGCCTCCATCAAGGCTTCGTCGATGCCGCAGCTGCCCTCGTAATGCAGGTCGGCTTCGGTGACGGTGGCGCGGTGCAATTTGGCGCGCAGCATCACGCGCTGCATGGGAAAGGTCGTCATGAGCGGGTCACCTGGCCGTTGTGCGTCACGCGGCAGGCCGCCACGATGTCGTCTTCGAGGTTGACGTGGAGCGTGCCTTCCTTGGTGACGATGAGTTTGAGGAAGTCCAGCACGTTGCGTGCGTACAGCGCCGAGGCATCGGCGGCCACCAAGGCCGGCAGATTGGTGTGGCCGATGATCGTCACGCCGTGCGCCGTGATCACCTGGTCGGGTTGGGTCAGCGGGCAGTTGCCGCCGGGTTGGCCGTGCGGGCCCAGTGGGCCCCGGCCGGCGGCCAGGTCCACGATCACCGAGCCGGGCTTCATCGACCGGACCATGTCCTCGGTCACCAGCACCGGCGCGGGGCGCCCGGGGATGAGCGCGGTGGTGATCACCACGTCGGCTTGGGCCACGCGCTTGGCCACCTCGACCTTTTGGCGGTCCAGCCAGCTTTGCGGCATGGGGCGGGCGTAGCCGCCCACGCCTTCGGCGGCTTCGCGCTCCTCGGCGGTTTCATAGGGCACATCGATGAACTTGGCCCCCAAGGATTCCACCTGCTCCTTCACCGAAGGCCGCACGTCGGAGGCTTCGATCACCGCGCCCAGACGTTTGGCCGTGGCAATGGCCTGCAGACCGGCCACGCCCACGCCCAACACCACCACACGCGCGGCTTTGACCGTCCCGGCGGCCGTCATCAGCATCGGGAACAGCCGCTGGTAGTGGTTGGCCGCCAGCATCACCGCCTTGTAGCCGGCCACGTTGGCCTGGCTGGACAGCACGTCCATGCTCTGCGCGCGCGTGGTGCGCGGCGCGGCCTCCAGTGCAAAGCTGGTCAGGCCGGCGGCGGCCAGCCGCTGCAAGCCTTCGGCATCGTAGGGGTTGAGCATGCCCACCAAGGTGGCGCCAGGTCGCATCGACGCCAGTTCTTCGGGCTGGGGGGCACGCACCTTGAGCACCAACTCGCAGCCCAAGGCCGTGGCCGCGTCCACGATCTCGGCGCCAGCGGCCGCGTACGCCTCGTCGGGGGCGGATGCTTGGATGCCGGCGCCGGATTGGACGCGCACGGTGTGTCCTTGCGCTTTGAGTTTCTTGGCCGTCTCGGGGGTGACGGCCACGCGGGTCTCGCCCGCCACCGTCTCGAGCGGTACGCCAATGAGCATGAAGCCCTCCTCGTGTGATTCTCTGAAACCGCCAGGCCGCGCCCTTGCGCCGACGCGGCACACAAACCCGTGCAGCTTACACAAGCTGACACGTGGTGTCCTCGTAACCCGGTTACAAATTTCAGCCTGTCGTAAGGAAGGCGGGCATCGGAACGATCAGGTCCGGCGGATCGACACCGTGTGGTCGGCGCGGGCGTAGACCCCGGCGCCAAGGTGGTGCAGGGTGTGCAGATCGGCATTGTCGGGCCGGATCGACCAACGGCCGTCGACGAAGATGCGCGGGTTGGCCGCTGCGCACAGCACTTCGGCAAACCAGGTGTCGTAGGTGTGCTCGGCGTGCGGCTCGGGCAGGCGGCGGCATTCCAGCCAGGCCACGCAGCCGTCTTCGAGCAGCGGCACCCCCGTCATCGGGCCGGGATGGGCGCGCAGGCCGAAGCGCTGGAACTTGTCCACCTCGCGGCCGCTGAGGGTGCCCACGGCGTCGACGAGTTCGGCAAGGCCAGCGCCTGGAATGCACAGGCCGAAGTGGCCGCTGGCTTGGATCAGCTCGCGCGTGTAGGTGCTTTTGTCGATCACGATGGCAATGCGCGGCGGGGTGAACTCCACCGGCATGGACCAGGCCGCGGTCATCACGTTGCGGCGCCCAGCGTGGGCACTGGTGACCAGCACGGTGGGGCCGTGGTTGAGCAGGCGGCTGGCGTGTTCGAGACGAACGGGTTGGAATGGCGACATGGGAGAAGGCCCTCGGGCGTGACGATGCCTGCGATGGAATGACCGCGATTGTGGCCGGGGTGTTGGCCTGCGCAGCTGCCTGGTCGGAGGATCAGGCAAGAATCGAGCAGCATCAGGCTACCGAGGGATCTCGGGGGAGGCGCACACTGCGGGCCATGCTCGCGGCGCGGTTTGCGTGACCGCGTGGCGGCTTCAGCCCCCACCTGGAGAACGGCATGATCCCCTTGAACGTCAATGGACGCGAGCACCGGCTCGACGTCGATCCTTCCACCCCGGTGCTGTGGGCCCTGCGCGACACGCTGGGCCTGACGGGCACCAAGTTCGGCTGTGGCGAGGCTCTGTGCGGGGCGTGCACGGTGCACGTCGACGGCCAGGCTGTGCGCTCGTGCGTGACGCCGGTGTCGGCCGTGGCCGGTCGGCGCATCACCACCATCGAGGCGGTGACCGCCGGCGAGGACCCGGTCGGCCGGGCGGTGCACGAGGCCTGGGTGCGTCATGACGTGGCGCAATGTGGCTACTGCCAAAGCGGCCAGATCATGACGGCGGTGGCCTTTCTGAAGTCTTTGCCCAAGGGCCAGCAGCCCCGTGCCGAGGAGATCGACGCGGCCATGGCCGGCAACGTGTGCCGCTGCGGCACCTATGCGCGCATCCGGGCGGCGGTGGCCGATGCCGCGCGCACCTTGGCCTGAAAGGAGCTGGATCATGTGGCACGACGCGTTGCACGAACTGCCCCCCGCCTTGCGCCACCTGCTGGCGCGCCAGGCCGAGGCTGCGCCCGTGGCCGAGGGGTCGGCCGCATGGCCGCGGCGCAGCTTTCTCAAGATGGCGGTGGCCAGCGGCTTTGCGCTGGGCGCCTATCCGCTGCTGGCGCAGACGTCGTCGGAAGCGGCCCCGCTGAAGCCCACGCAGCAGCCCAGCGCCTTCGTCCGGATCGACTCCGATGGCACGGTGACGGTGACGGTCAATCGTCTGGAGTTCGGCCAGGGCGTGCACACGGCGCTGCCGATGATTCTGGCCGAGGAGCTCGATGCCGATTGGTCCCGGGTGCGCAGCCAGCTGGGCAGCAATGATCCGGCCTATGCCGATCCGTTGTGGGGGATGCATTTGACCGGGGGCTCCACGTCGATCAAGCACAGCTTCATGCAATACCGCGAGCTGGGCGCACGTGCCCGCGCGATGCTGGTGGCCGCCGCAGCGGCCCGGTGGCGGCTCGACCCTGCGGGGCTGCGCACGCAAGCCGGCTTCGTGATCGCCGCCGACGGCCGGCGCCTGAGCTATGGCGAACTCGCCCAGGAGGCCATGGCTCAGCCCGTGCCGCCGCAGGTGCGACTGAAGGATCCGGCGCAGTTCCGTCTCATCGGCCGCCCCACCACGCGACTGGATGCGCGCGCCAAGAGCAGCGGGCAGCAGGTCTTCGGCATCGATGTGCGGCTGCCTGGGCAGTGGACGGCGTTGATCGCCCGCCCGCCGGTCTTCGGCGCCAAGCTGCGCACGGTGGACGATGCGGCGGCGCGGGCGGTCAAGGGGGTGAAGGCCGTCTTGTGCGTGCCGCTGGACCGCGGCGCCGAGGGGGTGGCGGTGATCGCCGACGGTTATTGGCCGGCCAAACAGGGGCGCGAGGCCTTGAAGCTGACCTGGGACACCGAGGCCGTGGAGAAGGTGGACAGTCAGCGCCTGTTGGCGCAGTACCGCGAGCTGGCCACGCAGCCCGGCGCGCGCCACTTCGACGCCGACATGACGCCCTTGGCCAGCGCGCCGCACGTGCTGGAGGCCGAGTTCGTCTTCCCCTACCTGGCCCATGCCCCGATGGAGCCACTCAATTGCACCGTGGCCCTGACGTCCGCCGGGGCCACGCTGTGGGTGGGCACGCAAATGCCCGGTCTGGACGGCGCGGCGGCCGCCCGCGTGCTGGGCTTGAAGCCCGAGCAGGTGGAGGTCCGGGTGCAGCAAGCCGGTGGGGGCTTTGGGCGCCGGGCGGTGGCCTCCAGCGACTACGTGGTGGAAGCCTGCGCCGTGGCCCGAGCCGCCCGGCAGGCCGGCTTGGAAGGGCCGGTGCGCACGGTCTGGAGCCGCGAAGACGACATCCGCGGCGGCTACTACCGCCCCATGCATGTGCACCGCGCCCGCATCGGCTTCGACGATCGAGGACGCGTGCTGGCCTGGGACCATGTGATCGTGGGCCAGTCGATCACGGCGGGCACCATCTTCGAGCAAGGCATGATCAAGAACGGCGTGGATCAGACCGCCGTCGAAGGCATGCGCGAGCCCTATCCCTTGCCGATGCGTTTGACGGTGCATCACCCGAAGGTCAACGTGCCGGTGTTGTGGTGGCGCAGCGTGGGCTCCACCCACACGGCCTTCGTGATGGAGACCCTGATCGATGAGATCGCCCGCACGACCGGCCAAGACCCGGTGGCCTATCGCATGGCCATGTTCGGCGATCGGCATCCCCGGCACCGTGCGGCCTTGCAGTTGGCGGTGGATCGCAGCGGCTACGGTCGCCGGGCGCTGCCGGCCGGCCGCGCCTGGGGCGTGGCGGTGCACGAGTCGTTCGACTCGGTGGTGGCCTATGTGGTGGAAGCCTCGGTGAAGGACGGCCAGCCCGTGCTGCACAAAGTGACCGCCGGGGTGCACTGCAACCTCGTCATCAATCCGCGCACGGTGGAAGCGCAAGTGCAAGGCGCTGCGTTGATGGGCTTGGGGCTGTGCTTGCCGGGGGCGGCCATCACGCTGAAAGACGGCCAGGTCGAGCAAAGCAATTTCGGCGACTATCGTGTGGCACGCATCACCGAGATGCCCGAGATCGAGGTGCACACCGTGCCGAGCATGGAGCCGCCCACCGGCATGGGCGAACCGGGGCTGCCGCCGCTGGCGCCGGCCTTTGCCAATGCGCTGGCGCGTCTGACGGGCAAACCGATGCGGCGCATGCCTTTCGATCTGGGCTAAGCTGAAGCCATGGAAGACCTCGATACCCGGGTGCTGCGCACCGCGCAGCAATGGCATGCCCAGGGGCGGCCCGTGCTGCTGGTCAGTGTGGCGCGCACCTGGGGGTCCTCGCCGCGTCCGCCGGGCTCGCTGATGGCCATCGATGCGCAGGGGCATACGGTGGGCTCGGTCTCAGGGGGCTGCATCGAAGACGACCTCATCGCCCGGGTGCGGGAAGAAGGCATCCAGGCCGTGTGCCTGGAAGGGCGCCCCACCACCGTGCGCTATGGCATCTCGGCCGACCAGGCGCACCGCTTTGGCCTGCCTTGCGGGGGCACGGTGGAACTGGTGTTGGAGCCGGTGGCGCCGCACAGCCAGTTGGAGGCGCTGTTGCAGGCTTGCCAAGAGCGGCGCAGCGTCGAGCGGGTGCTGGATCTGCGCAGCGGCCAAGTGCAACTGCGCAGCAGTGGGCGCGACGGGATGCCTTGGCTGAGCGACACCCAGTTCGTCACTCACTGGGGCCCGCGCTGGCGTCTGATCGTCATTGGCGCGGGGGATTTGTCGCGCTTTCTGAGCGAGATGGCGCTGGGCCTGGGCTTCGAGGTGATCGTCTGCGACCCGCGCCAAGAGCCGCACGCCAGCTGGGATCTGCCCGGCGTGGTGCTCAGCCGCGAGATGCCCGACGACTTGGTCTTGCGCTTGCAGCCCGATGCGCGCACCGCCGTGGTGGCGCTGACCCACGATCCCAAGCTGGACGACCTGGCCTTGATCGATGCCTTGCGCTCGTCGGCCGCTTATGTGGGGGCCATCGGTTCGCGCCGCCACGCGGCGTTGCGGCGCCAGCGGCTGCGAGAGCATTTCGGTCTCGACGAGGACGAGCTGCGCCGACTGCGCAGCCCGATCGGGCTGTACATCGGCAGCAAGACGCCCGCGGAGATCGCCGTCTCGATTCTGGCCGAGCTGGTGGCGGTGAAGAACGGCGTGGCGCCCTGGGCCCACCTGTCGGTGGCCGAAGGCAAGGCGCGGCACGAGCAGGCCATGTCTTGAGCACCGGGCGCTGCGCGGCCGGGGCTGCGGCACGCGGGCCGACGGGCCGCGATAATCGGGCGCCATGAACGATCGTTGGAAACCCAGTGTCACGGTGGCGGCCATCGTGGCGCGCGAGCGAGATGGCCGCATCGAATTCCTGCTGGTGGAAGAGCACACGGCCGAGGGCTTGAAGCTGAACAACCCGGCCGGGCATCTCGACCCGGGTGAATCTCCGGTGCAAGGCGTGGTGCGCGAGGCGCTGGAGGAAACCGGCTGTGTGTTCGCGCCCGAGGCGCTGCTGGGCGTGTATTTGTCGCGTTTCCATCGACCGGCCACGGGCGAGGACGTGACGTATGTGCGTTTTGCCTTTTGCGGCACGGTCAGCGAGCCACAGCCGGGCTGGGTGCTCGACGAGGGCATCGTGCGCACGCTGTGGCTGACGCCCGATGAAATCCGCGCCACTCGCGATCGGCACCGCAGCCCGTTGGTGCTGCGCTGCATGGAAGATCATCTGGCCGGCAGGCGCTATCCGCTGGATCTGCTCACGGTGGACCCCACCGTCTACGAGCCTGAGATCAAGGGGGCGCGGCCATGACACGCAAGCAGCGCGTGGTGGTGGGCTTGTCCGGCGGCGTCGATTCGGCCGTCAGCGCCTGGCTGCTCAAGCAGCAGGGGCATGAAGTGGTCGGCATCTTCATGAAGAACTGGGAAGATGACGACGACAGCGAATATTGCTCCTCCAACGTCGATTTCGTCGATGCGGCCTCGGTGGCCGATGTGATCGGCATCGAGATCGAGCATGTGAACTTCGCGGCGGAGTACAAGGACCGGGTGTTTGCCGAATTCCTGCGTGAGTATCAGGCCGGGCGCACGCCCAACCCCGATGTGCTGTGCAACGCCGAGATCAAATTCAAGGCCTTTCTCGACCATGCGATGCGGCTGGGTGCCGACAAAATCGCCACCGGCCACTATGCCCGTGTGCGCGAGCGCGACGGGCGTTTCGAGCTGCTCAAAGGGCTGGATCCGGCCAAGGACCAAAGCTACTTTTTGCATCGGCTGAACCAGGCGCAACTGAGCAAGACCCTGTTTCCGGTGGGCGAGCTGCGCAAGACCGAGGTGCGCCGCATCGCAGCCGACATCGGCTTGCCCAATGCGAAGAAGAAAGACTCCACCGGCATTTGCTTCATTGGCGAGCGGCCGTTTCGCGAGTTCCTCAACCGCTATCTGGCCAACACGCCAGGGCCCATTCGCGACGACCGCGGCCGCGTGCTGGGCGAACACGTGGGGCTGAGCTTCTACACCTTGGGGCAGCGCAAGGGGTTGGGCATCGGTGGCGTCAAGGACCAGGGCGCCGCACGCGGCGGCGGTGATCATGCGCCGTGGTTCGTCGCGCGCAAGGACATGGCCACCAACACGCTGTACGTGGTGCAAGGCCACGACCACCCGTGGTTGCTGTCGCATCGCTTGACGGCCAGCGACCTCAGCTGGACCGCAGGCGTCGCCCCTGCGCCGGGGACGTACACGGCCAAGACACGTTATCGCCAAAGCGATGCGGCCTGCTGCTTGGCCGAGGTGTCGGCCAGCGGCTTTGCGTTGCACTTTCCGCAGGCTCAGTGGGCGGTCACCCCGGGGCAGTCGGCCGTGCTGTATGACGGCGAGGTCTGCCTGGGCGGTGGGGTGATCGACACGGTGGACGGCTGAGGCGGGCGTCTAGGCCCGAGCGAGCCATCGGGCGGGGCCTGGCGGATTCGTCCGGGTCGGCCGTGGCCGGCCGCGGGGAGAGGCTCGGGCTGCCGCGGCTTCGGCCTGCGTCGGATCGTTGTGCGTCGGGAAGTCCGCCAGCGGGCCCAGCAGGGCCGCATCGCGCTTGAACCGCGGCGGGCTTTGCACCTGAGCCCGCAGCAACTCGGCCAAGGCCATCGACGAATCGATGTGCACACGCTCGTGGCCGTGTGAAGCATCGAGCCCGAAACACACCCGCGCCGTGCGGAGGTCGTTGCCGGCTTGCCGTGCCGCGGCGGCATCGCTACGGGAGTCGCGGAACACATCGCGGCCGTGCTCGATGCGGTGTTGGCCGCACAGCGCCAGCAAGTGGCGCGTGAGGTGCCAGTCGAACGGGCCGGCCGAGTCTTGCATGCAAATGGTCTCGCCGTATTCGCAAGTGTTCTGGCCTTGGGCAACGGTGCCGTTGTCCACGGAGATCAGCTCGGCCACGTCTCCGAGCAACACATCCACGTTCGTCCAGGACAGCGGCTGACCGTCGATCTCATGGTTGAGGTGTGGCTCGAGGCCTTGCACGGCAGGATGGTGCCCCGACACATGAGGCCATCGTCTCCGTAGGGCGTGACGCGCGCACCCTCGGCAAAGCGGGAGGACCCATCCCCCATGGGCACCAGTTCGAGTCGGCCATTGGGCTTGAGTTGCTTGACCATCGCCCCCCGGGTATCGAGGTGCGCGACGATGGCCCGATCGGGGCTGTGGTGCACGCCTTCGATGTCGGCGTGTCAGGCCATAGGGAATGTCCAAGTGTTCGAGTTCCCGGCACACTTTGACCACGATGTCATCGGTCATGCTCGTCGGGCTGGGGGTCCGCAGCAAGCGCTCCAGTGTGTGCTGCAGATGGTCGCGATCGATGTGTGCGATCGTTCTGTGCGTCAAGAGCTGTCCTTCGTCTGCGGCAACGGCGTGGCACGGGTTTGCGGAAACAGCAGGTCGATGAAGCGTTCGGCCGTGGGCTGGGGTTCGTGGTTGGCCAGGCCCGGGCGTTCATTGGCTTCGATGATGGCGTACTGCGGGCCGTCGAGTCGCGGCACGATGAGGTCCAGTCCCACCACCGGGATGTCCAAGGCGCGCGCAGCGCGTTGGGCCACCTCGCGCAAGGTCGGGTGGAGTCGTTCGGTCACGTCCTGAAGGGTGCCGCCGGTGTGCAGATTGGCGGTCTTGCGCACGGGCAGCACCAGACCGAGCGGCAACACCGTCTTTAGGGTGTAGCCAGCGGCGCGCACGCAGCGTTCTGTCTCGGCATCCAGCGGAATGCGGCTTTCTCCGGCAGTGGCGGCTTCGCGCCGACGGCTTTGCTTGACGATGAGATCCCGCACCGTCGTCTGTCCATCGCCGGTGATTTCGGCGGGGCGTCGTGTGGCAGCGGCCACCACGTGGTCGTCGATCACCACGATGCGCAAGTCCAGGCCTTGCACCAGCTCCTCCAGGATCACCTCATCGCAGTGAGCGCGTGCGCTGTCGATTGCACGCTGCACCTCCTGCAGCGTGCGCAAGTCCACGCTCACCCCACGGCCTTGCTCGCCGCGGGCGGGTTTGACGACCACACGGCCATGCCGCCTGACGAAGTCGGCCACCTGGGCCTCGTCGCGCACCGTGGTTTGTGCAGGCAGGCGCAGCCCGGCAGCGCTGAGCACTTTGTGTGTGACGCGCTTGTCGTCGCAGCGGCTCATGGCCACGGCCGAGGTGAGGTCTGACAGCGATTCGCGGCAGTTCACCGTGCGGCCTCCATGCGTGAGGCGAAAGAATCCATGCTCGGCGTCTTGCAGTTCCACGCCGATCCCGCGGCGCCGCGCTTCGTCGATGAGGATGCGCGCGTAGATGTTGGCCTTGGCGCAGTCGTCGGGTCCGGTGAAGAGCTTCTCGTTGATCGGGTTTTTGTGCTTGATGCAATACACCGGCACACGCTCGAAGCCCAGCTTCTCGTACAGCGCGATGGCGTGGTGGTTGTCGTGCATCACTGACAGATCCATGTAGCGCCGGCCCTGGCATCGGTAGTGGTGGGCCAAGGCGCGCACCAGCGCCTCGCCCACGCCCGGGCGAATGGCCTGTGGGGCCACGGCCAGCGACCACAGGCTCGCGCCCTGCTCCGGGCACCCGCAAGCGCGCACGTGGTCCACACCGGTGACGCTGCCGACCACCTGGTCGCTGGCCTGGTCGTGCACCACCAGCACGATGACTGCCGGATCGCGCGCAGCGCCGTCGGCCAGGTAGCCCGGCCGCAGCGGCACCATGCGGCAGGCACGGTAGATGCGATTCAGAGCCGCCTCGTCCTCGGCACGGGCGGCGCGCAGCGCATAGCCTGCCTCGATCGGCGGCTCCAAGCGGTGGCGTTTGAGGTCGAGTCGGTAGGTGTGCGAGGGGTCGAGAAAGAGGTGCTGCGGCGCCACCGCGACGGCCACATGCGGGTCGCGGATATACAGCGCCACATCTCGCTGACCGGGCGCTTCGCAGCGCAGCTCATCGGCCAAGGCTTGGGGGCTGTCGAACGTCTGGCCCAGTAGCAAGCGGCCCCAGCCGCAGTCCACCCAGGCGTGGGGTTTCATGGCGCCGAGGTCCACATGCGGCGGAGGATCGCCCCAATGCTTGAGGCTGGCCATCCGAGCCGGGTCCAGCGGATCGAGGGCAGCGATCATGGCAAGATCTCCTGAGAGTTTCATAGGCCGCGCGCTTGCAGCCACAGCTCCAGCAAGGCCACCTGCCACAGCTTGGAGCCGCGCAGTGGCGTGAGGTGTTCGCCCGGCTGGGCCAACCAAGGGGCCAGCGCCTGCGGACGAAAGAGGCCGCGCTCGCGGGCGCTGCGGCTGTTCAAGGCATCGCGGACCAGGTCCAGCACCGGGCCATCCAGGTATTTGAGCGCCGGCACCGGGAAGTAGCCCTTGGGTCGGTCCACCACTTCGCGCGGCAGCAGGCGCCGTGCGATGGCTTTGAGCACGCCCTTGCCGCCATCCTTGAGCTTGTCCTGGGCGGGCAGGCGCCCAGCCAGTTCCACCAGTTCGTGGTCCAGGAAAGGCACGCGGGCCTCCAGGCTCCAGGCCATGGTCATGTTGTCCACGCGCTTGAGCGGGTCGTCCGCCAACATCACGGTGCTGTCCACATGCAAGGCTTTGTCCAAGGCGGTGGCCGCATCAGCCGTGGCGAAATGCCGCTCGACGAAGGCGCGGCTGACGTCATCGGTATGCCACCTGGGCTGCAAGGTGGCCAACAGAGCTTCGTGGTCACGGTCGAAAAAGACAGCCGCATAGTCGGCGACAGCTTGAGTGCTGTGCGCCAGCTTGGGATACCAGTGGTAACCGGCGAACACCTCGTCGGCGCCTTGGCCGCTTTGCACCACTTTCAGATGTCGCGAGACCTCGCGCGAGAGCAGGTAGAAGGCCACGTTGTCGTAACTGACCATGGGTTCGCTCATCGCGGCGATGGTGTCGGGCAGCACCTGCAGCAGGTCCGGCGTGGGGATGCGGATTTGGTAGTGATTCGTCTCGAAGCGCCGAGCCACGAGGTCGGAGTAGCGGAACTCGTCGCCTGCCTCACCACCGGCGTCGGCAAACCCGATCGAGAAGGTCTGCAGCTCGCGTTGCCCCATCTGCGCCAGCAGCGCCACGATGAGGCTGGAATCGACACCGCCCGACAGCAGCACGCCCACAGGCACGTCGGCCACCATGCGCCGGCGCACCGCGGTGCGCAGCGCTTCTTCGACTATGGCTTCGCGCTCCACGTCCTTCAGTGAGGCCAACGCTGGGTCCTCGCGCACGGACAGCGACCAGTAGCGATGCTCGCGGCCGGTGCCGTCGCGCTCGAAGGTGGCCACCGTGGCCGCCGGCAGTTTCTTGATGCCCTGCACGATGGTGTGCGGGGCTGGCACCACGGCATGCCAACTCAGGTAATGGTGCAGTGCGATGGGGTCGATCGCGGTGTCGATGTCACCAGCGGCCAGCAAGGCGGGCAAGGTCGAGGCAAAGCGAAGCCGCTTCGGCGTGGAGGCGAAGTACAGCGGCTTGATGCCGAAGCGGTCGCGCGCCAGCGTGAGTCGGCCGCGGTCACGCTCCCACACCGCAAAAGCGAACATCCCGTGAAAGCGCTTGACGCACTCCCACCCCCACGCATGGAAGCTCTTGAGCACCACTTCCGTGTCTCCATCGGAGAAGAAGCGGTAGTCGAGCGCCTCCAGCTCGCGGCGCAGAGCGCGGTAGTTGTAGATGCAGCCGTTGAAGACCAAACTGAGTCCCAGCGCGGCATCGGTCATGGGCTGTTGAGCGTGCTCCGACAGGTCGATGACGCGCAGTCGGCGATGGGCCAAAGCCACCGGGCCTTGTTGAAAGAGGCCGGCGCCGTCGGGGCCTCGGGGCCGAAGAACCTCGCCCATGCGGGCGACCGTGCCGGGGTCGGCGGTGGAGGGGCTGAAGTGCACCTCGCCTGCAAAACCACACATCGGTGTGCTGCCTCCATGGAAGTGGAAGAGCCAACCGACTGTGCCCCAAGACCGGCCTCAGATCAAATCAAGGGAGGATAACTGCACGGCGAGGTGCGACATCTTGCGTGGCACTTGCGCCATCTCGATTTGCGGCTCTCCCGCAGGGCGCGGGGCGATGCGGGCGCCGCCCGGGGGGGCCAGGGGTCAAGTCGGAGGCGTGCCGGCCGATAAGCCAGACAGCAGGGGGCTACAGTGCATGGGGCCAGAGGATGTCGATGGGGCGTCGTGGTGGGTGTCGAGTGCTGGCATGCATTCTGGGGGTGGCGTTGGGTGGCGGGATCGTGGCCCCGGCGGTCGCAGAGGCACCGCCCAGCCGTCCGGCGGCCCTTGCGCTGCGGATTTGGGTGTTGACCGAAGCCCATGAGCTCTTGCAGATCGATGCGGACCGCCCGCAACAGGTGCTGCAGCGGGTGCGGCTGCACGGTATTGCCGAGGGAGAGTCGATCGTGGGCATGGACTACCGGGTGGCCCGTGGCCAGCTCTATGCCTTGAGCGACCAGGGACGCTTGTACACGCTGGACCCCACCCAAGGCCGGTTTCAGCCTGTGGGCACGGCCGACGGGCGCCCACGTCTGGACGGACGAGCCGTCGGCTTCGATTTCAATCCAGTGGCCGACCGCCTCCGCATCGTCACCGATCGTGGTCAGAACCTGCGGATGCATCCAGACACCGGCGCGCTGGTGGATGCCGATGCCGCGGTCGAAGGGATCCAGCCCGACGGTGTGCTGCGCTATGCCGAGGGCGACCCCAACGCTGGCCGCCCGCCGCGCATCGAGGCCGCTGCCTATACCTACAACAAGCGCGACGACAAGCTCACCACCAACTATGGCATCGATGCCGGCCTGGGCCTGCTGGTGCGCCAGGGCTCGTTGGAGGGCGCGCAGCCGGTGGTGTTCGACCAACCCGGCACGGCGGTCTTGGGCTGCAACATTCACGATCAGATGGTGGCCTGGGTGCACGTGGTCGACACCCCGTGGTTTGCCGTGACCCACCGAGGGCAGGCCCGTGTGGGGCCGGTGCCTCCTGGAGCGTACCAGCTCCAGGTGTGGCATCCGCGATGGCCGTCTGGGCGCGCGCCCTATCGTCAGCCAGTGCGCATCGATGAGCGCGGGACGCAGCTGCGTGTGCAGTTGGAGCTTGCGCCATGAACCTGCCGCGCGCGTGGCGTGAGGCGGCGCGATGGTTGTCGCGCCGATTGGGTCGGCGCATCGTGGCGTTGTTCCTTGCGTTGCTGCTGGCCGTGCAGGCCCTCAGCTTCGTGGCCACGCGCGAGAGCGTGGCCCGCAATGCCCGCGCGCAGATCGGACGAGAGCTGCAGTTGGGCGAGCGCGTTTTTCACCGCTTGCTCGAGCAACGGGCTCACCAACTCGGCGACGGGGCAATGCTGCTGGCCTCGGACTATGGTTTTCGCTCGGCCGTGGCCACCAAGGATGCGGCCACCATCGCTTCGGTGCTGCTCAATCATGGCCAGCGCATCGGGGCATCGATCGCCTTGCTGTTGGATGCCGACTTTGCGCTGCGCGCGACCGCCCATCCTCGAGCCGAGGCCTTGATGCCGGTGGTGCGTCGGCTGGCCGAGCAAAGCAGCGCTGCTGCGGCCGGGCCGGTCAGTGAGATCGCGGCCTTCGACGGGCAGGTCTATCAGTTGGTGATGGTGCCGGTGCGGTCGCCCTTGCTGATCGGCTGGGTCGTGATGGGCTTCGACATGGCGCAAACGCTCGTGCAGGAGCTGCGCGAGATCACCGCCTTGCATGCCAGCTTGCTGGTGCGCGGCGCCGACGGGGCCCGGTGGCGCATCGCGGCCTCGACGCTGCGCTCGGACCAGGCCGACGCCTTGGGTGGGCTGGACTGGACGGGGGGATCACGGGCGTGGCGCGAGCGCCTGCTGATCGCCGGCGAAGACTTCAGCGCCCGCAGCTTGGTCCTCGATGCGCACGCCGACCATCGCCTGCGCGCGGTACTGATGCGTTCGGTGGACGAGGCGGTGGCGCCTTACCGCCAGCTTCAGCTCGTGCTGGCGATGATCACCGGCTTGGGGGTGGTCGTCTTCGCCGCCGGCAGCGTGTTGACGGCGCGGCGCATCACCACCCCGGTGCGCGCGTTGGCGCAAGCCGCCGAGCGGCTCGGTCGCGGAGACTATGGGTCCCCGATCGCCATCGAGGCGGCCGACGAAATCGGCGACCTGGCTCAAGCCTTGGAGCACATGCGCCAGAGCGTGGATGCCCAGCAGCGCGAGATCACCCGTCTGGCCTATTGGGATGGACTCACCGGCTTGCCCAACCGAGCGCAGTTTCGGGTTTCGGCTTCGGCGGCCTTGGCCGAGGCGCAGCGTCCGGTGGTGCTGCGGCCGGGTGATCGTCGCGACGGTGCCTCTACCCATGTGTCGGTGCTGATGCTCGACATGGACCGCTTCAAGCATGTCAACGATGTGTTGGGCTATGACATCGGAGACGACATGCTCAAGCAAGTGGCACGGCGCCTGTCCCAGGTGTGCATGCGTCAAGGCGATCTCGTGGCGCGCTTGGGGGGCGACGAGTTTGCAGTGCTGCTGCCGGGGGCCGACACCCTGGGGGCCCTGCGGGTGGCCGAGCGCGTGACCGCGGCTTTGGAGGCGCCGTTGGTGCTGCAAGACCAAACCATCGACTTGCGCGCCAGCATCGGCGTGGCCACCAGTCCGGATCACGGGCAAGACGCCGACACTTTGCTCAACCGCGCGGAAGTGGCCATGTACGCTGCCAAGCGTCGCGGCGCGGGCGCCCTGAGCTACGACCCCGCATTGGACAGCGGCAGTGCCCGCACGCTGTCGCTGCTGGGCGCACTGCGCCGCGCCATCGACCAAGGCGAGCTGCGTCTGGCGCTGCAACCGAAGGTGTCGCTGCGCACGGCGGCCATCGAAGGGGCCGAAGCGCTGGTGCGCTGGCAGCATCCACAGCGCGGCTGGGTGCCGCCGATGGAGTTCATCCCCTTTGCCGAGCAAACCGGCTTCATCCGATCCCTGACGGCGTGGATACTCGACGAATGCCTGCGCACTTGGCGCGTGCTGCAGGCCCAGGGCCTGGCCGTGCCGTTGTCGGTCAACCTGTCCACGCGCGACCTCATGGACCTGGATCTGCCGCAAAAATTTGCCAGCGCCTTGCAGCGCCACGGCGTGCCGGCCGAAGCACTTTGCCTGGAAATCACGGAAAGCGCCATCATGGACGACCCGGCGCGTGCCCAGCTGACCTTGCAGCATTTGCACGAGATGGGTGTGCGTCTGGCCATCGATGACTTCGGCACCGGCTATTCCTCGCTGGCCTACCTCAAACGCTTGCCGGTGGATGAGCTGAAGATCGACAAATCCTTCGTGATGCAGATGGATCGCGACAGCGACGACGCCAAAATCGTCCGCTCCACCGTCGATTTGGCGCACAACCTGGGCTTGTCGGTCGTGGCCGAAGGCGTGGAGACGCCCTCGCACTGGCGCGTGCTGCGGGGTCTGGGTTGCGACTACGCGCAGGGCTATCTCATTGCGAGGCCCTTGAGCGTCGCGCAATTCGCGACTTGGGCGAGCCAGTGGCGCGGGCATGACGCCCGCGTGTTGCTCGATGCGCCACCCACCGTGGTGTGAGCCACGGCCGCGCGGCGCGATCCATCAGCGGCGCCGCAGCGCCGGCATCAAGCGCTCGTGTTCGGGCAGCGCGGCCTGAGCATCCATTTCCAAGGCCACTTGGTTGCACACCGCGCGGCACAAGGCCGCGGCGCGTTCGCTCACCACGCGATAGAACACCTGCGTGCCCTCGCGCCGACGCCCCAGAATGCCGGCACGGTACAGCACCGCCAAATGCTGAGACAAATTGGGTTGCGTCGTGTCGATTTCGCGCAGCAGTTCCGAGACGTTCTTCTCCTGGTGACACAGCGCGCTGATCAAGCGCAGCCGCACCGGCGTGGACAGCAGTGCAAACAGCTCGGCGGCGGAATCGAACACTTCGTCGGCTTCGGCAATGGCAGTCACGGCAACACCCGGTCAACACACGCAATCAATGATAACGCCGCGCTTGCAAGTAGTGGTTTATGCAGATCAAACGATATTGAGCCGCAGCGCCATCGTCGGCTGCTCCAGGCCGACAGAGGTTTCAAATGCCCAAGGCGGCCCATCCCGGGTTGCCTTGCATGCCAATGAGTCGCGGCTGGTTGGGGCGGCGCAAGCGCACTTGCCGATGGGTCTTGAACCAAGTCTCCAGCACCTCCCACACCATGGGCCCCCCGGCTGCGGCGGCCGCCTCCGACACCGGAGCCCAGCCGGCCACCCGGTAGATTTTGTCCGCCTGCAAGGGCTGGCCGTCCAGGCGCAGGTCCTGGATGCGCCGGCCCATCGGCGCACCGGGCTCACAGGCATAGCTCAGCCCGCCCACGCGCACCATGTCGCCGCCTTGCTGATAGTACGGGTCGGGGTTGAACAAGTTGTCGCACACGTCTTCCAGCACGGTCTTGATCGTCTGGCCGCTCATCTCGGTGACCGTGACATAGGAATACGTGGTGGCCACTTGGTCCATCATGCGTTCACGGGTGATGGTCTGGCCGGGCAGCAGGGTCGATCCCCATCGAAACCCAGGCGAAAAAGCGATGGGGGCGTCACACACCTCCATCAAGGCATCGCAGATGAGCTGGTCCCATGTGCCATTGAAATTGCCCCGTCGATACAGCAAGCCTTCGGTGACGGCCAAGGGCTCGTTCAGGCGAGCCTCGTGGGGGGCGCGCAAGTCTTCGATCAGTGCGGCCATGGCCGCATCGGGCTGGAGTTGGTTGGCAAACACCGGCAGCAGACGGTAGCGGAAATCGGCCACACGGCCGCTGCGCACCTGCAAATCCAGCACACCGAGGAACTTGCCGTGACTGCCGGCGTTGGTCACGATCGTTTTGCCGCCAGCGTTGTCCACCAACACCGGAACGGGCAGGCCATCGTGCGTATGCCCGCCCAAGATCGCATCGATGCCGCGCACCCGCGAGGCCAGCTTCAAGTCCACGTCCATGCCGTTGTGCGACAGCAGCACCACCACCTGCGCACCGGCCGCACGGACCTGGTCCACCAGCTGTTGCAAAGCTTCTTCCTGGATGCCGAAGGTCCACTCCGGCACGAAGTAGCGCGGGTTGGCGATCGGCGTGTAAGGAAACGCCTGACCGATGATGGCGCAGGGCACGCCGTTGACCTCACGCAAGGTCCAGCCCTTGAACACCGGGTCGCCGAAGTCGGCCGTCTTCACGTTGTGCGCCAGGAACTCGATGCGCCCGGCCAGCGTCTTGTCCACCAGCTCTTGCACCCGGGCTTGGCCATACGTGAACTCCCAATGACCGGTCATCACGTCCACGCCCAGCTGCAAGCAGGCTTGCACCATGTCCTGTCCGCGTGTCCACAACGCCAAGGCCGAGCCTTGCCAGGTGTCGCCCCCATCGAGCAACAAGGCGCCAGGGCGACTGGCTTTGAGCTGTCGCACCAGCGTGGCCAGATGCGCAAACCCGCCCACCTTGCCATAGCGGCGCGCCGCCGTGTCGAAGTCCAAAAACGTGAACGCATGCGCGGCCGCGCTGCCCGGGCGCAGGCCCGCATACCGCAGCAAATGCTCGCCCACCAGGTGCGGGGGGCGCGCGGCCATCGGCCCCACGCCCAGGTTGACGCTGGGCTCACGAAAATACAAGGGCAACAGCTGCGCGTGGCAGTCCGTCAGGTGCAGGAAGCTCACGTTGCCGAAAGGCGGCACATCGTAAAGCCCGGCTTGGGCCGAGGCGGTGTCGGCCTGCGCATGACGGGCCAGCGGCAGGCCAGCGGCGGCTGCCGCGGCCAGCACACCGAGAAACTCGCGCTTGGACAGCGACATGGGTCTGCGCTGGTGGGGCGGCTCAGGTCACGGCCACCGAGTCGGTGCGCGTGTCGCCGCGGTTGTCCACCCAGGTCAAGGTGATGCGGTCGCCAGCTTTGGCGTCCTTGACGACGAACTGCAAGTACGGATTCTTGGAAATGGCCGGGCCCCAATGGGCCGTCATCACCACCTTGTCATTGTGCTTGGCAACCACTTCCTGGATGTGCCAAGCCGGCACGATCTTGCCGCTGGCGTCTTTGCGTTGACCGGTTTCCATTTCATGGGACATCAGCACGCGCACGGTGGCTTTGTCGCCGGCCAATTGGGCGCGGATGCGCATCGGTTCTGCCATGGTCTTGCTCCAGAGGGTTCTACTTGCCGTGGGGGGCGGCTCAGCCGCCACAGCCGCCCAAGGTCACTTTGATTTCCTTGCGTGCGAACAGCACACGACCGTCGTTCATCACCGCCACGGCGTAGACGTCGGACGATTGGCCCATCTTGACGCGGGTGGACAAAGACGGCTCCATCGATTCGGTCAAATCGAACATGGCGGCCAGCAAGTTGGGGTTCTTTTCGATCAGCAACATGAGGCGTTTGACCCCGGGCAGCGCCACGGCCGCGCCCAAGGGCACGGCACCGCCGTTTTCGGCGATGTCCGGCCCCGTGACGGTGACGGCCTTGCTTTCGGTCGGCGTCGACAGCCCCAAGGTTTTGGTCAGATCGGCCATCGAGCGCGCCTCGAAGGCGGCTTTGGGATACCCAGACTGGGCGGCAGCCCACGTCGGCCACACACCGGCGGCGGCCATCAGCGAAGCCACGGTGGCACTGCGTTGCAGCATGAGTCGGCGGTTGAGCATGTCGAACTCCTCAAAAACGTGGCGCAAGAGGATCAAGGACGAGTCGCGCCACGGGCCAGCCATTCGGCAATGGCCTGTGCATCCGATTCTGGCAGCGACTGCGCTGGCATGGGGATCTGCCCCCAAACACCCACGCCGCCGGCGATGATCTTGCTGCGCAGATAGTCGGCCGCATCGCTTCGGTGGGCATAGCGCTGCGCAATCTCTTGGAACGAGGGACCGACCTGTGTGCGGTCCATGCCGTGGCAGGCCGTGCAGGCGTGCTGCTGTAAGAGCGCCGTCGGCACGGCGCCCCTGTCGGCGGCGGCAGCCGCCGGCGCCGCGGCGGCCGTGCGCGTCGTCACCGCACCGCGCTGCGGGCCCACCAAACGATTTTGTTCGGCCAGATTGCCGTGCGCATCGCGCGCATGCTCGGGGAGATAGGACGTGACTTTGGGCTCCACCGGGCAGTTGCGCATGCAGCTGGAGCCCTGCACATCGGGCTTTGCGGTGCCGGAGAATTCCGGGCCCGGCCACATCGCATGCGCGGTGGTCATGCCATGGCGGTTGGGCAGACGCTGCTGCACCTGGGCGATGTTGTGCTGGCTCAGCACGAAGTCCTCCTCCACCACCCCGGACAGATTCAGCAGGTAAGCGGTGACTGCATACACATCGTCCACGCTGAGCGACTTCGGCTGGGTCCAAGGCATGGCACGCCGGATGTAGTCCCACAGGGTGGAGACCTGCGACAGCTTCATCATCGTCGTGCGGCCGGGAAAGCTGGGGTCGGTCAGGCGCGCCACCCGCCCGGTGAGCATGTCTTGCCGGGTCGTGCCGCCCACCAAAGGCGAGAACACCTCGTTCGATTCGCCAAACACCCCGTGGCATGAAGCGCATTGCGCTTCCCACACCTGCTGTCCGCGTGCGACCGAGCCGGCGCCCGGGGGCAGTCCGGCGAAGTCGGGGCGCACATCGATGTCCCATGCGCGGATTTCCGCCGGCGTGGCCGTGCGTCCGATGCCAGGAAACCGCTCGGCACTGGTGGCCAGCGCGACCGACGCTGCGCATGCCAAGCTCAGCGCCGTCAGCAGCCGGCGGCCGCACAGACGGCGGTGTTCAAGAGAGTTGAACATTTTTCACCTCGCCGTCTTCGCCCACCAGCCAGGTTTGGATGGCGTTGTTGTGATAGATCGAGCGCGTGCCCCGCACGGCGCGCAACTGCGAATACGTGGGTTGCACATGGCCTGTCTCGTCCGTGGCGCGGCTTTGCACCAAGGCGGGTTGACCATTCCACACCCAGTCCAGGGTGAAGCGCGTCAGGCACTTGCTCAGCACCGGGGCTTGCAGACGCGCCTGGCGCCAAGAGCGGCCCCCATCGACCGAGACATCCACACGCGTGATCTTGCCGCGCCCCGACCAGGCCAAACCGGAGATCGTGTGAAAGCCCTTGTCCAGCAGCACTTGGCCGCCCGAAGGCGTGGTCACCACGCTCTTGACCTCTTGGATGCTGGTGTACTGCCGGTGCAAGCCATCGGGCATCAGATCGACATAGTGCAGCACCTCGTCCTTGGTGGCATAAGGCTTGTCGCCCAGTTCGATGCGGCGCAAATACTTCACCCAACTGACCCCTTGCACCCCTGGCACCACCAAGCGCAAGGGGTAGCCGTTTTCCGGGCGCAGCATTTCGCCGTTTTGTCCGTAAGCCACCAGCACCTCGCCGCTTTCGACCAGGCTCATCGGGATGGTGCGCGTCATCGAGGAGCCGTCGGCCCCTTCGGCCAGCACGAAGCGGCCGCGCTTGAAATCGGCGCCGCACATCTCCAACAGCAGACGCAGCGGCACGCCGGTGAACTCGCTGCAACTGATCATGCCGTGCGTGTACTGCACGGTGGGAACGGCCACATTGCCCCATTCCATGCCGGTGTTGGCGCCGCATTCGATGAAGTGGAAGCGCGATACGCTGGGCAAGCGCATCAGCTCATCCATCGTGAACACCATCGGACGGCGCAGCATGCGCTCATCCGAGCCGTTGATCATCAAGCGGTGCCGGCTGGGGTCGATGTCCCACCATCCCTGATGGTGCCGCTCGAAGTGCAAGCCGCTGGGGGTGATGATGCCGAACAAGGACTGCAGCGGCGTGAACGACACCGAAGCCTGCCGGGTTTGCGTCAAGCCCGGGCTTTGGCGGCGCTGCACATTGGCCTCATATTTCGAGGGCTTGCCGTAGCCGTCGGTGACCACCGGCTGCCCCAAGCCCGTGGTGTGCGCCGGCAGGTTCAAAATTTCCGGATCGCCCGCTTGCTCGGGCCCGGTCTGTCCTTGAGCCCGAACGCCCGCAGCTGCGGCCGTGGCCGCAGCCGCGGCAAAGGCCGTGCGGATGAAATCGCGCCGCCCCTGACGGGCTTGCTCACGCACGATCCGCAGACCTCGAGCGTCGAGAAAATTCTCTGGCGCTTTCTTGATTCTTGCGGGGGGAAAGGGGCGATCATCCACGGCCTGCTCCTTGGGGCAATCCCGCATCACGGATCCCGCGGCACCGACGCATGCAGCCCGGCGGCCACATCGGTGCACAGCGTGCGGCACAGTCCGGCCAGCCGCCGGTCGCCCAGGCGGTAATACACCTGCGAGCCATCGCGTCGGCGTGTCAGCACACCGGCGCGATACAGCATCGCCAAATGCTGCGACATGTTCGCCTGCGTGGCCCCGGTGCGCTCCAGCAGCTGCGACACATTGCGTTCCCCCTCGCAGAGCTCACTGATGATGCGCAGCCGCATGGGGGCGGCCAACAGGCCGAACAACTCCGCGGCCTGCTCGAAGACGAGCTGGGCGTCGTGCTGGGCGAGATCCGTGCGGGTTTCAGACATAACGATATAAGCACATACAAATATAAGTGCTGGATGATCATGTGAACCTAGGGGAAACCAGCGGCGCAGACGATGCCGGCCGGTGGGGATGCAAAAAGGCCCCAAGCCTTGGGGGCTTGGGGCCTGGGGTGCAGGTCGGGGGGGGGCGCGACCGATGCGAGGGTGCTTAGAACGGGATGTCGTCGTCCATGTCGTCGAAGCCCGTGCTGGACTTCTGAGGCGCAGGCATGGATGCCGCAGGGGGGCGGCCGGCCGCTCGGAGCGAGCTGGTGCTGCTGGCGCCGTCCTCGGCGCTGCCGTCGCGGCCGCCGAGCATTTGCATCTGCTCGGCAATGATCTCGGTGGTGTACTTGTCCACGCCGTCCTTGTCCTGCCATTTGCGCGTCTTCAGACGGCCTTCCACATAGACCGAGCGGCCTTTCTTGAGGTATTCGCCGGCGATTTCGGCCAGCCGATCGTAAAAGACCACGCGATGCCACTCGGTTTCTTCCATGCGCTCGCCGGAGTTTTTGTCCTTCCAGCTGCGCGAAGTGGCAATGGTCACATTGCAAATCGCGGCCCCGTTGGGGGTGTAACGCACCTCGGGGTCGCGGCCGAGGTTGCCGATGAGGATGACTTTGTTGATCGAGGCCATGGCCGGCTCCTGAGAAACTATGGGTTCGACCGGGCATTATGCCGGGCCCGGCTCTTGCAGGGGCTCCCTCATCAGCGGGCTGCGCTTACAGTTGGCAAGACCATGACCCCTCCTTCCCATGAACCCGATTTCCTGGCCAATGTGCGCCGGGAGCTCAGCGATGCCCGCGTTTGGGTGGATCGCCTCATCGTGTTGGCCCATGCTGCGGCGGCCGGCCTGTTCATCGTGGGATTCACGCTGCTGAGCAATGCCGCCATACACCAATTCGAAGCGCTCACCGGTCCGCGGCCCTGGCTGGCCTTGCTGTGGACGCCGGCCTGGGTGGTGGCCCTGGTGTGGATCACGCAACGCGTGGCCCCCGGTGCGGCGGGGTCGGGCATTCCGCAAGTCACGGCAGCCATGGATGCGGCAGTCACGCCCGATACGCGCAAGCGGTTCGTCTCGTTGCGCTTGAGTTGCGCAAAACTCCTGCTCACTTCGGGTTCGATGTTGGCGGGCCTGTCGGTGGGCCGTGAGGGGCCGGCGGTGCAGGTGGGCGCCGGCGTCATGCTGCATGCCCGGCGCTGGCTGTCGCCGCGCTCGGGCATCGACGACCATGCCCTGTTGGCTGCTGGCGGTGCCGCGGGCATTGCAGCGGCTTTCCACGCGCCGCTGGCGGGGGTGGTGTTCTGCATCGAGCAGTTTTGGCGTGGGCTGGACAGCCGGGCCAGCACGGTGGTGATCGGCGCCATCGTGCTGGCGGGCTTGATGGCCGTCTCGGTGTTCGGCAACGTCACCTATTTCGGTCGCATCCAGGTGCAGGCTTTGTCGGCCGATCTGTTGCTGCCGGCCGTGGGGGTGGTGCTGGCCTGCGGCTTGCTGGGCGGCCTGATGTCTCGGCTGCTGGTGGTGTCGGCCGCTGGCCTGCCCGATCGCATCAGCCGCTGGCGCGCCCAACATCCGTTGCGTTTTGCCGCGGCTTGTGGTGTGGGGGTGGCCGTGATCGGCTGGGTCAGTGGCGGGGCCACTTCCGGCGGTGGAGAGGCCCACACGCGCGAGCTGCTGTCCGGCAGCGGGGAACACCAAGCCGGCCTGTTCGTGCTGCTCAAATTCGTGACGACCTGGCTGTCGACCTGGTCGGGGGTGCCGGGGGGCATCTTTGCGCCCTCGTTGTCCATCGGCGCGGGCTTGGGGCACGATGTGGCGGTGTTGCTGGGCCACCCTGCCACGCCGGCCTTGATCGCCATGGGCATGACCGGCTTTCTGGCTGCGGCCACGCAGGCGCCGCTGACGGCGTTCATCATCGTGATGGAGATGGTCGATGGTCACGCGATGGTGCTCAGCCTGATGGCCGTGGCCATGTCGTCCAGCCTGGTGTCGCGCTTGCTCAGCCGGCCGCTCTATGGGGCACTGGCCGAACTGCAGTTGCTGCGTGTGATGCCGCGTGGGTGAGGGCTCGGGGCCCCCTGACGCCTAAACGGCGGCAGAGGCCGGCCCATCGGGCGAGGCGGGCGCGGTACGCTGACGCGAAGGCGGGCGCATCGGCCAGGCCAGCACCAGCCAGACCCACAGCGCGCCCGCGCAGACATGAAAAACGGCCGCGTAGCCCCAATGCGTGGCCAGCCAGCCGCCCAAGGCGCCGCCGGCGAACAGGCCCAGCGACTGCGCCGTGTTGTAGATGCCCAAGGCCAGGCCCTTGGCCGACGGCGGGGCCACCCGCGAGACCAGCGAGGGCAGCGAAGCCTCCAGGATGTTGAAGCCCACGAAGAAGGCCAGCAGCAGTGCCACCAGTGCCACCGGCTGCTGCCACCACCAGCCCAGCGCGGCCATGGTCAGGGCCAACAAGGCCACGCTGCCCAGGAAGACGGCGCGCACATGGCCGCTGCGCTCGCCCCACAGCAGTGGCGGCAACATCAGCGCAAAGGAGGCCAGCACCACCGGCAGGTAGACCCAGCCATGGCGCTGCACCGGCAGGCCCAAGTGCTGGACCAGCGCCACCGGCACGGCCACGAACATGGCCATCTGCACCATGTGCAGCACGAAGATGCCGCCGTGCAGGCGCAACAGCTCGGGGTGGACGAGTGCCTGCGTCCATCGCGAGGACGGGGCCGCGGGGCCGTGGCGGGGCGGCTGCGGCACCAGCCACAGCACCACGGCGATGCCGCCCAGGGCCAGGGTGCCGGTCAGCGCAAACAGGCCGGACATCCCGATCAGCGCATACAGCCAGGGGCCGGCCACCAGTGACAGCGCAAACACCAGCCCGATGGAGCCGCCGACCATTGCCATGGCCTTGGTGCGCACCGTCTCACGCGTGCTGTCGGCGATCAACGCGGTGACGGCGGCCGACACCGCGCCGGCGCCTTGCAGGGCCCGTCCGATGATCACCCCGGTCAAATCCTGCGCCGCTGCGGCCGTGAACGAGCCCAGCGCGAACACCAGCAGCCCGACCACGATCACCGGCTTGCGGCCGAAGCGGTCCGAGGCCCAGCCCAAAGGCAGCTGGAGCAGGGCTTGTGTGAGCCCGTAGATGCCGATGGCCAGCCCCACCAACGTGACCTGCTGCGCCCCGGGGAGGCTGCGGGCATGCACGGCGAACACCGGCAGGATGAGGAACAGCCCCAGCATGCGCAGGGCGAAGATGGCCGCCAGCCACGCGCTGGCGCGGCGCTCGTCGGGGGTGAAGCGATGGGCGGATTTCGGCATGGGTCAACGGCGTATTGTCCCAGATCGTGCAGGCTCGCCGCCCGAGGCGGGCTTGACGTAGCATCGCGGCTTGCCTGCCGGTCCGTCCTCGTGTGATTGTCCATTCCGTGACTGCTCCCAGCGATCCGCTGTCCATCCTTCAGGAAGTCTTTGGCTACCCCGCCTTTCGCGGTCGCCAAGCCGAGATCGTCGAGCACGTGACCGCAGGCGGTGATGCCTTGGTGCTGATGCCCACCGGCGGGGGCAAGAGTCTGTGCTACCAGGTGCCGGCCATCGCCCGCCACCGCCGCGGCTGCGGTGTGACCGTGGTGGTCAGCCCGCTGATTGCGCTGATGCACGATCAAGTCGGTGCGCTGGAGGAACTCGGCGTGCATGCGGCCTTTCTCAATTCCACGCTCAGCCTGGAGCAAGCGCAGCAGGTCGAGCGCGAGATGCGGCATGGGCGCCTGGTGCTGCTATACGCCGCGCCCGAGCGCGTGACCACGCCGCGCTTTCTCGCCCAGCTCGATTCGCTGCGCGAGCGCGGCCTGCTCAGCCTGTTTGCCATCGACGAGGCCCATTGCGTCAGTCAATGGGGCCATGACTTCCGCGCCGAATACCTCGGGCTGTCGGTGCTGCACGAGCGCTACCCCGAGGTGCCGCGCATCGCGCTGACGGCCACCGCCGACGAGCACACCCGCGCCGACATCCTGCAGCGCTTGGCGCTGCATGAGGCGCGGGTGTTCATCAGCAGCTTCGACCGGCCCAACATCCGCTACCACATCGTCGAAAAAGACAACCCGCGCGTGCAGCTGCTGCGCTTTTTGCGCGCCGAACACGCCGGCGATGCCGGCATCGTCTACTGCCAAAGCCGCAAGAAGGTGGAAGAGACGGCCGCCTGGCTGACATCCGAGGGCATCCCGGCCTTGCCTTACCACGCCGGGCTGGAGGCAGCCGTGCGCCAGCAGCATCAGGACCGCTTTTTGCGGGAAGACGGCTTGGTGATGGTGGCCACCATCGCGTTCGGCATGGGCATCGACAAGCCCGATGTGCGTTTCGTCGCCCATCTGGACCTGCCCAAGAACATCGAAAGCTACTACCAAGAAACCGGCCGTGCCGGCCGTGATGGCGAGCCCGCCCAGGCCTGGATGGCCTATGGCCTGGCCGACGTGGTCCAGCAGCGTCGCCTGATCGACGACAGCCTGGCCAGCGAAGACTTCAAACGTGTGCAGCGCGCCAAGCTCGATGCCTTGCTGGCCCTGGCCGAAGCGCACGATTGTCGCCGCGTGCGGCTGCTGGGCTATTTCGGGGAAACCAGCCAGCCCTGCGGCAATTGCGACAACTGCCTCAACCCGCCGGCCACCTGGGACGCCACCGAGGCCGCGCGCAAGGCGCTGTCCTGCATTTACCGCTTCCGCCCCAAGAGTTTCGGCGCCGGCCACCTGATCGACGTGCTGCGGGGCCAGCGCACCGCCAAGGTGCAGCAATACGGGCATGAGGCGCTCAGCACCTTCGGCATCGGCGCGGACTTGTCCGAAGCCCAATGGCGTGCCGTGCTGCGACAGCTCATTGCCCGGGGCTACGTGGTGGCCGAGGGCGAATTCAACACCCTGTCGTTGGCCGACGGTGCGCGCGCCGTGCTGCGTGGCGAGGTGTCGCTGCGCCTGCGCGTGCCCCACGACGCGCGGTGGGGCCGCACGGCCGTGGGCGCACGGGCCAAGGGAGCCCGCCTGGCGGCGGCCGACTTGGATGCGCCGGCGCAGGCCCGCTGGCAGGCGCTCAAAGCCTGGCGCGCCGAAGTGGCGCGCGAGCACAACTTGCCGGCCTACCTGGTCTTCAACGATGCCACGCTCGCGCAGATGGCGCGCGAGTGTCCCCAAAGCCTCGAAGCCTTGGCCGGCATCAGCGGCGTGGGGGCCAAGAAGCTACAGGCCTATGGGCACGAATTGCTGCGGGTGCTCGACAGCGTCTGACGCGGCACGGGCGATGGCGCGCTCGTGCTGCGGTGCCGCAAACCCATGAGCCGGGTGCAGTTTTGGCGCGCCGAGTGTGTAACAAGGCGCAACATTTACCGCCAGCGTCATAAGCTCTTGTCACACTTCGCGGTGGCTTCTTGCCGGCGTGGGCTGGCAAGGGGCTGATCTATCGATGCATCAGGAGAGACAGACCATGCAAGAGACTCCGACCTCGCTGCCGCGCCGCCACTTGCTCGTGGGCAGTGCCAGTGCGTTGGCCGGCGTGGGTTTGGCCACCTGGACCCGCGGGGCCGTGGCTGAAACCGCGGCAGCGGCCAAGCCGCTGCCGACGTATGCGAACTGGAAGAGCGCTTCGGCGCTGATCGTGCACAGCAGCAACACGTTGGAGACCAAGCGCAGTGCGTTTGGCACCAGCGTGATCACGCCCAGCGAGCAGCTTTTCGTTCGCAACAACCTGCCGGCGCCGGACCCCTCGATCCTGGACGATCGAGACGCTTGGACGGTGGCCTTCCAAGGGGTGAAGAATCCGCGCGAGCTCACCCTGGCCGAATTGAAGACCCTGGGCATCGAGACCGTGGCGATGGTGCTGCAATGCTCGGGCAACGGCCGTGGTTTCTTCCCGCACAAGCCCAGCGGCACGCCCTGGACGGTGGGGGCGGCCGGCTGCGTGGTCTGGAGTGGCGTGCCGCTGAAGAACGTGGTGCAGGCCCTGGGCGGCCTGGTCGATGGGGCCCGCTACATCACCGGCACCGGCGGCGAGAAGATCCCCGAGGGCGTGGATCCGAATACGGTGAAGGTCGAGCGCTCGGTGCCGATCGCCGCCTTGGACGACGCGCTGCTGGCCTGGGAGCTCAACGGCGCGCCGATCTCGTTGGCGCATGGCGGCCCGTTGCGCCTGATCGTGCCGGGCTACACCGGTGTCAACAACATCAAGTATGTGAAGAACGTGGCCTTCACGCCGCGCGAGACCACGGCCGGCATCATGGCCAACCGCTACCGCCTCAGCCCCGTGGGCACCAAAGGCAGCCCCGAGCATGAATCGGTACTGACCATGAGCGTGAAATCCTGGATCAACGGCCCGCTGCCCGAGCAAGGGCCGCTCAAGGCCGGCCGGGTGCAGATTCACGGTGTGGCTTTTGGCGGCATCGAAGCGCTCAAGGGTGTGGAGGTGTCCATCGATGGGGGCAAGACTTGGCAGGCCGCGCGCCTGGTGGGCCCCGATCTGGGCAAATACGCCTGGCGCCAATTCGTGTTCGCTGCCGACCTCAAGCCCGGCACCTACACCCTGGCCAGCCGGGCCACCGATGTCAAAGGCAATGTCCAGCCTGAGCAGCGCGTGGAGAACCAGAGCGGCTACAACAACAACAGCTGGGCCGACCATGCGGTGACCATCACCGTGGCCTGAAGCCACGCTGCGCGCGAGGCTTCGGCCTCGCTGCGGTGCATCCAGGCACACCGTGCGGCGCACGGTGTGCGTTACGAAGACCTGCCCCGTTCCCACGATGCGCGAATTCGCTTCTTCTCGAGTCTGGCGCGGGTGCCGGGCCGCTGCGGTGGCCTTGGCCTCGACGCTCGGCCTGGCGGCCGCCCAGGCCAATGAGGCCGAGCGGCTGGCCCTGGGCAAGCAGCTGTTCTTGCGGGGCGCCACCCCGGCCTGCGCCGTCTGCCACACCTTGGCCGATGCCGGCGCACAAGGCGCCGTGGGCCCCTCGTTGGACGAACTGCGTCCGGATGCCGAGCGCGTGGCCAAGGCCGTGCGCAACGGCATCGGCGTGATGCCGTCATACGAGCAAACGCTCAGTCCCACGCAAATCGAGGCGTTGGCGCTGTACGTGGCGCATGCCACGGGCGCCAAGCGCTGAGCCCGCTCGTTCGATGCGATCATCGGGGCGTGCCGGTGGCCGCTGGCGGGCGCGCTCGGCGGCCTGCGCGGGTCTTGGAGGCCGACGCCTCCGGCCCCGATGCGAGGGCTTTGACGAAACGATGCGCAGGACGCCATGAGGAGGACGCCATGAGGAAGACGCCATGAAATGGGCGGTCATGGGGGCTGGCGCCGTGGGCTGTTACTACGGGGGCATGCTGGCGCGCGCAGGCCACGAGGTGGTGCTCATCGGCCGAGCGGCGCATGTGCAGGCCATCCGGGCCGCTGGGCTGCGGTTGCACACCACGCACTTCGATGAGACGGTGCAGGTGCATGCGGACACCGAGGCCGCATCCGTCGGCCGGGCCGACGTGGTGCTGTGCTGCGTGAAATCTTCGGACACCGAGGCGGCCGCGCGCGCGATGCAGCCCCATCTGCGCGCCGATGCCCTGGTGCTCAGCCTGCAAAACGGGGTGGACAATGCCCAGCGGCTGCGTGCCGTGCTCGCGCAGGAGGTGCTGCCGGCGGTGGTCTATGTCGCCGCCGAAATGGCCGGCCCCGGTCATGTGCGCCATCATGGGCGCGGCGAGCTGGTGATCGGCCCCAGCCCGCGCAGCGACCGCCTGGTCGAGGCTTTTGGCCGGGCCGGGGTGCCGGTGCAGGTGTCAGATGACGTGATCGGCGCACTGTGGGCCAAGCTCATCCTCAATTGCGCCTACAACGCCCTGTCGGCCCTGGCTCGGCAGCCCTATGGTCGTTTGGTGCAGGGCCCGGGCGTGGCCGAGGTGATGCGCGACGTGGTGGACGAATGCCTGGCCGTGGCTCGTGCCGAAGGCGTGAGGGTGCCCGGCGACATGCATGAAGCGGTGCGTGCCTTGGCCGGCACCATGCCGGCCCAGTATTCCTCCACCGCGCAAGACCTCGCGCGCGGCAAACCCACCGAAATCGATCACCTCAATGGCCTGGTGGTGCGCCATGGCCAGCGGCACGGCGTGCCCACGCCGGTCAACCGGGCGTTGTGGACCCTGGTCAAGCTGATCGAAGCCGGCCCGCTCAGGGCAGGAGGGTGACGCTGACGGTGGCGCTGTCGGTGCGGCGCCCGACCACATCGACGGCCTGCGCGAAATAGCCCACCGAGCCACTGGCATCCGAAGGCAGCACGGTGCTCCAGGTGTAGGGGCTGCGCCCCACGCTGCCCAAGAGCACGCTGCCGCCGCTGCTGCTGCGGCGATAGAAGATCACTTCCTCGATGCCCTGGTCGTCGCTGGCGGCTGCCGACAGGGTGATGGTGGCGCCGGCCGGGGCGCTGGTGGGCGAGACCACCAGCGAGACAGCCGGGGGGTGACGATCCCAGTCCTCCTGCCAACCGATCCAGCCGTGCTCCCATCCCAAGTAAATGCCCCCGCCGCAGCCGCCCAGCACGGCCAGCGCCAGGCCGGCCAGCGTGGCCGGCCAGCGGCGGGGTGACATTCGTTCGGGATGAGCCATGAGCGCATCCTAGCGCCATGAGCCGCTGCGTGGCCATGGGGCCTGCTCACCCTCGAGGGCTTGTCGCACTATGATGAACGGTTTTTCCTGCCTGCAGCGATCCATGTCCGAGCGAGCGCCCGTTGCTTCTGCCCCGTCGGCCGATGCCCCCATGATCCGCGTGCGCGGCGCGCGCACCCACAACCTCAAAAACATCGACCTGGACTTGCCGCGGCAGCAGCTCGTGGTGATCACGGGGCTGTCGGGCTCGGGCAAGTCTTCGCTGGCGTTCGACACCTTGTACGCCGAGGGACAGCGCCGCTACGTGGAGAGCCTCTCGGCCTACGCGCGGCAATTCCTGCAGCTCATGGACAAGCCCGACGTCGATGTGATCGAGGGCCTGAGCCCGGCCATCAGCATCGAGCAGAAGGCCACCAGCCACAATCCGCGTTCCACGGTAGGCACCGTCACCGAGATCCACGATTACCTGCGCTTGCTCTATGCCCGAGCCGGCACGCCCTTCTGTCCGGATCATGAACTGCCGCTGCAAGCCCAAAGCGTCAGTCAGATGGTCGATGCCGTGCTGTCGCTGCCGGAGCAGACGCGGCTGATGATCCTCGCGCCCGT
Source organism: Caldimonas taiwanensis NBRC 104434 (assembly GCF_001592165.1). Lineage (NCBI taxonomy): Bacteria > Pseudomonadati > Pseudomonadota > Betaproteobacteria > Burkholderiales > Sphaerotilaceae > Caldimonas > Caldimonas taiwanensis. The sequence continues at coordinate 99,614 of NZ_BCWK01000011.1, forward strand.
GGTGCGCGAGCGCAAAGGCGAGTTCGTCGAGCTCTTGCAAGACATGCAGGCCCAAGGCTTCGTGCGCTTTCGCATCGGCTCGGGCGCTCAGCCCGGCGTGATCTACGAGGCGGCCGAACTGCCCAAGCTGAAGAAAACCGAAAAGCACGACATCGACGTGGTCGTCGATCGCTTGAAAATCAAGCCCGGGCTGCAGCAGCGCTTGGCCGAGAGCTTCGAGGCGGCCTTGCGCATTGCCGATGGCCGCGCGATCGCGCTGGAGATGGACACGGGCGTCGAGCACCTGTTTTCCAGCAAGTTCGCCTGCCCGGTGTGCAGCTACTCGCTGCCCGAACTGGAACCGCGCCTGTTCTCCTTCAATTCACCGGTGGGCGCCTGCCCCAGCTGCGACGGGCTGGGCGAAGTCACGGTCTTCGACCCGCAGCGCGTGGTGGCCTTCCCTTCGCTGAGTCTGGCCAGCGGCGCCATCAAGGGCTGGGACCGTCGCAATCCCTACACCTTCTCCATGCTCGAAAGCCTGGCGCGGCATTACGGTTTCGATCTGGAGACGCCGTTCGAGGAATTGCCCGAAGCGGTCCGTCGCGTGATCCTGTATGGCTCCGGGGAGGAAGCCATCGAGTTCGTCTACGAGGCCGAAGGCCGCGGCGGGCGCAAGCGCAGCGTCAAGCGATCGCATCCCTTCGAGGGCATCATTCCCAATTTCGAGCGCCGCTGGCGCCAGACCGATTCGGTGGCCGTGCGCGAGGAGCTGGCCAGCTACCAAAGCAACAAGCCCTGTCCGGCGTGCCAAGGCACGCGCTTGCGTCGCGAGGCCCGGCACGTGCGGCTGGTCGATGCGCGCGGCGGTCAGGGGATGGCCATCTACGAAATCTCGCGCGCCACGCTGGCCGAGGCGCTGGGCTATTTCGACGGCTTGCAGCTCCAAGGCGCCAAGGCCGAGATCGCCGACAAAGTGATCCGCGAGATCCGCTCGCGCTTGCGTTTCCTCAACGACGTGGGGCTGGACTACCTGAGCCTGGACCGCAGCGCCGAGACCCTCAGCGGTGGCGAGGCGCAGCGCATCCGCTTGGCCAGCCAGATTGGCTCGGGCCTCACCGGCGTGATGTACGTGCTCGATGAGCCCAGCATCGGCTTGCACCAGCGCGACAACGACCGCCTCATTGCCACGCTCAAGCACCTGCGCGATCTGGGCAATTCGGTGCTGGTGGTCGAACACGACGAAGACATGATTCGCGCCGCCGATCACGTGGTGGACATGGGGCCAGGCGCCGGTGTGCACGGCGGGCGCGTCGTCGCGCAAGGCACGCCCGAGGAGGTGGCCGCCTGCGAGGCATCGCTCACCGGCCAATACTTGGCACGCAAGCTCAAAATCGCCGTGCCGGCGCGCCGCCGAAAGCTGGCCGACAGCGCCGTCCCCCAGGTGCTGAAGATCGTCAATGCCCGCGGCAACAATTTGCGCGGCGTCACGGTCGAGATTCCGGTGGGCTTGTTCACCTGCGTCACCGGGGTGTCCGGCTCGGGCAAGTCCACGCTGGTCAATGACACCCTCTATGCCGCCGTGGCGCGCAAGCTCTACCAGAGCCATCTCGAGCCTGCGCCGCACGACGAGATCGAAGGTCTGGAGGTCTTCGACAAGGTCATCAACGTCGACCAGTCCCCCATCGGACGCACCCCGCGATCCAACCCTGCCACCTACACCGGCTTGTTCACCCCGATTCGCGAACTCTTCGCCGAGGTGCCCACGGCCCGCGAGCGCGGTTATGGGCCGGGGCGGTTTTCCTTCAACGTGCCTGGCGGGCGGTGCGAGGCCTGCCAGGGCGATGGGGTGATCAAGGTGGAAATGCACTTCCTGCCCGATGTGTACGTGCCCTGCGATGTGTGCCACGGTCGGCGCTACAACCGCGAGACGCTGGAAGTGCTCTACAAGGGCAAGAACATCACCGAGGTGCTGGACCTCACGGTCGAAGACGCCTATGACTTCTTCAGCGCCGTGCCGGCGATCGCGCGCAAGCTCAAGACCCTGCTGGACGTGGGTCTGGGGTATGTGAAGCTGGGCCAGAGCGCCACCACGCTGTCTGGCGGCGAGGCCCAGCGTGTCAAGCTGGCGTTGGAGCTGTCCAAGCGCGACACCGGGCGCACCCTGTACATACTGGATGAGCCGACCACGGGCCTGCATTTCCACGACATTGGGTTGCTGCTGCGCGTGCTGCATCAACTGCGCGATCACGGCAACACCATCGTCGTGATCGAGCACAACCTGGATGTCATCAAGACCGCCGACTGGATCATCGACATGGGCCCCGAAGGCGGGGCCGGTGGTGGCACCGTGGTGGCCCAAGGCACGCCCGAGGACATTGCCCGCCACCCGGCGAGCCACACTGGCCGCTATTTGCGGCCTTTGCTGGACTGAGCCAAGCTCAGTACGGACAGTTGTTGTACGAACGCGAGACCTCGTAGCTGCTGACCACGCGGTTGTATTCCGCACCGCAGACGAAGGGGCTGTAGCGCGTGTCGTTGTCGACGAAGCGCTTCATCCACGAGATGCCCAGCTTGCCCAGCGTGGCATCATGCCCACCGCCGTTCATCACGCAGAAGTGGTCGTCATTGCGGATCTCGACATAGTTCTTGCGCGTGCTGTTGGGAATGGCGTTGTAGAACGGGATCGCATGGCTGAACACCGGGGCGATGCTGTCGTCCTGACAGCCGAAGATCATCGTGGGCACGCTGACCGTGCGGAAGGCCGTGGACGAGGTGTTCCAGGGTGCCATCGGGATGGCGGCTTTGTAACTGGGATTGTCACGCGCGGCCAGCAGCGAGCCGCCTCCGCCCATCGAATGGCCGGCCACGGCGCGGCGGCTGGTGTCGACCTTGCGGTAGATCGGGCTGCTGCTGCGGCCGTTCTGCGTGGCCAGGTAGTCCAGTGCTGCCTTGAGCTGACGGGCGCGGCTGTCGGGCTGGTCGTACAAGGTGATGGTGTCGATCACCAGCACGACGAAGCCGTGCGAAGCCAGGCGCTCGCCCCAGAAGGTCATGGTCGAGGACGTGCCGGTGAACCCGGGCGACACCGCGATGGCGCCGTAGGTGCCGCTGGCGGTCGGATAGTACAGGCGTCCGCCGCCGAAGCCGCTGACCGAGGTGCGCGACACCGAGGTGCTGCGGATGGCAAACGGCCCGTTGCGTTCCAAGGCCGAAGCCGTGGGATCGGGGCCTTTTTGATACTGCGCCTGGGCCAGGCCCGGTGCGGCCAGCGCGGCGCAGGCGGCCAGCAGGATTGTTGAGAGGGTCGATGGGCTCATGGGTGTCTCCGAAGGTTGTGGTACGAGTGCTGCACACGGCGGGAGCCCACGCGCAGCGTGGGCCCGACTCGGGGTCATCCCCTTGAAGTGCACGGCCGTGCATTTCCATAATTGCACACCCGTCTTTTTTGCTGCCACGGGTTTTCCCAAGGATGCGGGAAGGTCCTGTCTCCCGGGGCTCACCCCGGTTCAGGGCAATCCCTGAAGCTTGGCGAGCCGGTGGTGGCGCAGGATGCACCCATGCGGATTTCTCGACGCACTCTCGGTTGGCTGCTGGCGGCCGCACTGTGGGCGACGGCGGCCATCGTTCTGGCCCCTTGGCAGGCTGCCCCCTCGCAGCCGGCAGGGCCATCGCCCCATGCTGCGGCAGCGGGCGGGCCGGCGGCGGAACGCAGCGCCGCGGACCTGCCGGGCATGCGTGAGCCCATCGATCTCATGGGTCTGACCGTGGATGCGGCACGCTTGTTCGAAATCGGCTATGCTGGCGGGTTGCTGATCGATGCACACACTCGCGATGCGCTGGAGATCTTGCTGGCCCAGTGGTCCGACGAGCCCAGCGCCGAAGACCTCGAGCGGCTGGAATGGACCCTGCGCGACGGTTTGCCGGCGGCCGATGCGCAACAGGCCCTGGCCTTGGTGCAGGGCTACCGGGCCTATCTGAAGGACATGCGAGCCGAGTACCAGCGCTTGGGCATTCCTGCCAGCTGGCAGGACGCACAGACCTTTTTCGCGCAGATGGAGGCCGTGCAGCGCCGGCACTTTGGGGACGAGGTCGCCGAGGCCCTGTTCGGTCAGGACTTGCGCCACGGGCGTCTGCTCATGGAGGCTGCTTTCGTCGCACGCGACCCCTCGCTGGACCCGCAGGCGCGTCAGGCGCGCCTGGCGGCGTTGCGCGCGCAGCTGCCCGAGGCCTTGCGTGAGGCCATTGCGCAGGAGACGCTTGCGCCAGATCCGGGATCTTGAGCGGCCTTGGGGGGCTGGCGAAGGCACGGCGGCGCGGGCCGGGCGTCTGGCTTACAGTGGCGGGAACTGCCTCTGTGGAGGGTGTCCCCATGCCCTTGACCGTTGATTACTATCTCGCTCCGCAGTCACCCTATGTCTATTTGGGGCATCTGCGTTTTTGGGACATGGCCAAGCGCCATGGCGCGACGATCCGCGTGCTGCCGATGGATCTCGGCGGCAAGGTCTTCCCGGTCTCGGGCGGTGTGCCGCTCAAGCAGCGGGCCCCCCAGCGCCAAGCCTATCGATTGCTGGAGCTCAAGCGGTTTGGCGAGTATCTGAACATTCCCATCCATCCCGAGCCTGCCTACTTTCCAGTGGCCGGGGATGATGCGGCCAAGCTCATCGTGGCCGTGGACCAGAAAGACGGGACCGAGGCCGCGATGCGACTGGTGGCGGCCATCACGCGGGCCGTGTGGGCCGAGCAGCGCAACATTGCCGATGAGTCCGTCCTCGTGGCACTGCTGCGCGAAAGCGACTTGCCGACCTCGCGCATCGAAGATGCCCACAGCCAGGCGGCGCACGAGCGCTACGAAGCCAACACCCAACAGGCCATCGCCGCAGGCGTGTTCGGTGCGCCCAGCTATGTCATCGAGGGCGAATTGTTCTGGGGCCAGGACCGGCTCGATTTCGTCGAGCGCCGCCTAGCCCGGGGGTGAGAGGGCTCGTCAGTCCACCTTCGCTCCGGAGGCCTTGACCACGGCCGCCCATTTCTTGATCTCGCTATCGATCAGACGGGCGAACTCCGCCGGGGTGTTGCCACTGGGAATGGCGCCCTGAGACTGCAGCCGCTCTTTGATCGCCGGGTTGGCCAGGGCTCGGGCGGTTTCCTGCTGTAGGCGGTGGATGATATCGGCCGGTGTGCCCGCAGGGGCCAACAGCCCGAACCAGGAGGTGGCCTCGTACCCCTTGAGCGGACCGGCCTCGGCAATCGTGGGCACCTCGGGCAGCGCCTGGGATCGCTGCGCGCTGGTCACGGCCAGGGCCTTGAGCTTGCCGGCCTTGATGTGCGGCATCGAGGACGGCAGGTTGTCGAACATCAAATCCATCTGGCCGCCGATCAAATCGGTCAAGGCTGGCGCGGAGCCCCGGTAGGGAAAGTGCACCATGAAGGTGCCGGTCATGGTCTTGAACAACTCGCCCGACAGATGGATGGACGTGCCGTTGCCACTGGAGGCCATGTTGAGCTGGCCCGGATGGGCGCGCGCATAGCGAATCAGATCGGGCACCGAGTCGATCTTGTACTGCGCCGCCTTGGCCGGATTCATCACCAACACATTGGGCACGGCGGCCACCAAGGTCACGGGGGCGAAGTCGCGCACCGGGTCATAGGGCAGCTTGTCATACAGCGAGACATTGATGCCGTGCGTGCCCACCGTGCCCATCAGGAAGGTGTAGCCATCGGGCGCGGCGCGGGCCACTTCGGCGGCGCCGAGATTGCCGCCGGCGCCAGGCTTGTTGTCGATCACGAAGGTGTGTCCGAAGGCCCGGCTGAGCTCGGGGGCCAGCGCACGCGCCAAGATGTCGGTGGTGCCGCCCGGGGCAAAGGGGACGACGATGCGCACCGGCTTGGTGGGCCAGGCCGACTGGGCCTGCAGGCCGGGCGCACAAGCCAGCGCAAGAGCGGCCAGACACAGGCCGCGGCGGGTGAGGCGTTTCATGCAGTCTCCATCATCGATCGGGGATGCCGTGCAGTGTGGGCGAAGCCGCCAGCGCCGGGCATCGGGGCGATCCCCTGGGCGGCATGCCCCTTGCATGCCGCCAGCCGGGCTTTGCGGCCATTGGTGGGAGATATCGGTAGGAATTCACGCCAGGGCCCGGCCCCTGGGGCTGGCCAGGCTTGTCCTGGGGTGATCGCCTAGGGCGCTGGCGCGACCGGCCGCCTAGAATCCGGCGCGACGTTGTCTCACCTGTGGATCGACCCACGCGCCATGCCTGCCTCGAAGCGCCAATGGAGCGCGTTTTTGCCTCGTGCCGACCAGCGCTGGCGTGTCTCGGCTCTGAACGTTCTGGCCTTGGCGCTGGCCGTCCTCGCCCTTGGAGGCCGATACGCTGGCTTGGGGGGCTGGACGCTGGGGGGCGGCGGGGCGGCCTTGGCCGTGGCCTTGGGGTGGCACCTGCGCAGCATGCTGCGCGAAGCGCACGCGCAGCTGCGCGCTCATCGGACCATGTTCTTGCACTCGCCGGCGGCGCTGATCCTCCATCGGGAGCGGCAGATCGTCGCCAGCAATGAGGCCGCGGCCCGCCTCATGGGCCTGCCCGAGCCCAAGGCGCTGACGGGCTGCGACCTGCTGTCTTTCTTCGACGAGGCTTCGCGCGCGTGCGCACTGGAGCGGCTGCAGGCGCTGGCCGACCTGGCGCCGGGCCAGAGCCTGCCCTTGGAAGATTTGGTGATCGTCCAGCCCGGTGGGAGGCAGGTGATCGTCCAAGCCACGTGCTCGCGGGTGGACCTGCCCGACGGGCCGGCCATCGAATCGATGTTCGTCGACGTGACTGCGCTGCGTCAGGCCCAATCGGCCTTGCGTCGGTCCGAGGCGTTGCTGGCGGGCTTGTTCGAAGCCTGTCCGGACATCATCACGGTCACCGAGCCCGAGACCGGGCGCTATGTGCGCGTCAACCGCCGCTTCACGGACATCATCGGCTACACCTCGGAAGAGGCCGTGGGGCGCACCGTGCTCGAATTGGGCCTGTTGCCCAACCAGGCCGAGCGGCAGCGCTTCCTGGCCGAGATCGAGCGCGAAGGGTGCTTGGTCGATTTCCCGATGTGCTACCGCGCCAGAGACGGTCGTCAGATTCCAATGCGGATCGCCGGGCGCGTCTTCGAGGTCGAGGGCCAACGCTATTTGCTGGTGATGTCGCGCGACATGAGCGAGCATCAGCGTGTGCTGGCCGAGTACCGCGCCATTTTCGACAACGCCTCGGTGGGCATCGTGTTGGTGCGCCAGGGGCGGATGCACCAGGTCAACGAGCGTTTCGAGCGCATGCTGGGCTGGCCGGTCGGCGCTTTGACCGGCCGCTCGGTGCGCGACATCTGGCCCAGCCAAGAGGTGTTCTCCCAGGTGCGCGCCACCGTGCGGCAAGCCCTCGTCTCGGGGCAGCCGCTGGACTTCGAGTGGCAGATGTGGCGGCGTGATGGCCGTCCGTTCTGGGCGCGCTCGCGGGCCACCGTGCTGCGGGACCTGTCCTTGCCGGCGCCCACCCAGGATGGGCGCGACACGATCTGGATCGTCGAAGATGTCACCACCGAGCGCGAGGCCATTGCCGAGCTTGCCGCGGCCAAAGAGCAAGCCGAGGCGGCCAGCCGGGCCAAGAGCGCTTTTCTGGCCAACATGAGCCACGAGATCCGCACGCCCTTGCACGGCGTGCTGGGGCTGGCCCAGCTGGCGGCCCAGCCCGATGTCGAGCCTGCACGGCGCGAGGATTACTTGCAGCGCCTGATGGAGAGTGCCCGCGGGCTGTCGGCGGTGATTTCCGATGTGCTGGATCTGTCCAAAATCGAGGCCGGCCGTCTGACGCTGGAGTCCGTCGAGTTCGATCTGCACGAACTGCTACAGACCTTGCATGACACCCATGTCGAGCTGGCGCGAGCCAAATCGCTGGACTTCACGTTGCAGCGGCCCGTGGACTTGCCAGCACGGGTGTGCGCCGACCCGGTGCGGTTGCGGCAGATCCTGAACAATTTCCTCAGCAATGCGCTGAAGTTCACCGAGCGTGGCCGCATCACGTTGCGGGTGCGTCGTGGGGCCCGGGGATGCTGGCGCTTCGAGGTGGAGGACAGTGGCCCAGGGATCGAGCCGGCCTTGCACGGGCGCTTGTTCGAGCCCTTCTCCCAGGCGGATGACTCCGTCACCCGTCGCTACGGCGGCACCGGGCTGGGTCTGTCGATCTGCCGCCAACTGGCGCGCCTGATGGGCGGCGAGGTGGGGGTGCACAGCCAGCCCGGCCACGGCAGCGTGTTTTGGGCGGAACTGCCGCTGCGCGAGGTGCAGCCTCACACCCTGCCGCAGATGTTGGGGGCCCCGGAGGGATCGGTGCTGCACGGGGCCAGGGTCTTGGTGGTGGAAGACAACCCGGTCAACATGCTGATCACGGCCAGCATGCTCGAGCGCTGGGGCGTCGAGGTCGTGCAGGCGGAGCATGGGCGCCAGGCCTTGGAGGTCTTGGAACGCGATGCCGGCCGCTTCGACGCCGTGCTGATGGACTTGCACATGCCCGACATGAGCGGCTACGAAGTCACGGCCCGAATCCGCCGCCGTCATGGGCCTGAGGCCCTCCCGATCATCGCGCTCACGGCAGCGGCCATCGTGACGGAGCAGCAGCGAGCGCGCGACATCGGCATGAATGACTTCCTGTCCAAGCCCATCGACATGCACGATCTTCACGCCACGCTCCTGCGCTGGGTCGGCACGCGCGTGGCCTGATCCTCTGGCCGGGCCGCGAGCCTCAGCGGCTGGGCCCGAAAAGCCGCTGCAAGGCCGCATCGATCACCAGGCCGAGCACGCTGTAGATCAGCGAGCCCACCAAGGCCGCGGTGAAGTGGGGCACGGTCAGGCCATCCAACAGGTAGCCCGCGAAGTAGAACAGCAGCGCATTGATCACGAACAGGAACAGCCCCAGCGTCACCAGGGTCACCGGCAGGGTCAGTAGCACCAGGACCGGACGCACCACGGCATTGAGCAGGCCCAGCACCAAGGCGGCGACCAGCGCAGCCCCAAAGCTGGCCACTTGCACCGTGGGGTAGACATAGGCGACGAAGATCAGCGCGGCGGCCAACAGGCCCCAGCGCACCAGCATGAGCATCATGCGCCCAGCATAGCGCAAGCCTGCCGCGGCCCGAGGCCACCCCAAGGAGCGAGGCGGGTGCTCAGACTTCGGACCATGCGATCAAGGCCCCCAGCCCCAAGGCCATCAGGCTGAGCTGCCACCGCGACCGCGAAGGCGGCGCCACGGCAGGGGCGGCGGCCTTGGGCCGTCGCAGGTCCACGACCCGATCCGGCTGCAGGCTGTCCAGCAACGCATCGAGCGGCCCGCGTGCCAGCACACAGCGCACCCGCAGGCCGCGTGCGGCCAACCAGGGTTGGAGTTCCCCGAACAGCCGGTGGGCCCACTTGTGGCGCCAATGCTCGCGCGCACCATGCGAGACCCACTTGGACACCCGGTGCGTCAGGCGTGGCGCGCAGCCCACCAAGACGATCTCGACGGGCTGCGCCTGCATCGAGGGGTGTTGCAGCAGAGGCGGCATGTGCTCGCGCGTGTGGGCCGCGTCGTCCACGAGAATGACCATCGTGCGCATCGGGCTCATCGGCAGGGGATGGGAAGGATCCAAGTCTGGTCCGTCGGACCGTCCCAAGGTCTAAAGCCCCAAAACTCGACGGGTTTACTTGCCGAGCTTGGGCGGGCGGCTCGACAATGTGGCCTGTCGAAAGGGGAGTAGCACTCGGCCCCCCGCCGAGGCGACGGCCCGTCAGTACGGACGCATCCGCCCGGATGCGCCCGGGCCCCGCAGGAAGCCCGCCCGCCAGGTCGGCGCTTCGCCCCGCAAGACCTTTCGGCGCAATCCAACCTTTCGTGGAGTGTTCATGAACACCATTGCGCCGACTTGGCTGTGGGTCTTTTTTGTCGTTTCCGTGCTCGTCGCGCTGTTCATCGACTTCGTGGTCCTGCGCAAGCAGGGGGCGCACGAGGTGTCGGTGAAAGAAGCGCTGAACTGGTCCATCGTCTGGGTCGCGTTGAGCTTCGCCTTCAACGGCCTGTTCTGGTGGGCCGTGGCGCAGGACCATGGCACGGCCGTGGCCAATGAAAAGGCCACGGAGTTCTTGACCGGCTATCTCATCGAGAAGTCGCTGGCGGTCGACAACATCTTCGTGTTCTTGATGATCTTCACCTACTTCGCGGTGCCGCCGGCTTACCAGAAGCGGGTGCTGATGATCGGCATCATCGGCGCCATCGTGCTGCGCACGGTGATGATCCTCCTGGGCAGCTGGCTGGTGGCGCAGTTCCACTGGCTGCTGTATGTCTTCGGTGCCTTCTTGGTCATCACCGGCATCAAGATGTGGTGGGCTGCGGGACAGGAGTCGAATCTGGACGACAACCCCGCGCTGAAGTGGCTGCGCCGCCTGATGCCCGTGTCGAAGACCTTCGACGGCGAAAAGTTCTTCACGATCGAAAACGGCAAACGCATCGCCACGCCCTTGCTGCTCGTCGTGGCCCTGGTGGGCGTGATCGACGTGATCTTCGCGGTGGACTCCATCCCGGCGATCTTCGCGATCACGACCGACCCCTTCATCGTGCTGACGTCCAACATCTTCGCCATCCTGGGCCTGCGTGCGATGTACTTCCTGCTGGCCGCCATGGCCACCAAGTTCCACCTGCTCAGCTATGGCTTGGCGGTGATCCTGGCCTTCATCGGCACCAAGATGCTGCTGATCGATGTGGTGAAGATCCCGGTGTTCGTCTCCTTGGGGGTGGTGGCGGCGATCTTGGCCATCACGATGATCCTGAGCGTGCGCACCGCACCCAAGCTGCCGCAGCGCAAGTCCTCTTGACCTCTTGAGGGCCCGGATGGGCTGGTGCCGTCCGTGCGCCAAGCGCGCGGCTCGGTCGGCGAGGCTGGTCAATCTCAATAAGAATCATTATCATTATGTAAATTTTCGTTCCGAACTCGCCGTCCCCGCCAGCTTCGAGAGGCCCTGATCGGGCCTCGTTTCTCGCCAGCCAAGACCCGCCGTTCGGAGGTGTCTTCTTTCATCACCCTCGCTGGAGAGAAACTGCATGGCACGTAAAGCTCGCGCCAAGGCGCGTTTGCGCCCGATCCACCGTTGCACCGATGCGCCGAACGGGGTGCCGCGGGTCGGCCCGGCGGCCGCACTGATGGCCAGCCTGGCCGTCGGCGGCGCTTGGGCGCAATCGACGACGACGCCCGCCACCACGCAATCGTCGGCACTGCCCGAAGTCAAGGTGCAAGCCACGGTCGAACAAGATCCCAAGCAAAGCCTGCGTGTCAATCGCACGGGCATTGGCAAGGGCGACCAGGCCCTGCGTGACATCCCGCAGTCGGTGACGGTGATCACCGAGCGCTTGATGGACGATCGCAATCTCGATGATTTCCGCGAAGTGCTGCGCACCACCGCCGGCGTGACCTTCCAAGCCGGCGAAACCGGTGAGGAAGACGTGCGGCTGCGTGGCTTTTCCTTGCTGCAAGCCGGCGACATTTACATCGACGGCCGCCGCGACCCGGGCCTGCAAGAGCGCGACACCTTCAATTTGGAGCGGGTCGAGGTGCTCAAGGGCTCGGCCTCGATGCTGTTCGGTCATGGCTCGACCGGCGGGGTGGTCAATCAGGTCAGCAAGCGACCTTTCCTGATGAACCGGCACGAGCTCAATGTCTCGGTGGGCTCGGGCAACAACCATCGCCTGAGCGCCGACTTCAACGTCAAGACCAGCCAGGATGCCGCCTTGCGGATCAACACCTTGATCCACGAGGCCGACAACTGGGGCGCCAGCATCGACAAAAAGGGCATTGCCCCGACCTACAACTGGGGCATCGGCACGGCCGACGAATTCCTGGTGGGCTTCTATCACCTGGAATACGACAACAAGCCGCTGTACAACCATCCGTGGTTCAACATCAACGGCAAGATCAAGCCCTCGCTGCCGGCGAAGAACTACTACGGGCTGGACAGCGACTACAACAAAGGCGGCTCGACCTACGGCACCTTGCAGCACATCCACCGCTTCAGTGCCGATGCGGAGCTGAAAACCACGCTCACGCATGGCCGCTATGAGCGGGATCTGTGGGCCTCGGTGATCCGGTTTGCCAATGCCTCGGCCCAACCGAATGGACAGACGGTCACGCCCGAGAACCTCGGCCCCGACACCGTGCTGACGCGCACCGGCAAGGGCCGCCGCGGGGTCAGCGACATCACCACGCTGCAAAGCGATTTCTCCAATCGCTTCGAAGCACTGGGCATGCGCCATCAATTGATCGCCGGTGTGGAGTTCACCCGTGACGATGCCCAGCGCAACAACAACGCTGCCGGCGGGGCGCGACCGAACACCACCGTGGGCACGCCCGACGACGGCGCCAGCATCGCCGATACGCGCGTGATTCCGATGAACCGCTTCGACGCGCGCAACTACAGCGCCTACGCGCAAAACACGGCCGAGCTGACCGATGCGCTCAAGCTGGTGGCCGGGCTGCGCTATGACCGATTCAAAGCCGAATTCCGCGACACGGCGGGCAACCGCGCGGAGATGGACGAGTCGCTGTGGAGCCCGCGCGTGGGCCTGCTGTTCCAGCCCAACGACTGGTCGTCCTACCACGTGTCGTACGGCACGTCGTACAACACTTCGGCCGACACGTACCAGCATGCGATCAACGCCAACCTGGGTTCGACCACCAACCAGCGTCTGATCAACACGCCGCCGGAAAAGAGCCGCAACTTCGAGATCGGCGGCAAGTTCGACCTGCTGGACAACCGGTTGTGGATCAGCACGGCCTTGTTCTACTCGGAGAAATACAACGAGCGCAACACCGACCCGGACACGGCGGCCACGCAGGAGCTGCTGTCGGGCAAGCGGCATGCCGCGGGCCTGGATCTGGATGTGGCCGGGCGCATCACACCCCAGTGGGATGCGTTCCTGTCCTACACCTGGATTCCGGATGCTCGCATCGACGAGAGCAATGTCACCAGTGCCATTGCGCAGCAAAAGGGCGACCGCCCGGGCCTGACGCCCAAGCACATGGCCAGCGTGTGGACCACTTACCGGGTGCTGCCGCAGCTGCGCCTTGGGGCGGGGTTGAACCATCGTGGCAAGCAAAGTCCGGAAGGCAACCGGACCATCGAGGCGCCCAGTTTCACCACGCTGGATTTGATGGCCGAGTACGCGTTCAACGAGTCGCTGTCGCTGAAAGTCAACGTCAACAATGCGACCGACAAGTTGTACGCCGACTCGCTGTACCGCGGCTTTTATGCGCCGGGCGCACCTCGCACGGTGCAGGCCACGCTCAAAGCCGTGTTTTGATCTGCCCCGGGGCCGACATCTCGGCCTTGGCGCGACAATCGCAGCCGCTGTGCCGTGCACAGCGGCATTTTTCATTGCGGAGATCGTTCCACATGCTCTTGCATTTGCGCCAGGTGCTCAGCGCCGAAGAAGTCCGCCAAGCCCGCCAGTGGCTGGCCGAAGGCCCTTGGATCGATGGGCGCGCCACGGCCGGCAGCCAAGCGGTGCACGCCAAGAACAACCTGCAGCTCAAACAAGACAGCCCGGCATCGCGCCAACTGCAGGCGCTGGTGTTGCAAGCGGTGCAGCGGCATGCGGTGTTCTTCTCGGCGACCTTGCCGAAGAAGATCTTCAACCCCTTGTTCAACCGCTACGGTGGGGCGGCCAATGCCTATGGCGCGCATGTCGATGGGGCGGTGATGCATTCGCAAGCCACGGGGCAGCGGGTGCGCTCCGACGTGAGCTGCACCGTGTTCTTGTCCGAGCCGCAGGAGTATGACGGCGGCGAGCTCATCATCGACGACACCTTCGGTCCGCGCAGCGTCAAGCTGCCCGCCGGCGATGCGGTGATCTATCCGGGCACCAGTGTGCATGCGGTCAGCCCGGTCACGCGTGGCGAGCGTCTGGCCAGCTTCTTCTGGATCGAAAGCATGGTGCGCAGTGACGAGCAGCGCCGCCTGTTGTTCGATCTGGACCGCCATTTGGTGGCCTTGCGCGAGCTGGCGGGCACCGAGGCGGCGGTGGTGGGCCTGTCCGGCACCTATCACAACCTGCTGCGCATGTGGGCCGACACATGAGCGCCCCGGCCATCAGCCCGGCCGACTATGAGGCGCTGGCACGCCAGCGCCTGGACGACCAGGCCTGGGCTTATCTGGCCGGCGGCGCCGGCGACGAACTCACGGTGCAGGCCAATGTCGGCGCTTGGCAAGCCCTGCGGCTGCAGCCGCGCGTGCTGCGCCCCACCGCGGGCGGACATACGGGCTTGCGCCTGCTGGGGCGCGATTGGGCGCATCCGATCTTGCTGGCGCCGGTGGCGCATCAGCGCCTGGCGCATCCGGATGGCGAGCTGGCCACGGCCTTGGCCGCTTCGGCGCAGCAAGCAGGCATGGTGCTGAGCCTGCAGTCGAACACGGCGGTGGAGGTCGTGGCGCAGGTCGTCCATGCCGAGCCGCAGGCCGGGCCCTTGTGGATGCAGCTCTACCCTCAGCCCGACCGCGGCTTTTGGCGCGAACTCGTGCAGCGCGCGCAGGCCGCCGGCTGCGAGGCCCTGGTGCTCACGGTGGATGCGCCGGTCAGCGGCGCGCGCGACCGCGAGCGGCGGGCGCAATTTCGGCTGCCGCCAGGCGTGTCGGCCGTGCATCTGGCCGGGCGGCCGCCTGCGGTGGCCCCGCCGGTGGGGCCTGGCCGCAGCGCCTTGTTCGACGGCCTGCTGCACGCCGCGCCCACCTGGGACGACGTGGACTGGCTGTGCGCCGCCACCGAATTGCCGGTGCTGCTCAAAGGGGTGATGCACCCGGCCGACGCGCGCGAGGCGCTGCGCCATGGCGTGGCTGGCCTCATCGTCTCCAACCATGGCGGGCGGACCTTGGACACGGCAGCGCCCACGGCGCTCGTCTTGCCGCAGATCGTGCAAGCCGTCGAAGACCGCGTGCCGGTGCTGGTCGATGGCGGCATTCGCCGAGGCACCGATGTCTTCAAGGCGCTGGCTTTGGGGGCGCGGGCGGTGCTCATCGGCCGTCCGCAGGTGTGGGCGCTGGCCGCCGCCGGCGCGCATGGGGTGGCGCATCTGCTGCGGCTGCTGCGTGACGAACTCGAAATCGCGATGGCCTTGTGCGGCTGCGCCACGCTGCAGGACATCACCGCGGAGTGCTTGTTCGATCCGTCGCGCCCTTGAGCGCCGACTCGGTGCGTCAGTGCGGCCGGGGCGCGGCCCAGCGCTCGGGCAGGCGGTCGAGCACCTGGCGCGCGTCCAGCGACGCGATGGGCACCGACAGATCGCTGGGGATGCGTTCGTGCACCTGCAGCGCCAGGTAGCGCAGCGCGCTGACGCGCAGGAACGAGGCGAAGTTGCCCACCCGTCCGCGCGCGGCCACCAGCTCGTCATACAGCTTTTCGATGAGCTGCGTCACGCCCAATCCGTCGCGCTGGCCAATCTCGGTCAGCACGTCCCAAAACAGGTTTTCCAGCCGGATGCTGGTGACCACGCCGTGCAGACGCACCGAGCGGGTGCGCGATTCATAGGATTGGGGGTTGGCGCGGATGAAGATCTCGCACATCGGTGTCTCCTCGCCGCGCCGGCGCGCGGTCCGCTTCAACCATAGCCGCTGTGCCGCGGCCTTGCCAAGCTCAGGCTTCGATGCGTGTGCCCAGCACCTTCAAAAACTGCGCCAGCCAAGCCGGGTGCGCCGGCCAGGCTGGCGCGGTCACCAAGCGGCCGTCGGTGATGGCCTGGTCCACCGCGACGGCGGCATAACTGGCGCCGGCCAGCTCCACTTCGGCGGCGCACGCCGGGTAGGCCGAGACCTGCTTGCCACGGATCACGCCGGCGGCCGCCAGCAACTGGGCGCCGTGGCAAATGGCGGCGATGGGTTTGTCGGCCTTGGCGAAATGCTGCACGAGGGCGATCACCTCACGGTTCATGCGCAAGTACTCCGGCGCGCGACCGCCAGGCACCACCAAGGCATCGTAGTCTTCGGCCCGGACCTCGGAAAAGCTGGCATTGAGGGTGAAGCGATGCCCCGGTTTTTCCGAGTACGTCTGGTAGCCGTCGAAATCGTGGACGGCCGTCATGACCCAATCGCCGGCGCGCTTGTCCGGGCATACGGCGTGCACCGTGTGGCCCACCATCGACAGCGCCTGGAATGGCACCATCGTTTCGTAGTCTTCGGCGAAATCGCCCACGAGCATGAGGATCTTCTTGGCCATGGCTGTCTCCTGTCTGAACGGGTTGAACGAAGGGGGCCAACCATTGTGGGCAGCCTCTGCCGACGATGGGTAACAGCCCGTTGTTGCACCGTCCAGGAGCGTGGGCAGGGGGGCTGGCCCTGCCTTGTGATGCCAAGCCGCGACAAAACCGCATCAATACTGGGTGGTGCGGCGGTTTTCCCTCTGAAAACGGCTTCTCAGGGGCATGCGCACGCAGTACCATTCGCGACGCAGGCGTTCGGCAGGAACGAGGGCTCATGCGGTTCTCGCCCCGACCCGGCACATCAACCACTCATGATGGAGAGATTCGAAATGGCAACTGCGAAAAAGGCTCCCGCCAAAAAGGCGGCAGCGAAGAAGGCCGTGCCGGCCAAGAAGGCCCCGGCCGCGAAGAAGGCGGCGCCGGCGAAGAAGGCGCTAGCGGCGAAGAAGGCGGCCCCGGCCAAGACGGCCGCGGCCAAAAAAGAAGCCAAGCCCAAGGTCAAGCGCACCCCCAATGCCGCCTTCATGAAGGCGATGACCCCCAGCAGCGCTTTGGCCGCGATCGTGGGCGACAAGGCCCTGCCCCGCACCGAAGTCACCAAGAAAGTCTGGGACTACATCAAGAAGAACAAGCTCCAGGACGCGGTGAACAAGCGCATGATCAATGCCGACGCCAAGCTCAAAGAAATCTTCAAGAAGGCCCAAGTCTCGATGTTCGAGATGACCAAGCTGATCAACAGCCACCTTCAGTGAGCCGCCGCTGCGGCCGCCTGCAAGCCCGGCTGCTGCCGGGCTTTTTCATGCCTTGCCCTGTCCGTCCATGACCGCTGCTGCCACTGACGCCCTCGAACGCTTCCTTGCCCGCGTGGCGGCCGAAGTGGCCCAGGGCACGGCCCACAAGCTGGTGCTGGCGCGCTACGAAGGGGCCGAGCCCGAACTCGAACGCCTCACGGGCCGCCCGGTGCTGCTGCGCGGCCAGCCGCACTGGTCCTTCGTGTGGCGCTACCGCACCCGCGACATCACCAAGAACCTGCCGGCGACCGAGGTGGCCCGTGCGTTGCGCGCATGGATCGCCCAGGGCTTTCGCAATGCCCATTTGTTCACGCCCACGCAGGAAGTGCAGCTGGCCTACAGCCGCAAGGGCAAGGCAAGCCTGCGCAGCGGCCGTCTCCATGGGGCGGGCGTCGAAGCGCCCGCCCCGGCCGAGCACAACCGCCAGAAGCATCGCTGGGTCGATCCGCAGCGGCCCTTCCTGGTCGAATTGGGCGTGATGGATGCCGCGCACCGCCTGGTGCCGACCATGGCCCGCAAGTGGAAGCAGATCAACAAATTCGTCGAAATCTTTGCGCATGCCTTTGCCGAGTCCCCGCTGGCGGCGCGCGCAGCCAGCCAACCCGTGCGGGTGCTGGACTTCGGCGCCGGCAAGGGCTATCTCACCTTTGCCGTGCACGACCACCTGCTGCACGGCCTGCAGCGCCAGGCCGATGTGGTGGGCGTGGAGCTGCGCGGCGACTTGGTGGCGTTGTGCAATGGCGTCGTGCAGCGGCTGCGCCTGCAAGGCTTGCGCTTCGACGAAGGCGACATCGCCCGGCGTGCGCCCGAGCCCATCGACGTGATGATCGCCCTGCATGCCTGCGACACGGCCACCGATCTGGCCATCCACCAGGCCGTGCGTGGTGGCGCGGCGATCATCCTGTGTGCGCCGTGCTGCCACAAGCAAATCCGCCCGCAGCTGCTCAGCCCGCAACCCTTGCGACCGATCCTGCAGCATGGGGTCCACCTGGGGCAGCAGGCCGAAATGCTCACCGACGGGCTGCGCGCGTTGCTGCTGGAGGCTTGTGGCTACGACGCCCGGGTCTTCGAGTTCATCTCGCTCGAACACACCAACAAGAACAAGATGATTCTGGCCGTCCGGCGAGCCCATCCCAAGCCGGTCGGCGACGTGCTGGACCAGATTCGCGAGATCAAGCGCTTCTATGGCATCCGTGATCAGGCGCTGGAGACCTTGCTGATCGCCGACGGCACGATTCCCGCGTTCTGAGCCATCCTCGGCCTGCCGTCGCTGGAGGCAAATCGTCTGGGGCCGGCGCGGCGACGATGCGGACAGCCCGACCGGCCCTGCGCATTGGGCTAGTAAGGGAACGGGCCCGGGAACTCACCCAAGGGCAGCACATGGCTGACCAGATCGGTGCTGCTCGTCCAGACATGCAAGGCCAGGCCAGGCGGCTCGAAGGTGTAACTCAGCGGCTCATCGTCCATCAGGTTCAAGGCCACCTGATGGGCTGGCGATGGCGCGGTCAGCGCCACCGTGTGCGCCACGCGGGCTTGGATGCTGCGGTGCAGGTGACCGCAGACGATGCGTTGGACCTGCGGATGGCGCCGGACGATCGCCTCGAAGGCATCGCGCCCGTGCCGCAGGCCCAAGGCATCCATGGCGGCGATGTGGGTGCGAAACGGTGGGTGGTGCATGGCCACGATCGTCGGTCGTGTGGGTGCCTGTTCCAAAGTGGCCTGCAGCCAGGCCAGCCGCTGTTTACACAGGGCGCCGTGGCTGGCACCCGGCACCACGGTGTCCAGCGCGACCAAGCGCCAGGCGCCCGGCAGATCGACCGCGTACTGGATGAACGCCTCGCGCTGGGCCGGCCCGAGATGGGCATGTTCGGGAAAAGCCGCTCGCAAGGCTTGCCGCTCGTCGTGATTGCCCGCAATGACATACAACGGCGCCGACAACGGGGCCAGCAGGGCGCGCAGATGAGCATATTCCTCGGCCGTGCCGGATTCGACCAGATCGCCGCTGATCAACACCGCCGCTGGCGAGGGGCGCCAGCGCTGGATCGTTTGCACCGCGCGCGCCAGCGCGGCGGCGGTGTCCACACGCCCGTCCACACACTGGCCAGGGGTGGTGATGTGGGTGTCTGACAGCTGGACGAGCACCTGAGGACCCAAGGCAGACATGATGGCCTCCACAGAGCGGGGGATGGATGCAGAGGCTGCCATCTTCCCAGATCGCGGGGGCCGGCCCCCATGGGCCGATCCCTCTTTGGGGGGATCAGGGAAGGTGCGGCCTGTTGGCGAGAATGTCCTGCGCCCGACCGTCCGCTGAGCGGTGGGGGCAGAGACCTCCAATGACAGGTGCCCAAGACCATGACTCAAACGGCTCCCGTTCCCTGGGGAAAAGTGTCGGACTGCGGAACACGTCATCCCCTGGTCGACCACTGCCTCGATGTGGCCCTGGTTTGTCGCGCCTTGCTCCAATTGCCGCCAGTGGCGCGATGGGGGCGCTTGCAGCCCGGGCAGGCAGAACGTCTGGCCGTGTTGGCCTACCTGCACGATTTCGGCAAATGCAACCGGGGCTTTCAGGCCAAGGCGGATCCGAAGGCGCGTGAAAGCGAGAAAGCCGGGCATGTCTTCGAGGCGCTGGCCTTGCTCATGGAGTTGCAAAACGCCTGGCCACCGCAGTGGACGCGGCTCATCACGGACATCGCAGGCTGGTTTCGGGATGAGGAGCAGGCATGCCAAATGCTTGTGGCCAGCCTCTCCCACCATGGGCGGCCGGTGTCGTTGAGCGACTACAAGGCATGCGGGGGCGACGCCGCCAAGCGATGGTGGCGCGCCGCCTCGGATTACGACCCCCTTGCCGCACTCGATGCGCTGGCGGTGGCCGCGCGGCAGGCCTTTCCCGAAGCCTTCACCGAAAACGTGCCGCCCATCGACGCCACGCCGGAGTTTCAGCAACGCTTTGCGGGCCTGGTGATGCTGGCCGACTGGATCGGCTCGGACACCCAGTTTTTTCCCTATCGCGCCAGCGACGACCAGGACCGTCGTGCATTTGCCACCCAGGCCGCCCAGCGCGCCCTGCGCGCCATCGGGCTCAGCCCCCCCGAGCCGCGCGCGCCCAAACCCTTTGCGGAAGTCTTTCCCTTCCAGCCCACCGAGCTGCAGCGGGCGCTTGCCGAAACCCTCGAGCCCAGCGACGACACCCGCCTGCTCCTGGCGGAATCGGACACCGGATCGGGCAAGACCGAAGCGGCGCTCGCCTGGTTCTTCCGCCTCTATGCCGAGGGCCATGTCGATGGGCTCTACTTCGCCCTGCCCACGCGGGTGGCTGCGCGCGAGCTCTACGAGCGAGTGCGCCGCGCGGTGGAGGCGGCGTTCGAACCCGATGCTCGGCCCAGCCCGGTGCTCCTTGCCGCCCCGGGCTACGTGAAGGTCGATGGAGAGCCCGTGCTGCCCAACCCGCAAGGTGTCCTTTGGGACGACAGCGAGCCAGACCAAAAGCGCGAGCGGCTGTGGTCGGCCGAGCGGCCCAAGCGCTTCCTCGCCGCACCCATTGCCGTGGGCACGATCGACCAGGCGCTGCTGTCGGTGCTGCAGGTCAAGCACAGCCTGCTGCGTTCGGTCTGCCTGGACCGCCATCTCTTGGTGGTCGATGAAGTCCACGCCTCGGACCCCTACATGCGCGAAGTGTTGCGCGCGCTCCTCGAGGGCCACGTGGGGCGCGGTGGCTGGGCGCTGCTGCTGTCGGCCACCTTGGGGGAGTCGGCAGCGGCGCCCTATTTCGAGCGGGCGGCGGTGCCTTTGAATGAGGCCATCGCACGCCCCTATCCGCTCCTGTCTTCCCGCACCGGTGCCTGGCCCATGCCGGCGGCGCGCGAGCGGCAGATCGCGGTGGAACTGTCTCCCACGCTCACCGATGACGACGCACTATTGCCGCGCCTCATCGCGGCCTTGGAAGCCGGCGCGCGGGTGCTCGTGGTCTGCAACACGGTGACGCGCGCCAATGCGCTCTTTCGCCGCGTGGAAAGCGCGCTCGAAGCCCAACCAGAGCTGCTGCCCGCCTTGTTCGCCGTATCGGGCGTGCGTTGCCCCCACCATGGCCGCTTTGCCCGGGAGGACCGCGAATGGCTCGATGAGGCCGTCACGGCGCAACTCGGCAAAGGCTTGCGCGAAGGGGCCAAGCTCCTCATCGGCACGCAGACGCTGGAGCAGAGCCTGGACATCGACGCCGATTGGGTGATCACCGACCTCGCACCGATGGACGTGCTGATCCAGCGGCTGGGCAGGCTCCACCGCCATGCGGGGCGGCTGCGCCCGCCGGGGTTCGAAGCGCCGCGGGCGCTCGTGCGCGTGCCCGACAAGGAGCTCATTGGTTACCTCGACAAGAACGATGCGCTGCGCGCCCCGGCGGGTCTTGGCAGCGTCTATGCCGACGGCCGCGTGCTCGCCTGCACCTGGGCGGAACTGCGTCGCGATCCACGGCTCGTGCTGCCACAGCAGGCGCGCGAACGGATCGAGCGCACCACCCACACGGAAGCCTTCCAAACGCTGGGGGACGCCTGGCGGGCGCATGGGCAATCGATCGAAGGGCGGGAAGGGGCGGAGCTGCGCCAAGCCCTGCGCTCGGTGCTCGATGGCAAACCCTTCGGCGAACTCCACTACCCGGACCAGGGCGAGCGCGTGCTCACCCGGCTGGGGGATCCCACGTTCGACATTCCCCTCGAGACACCGATGCGCTCGCCGTTCGGCGCCGACATGGGCCGTGTTTCCATCCCCGCACGCTGGCTGAAGGGTGCCACCGTGCCGGAATCCGTGCGCGCCGAGCCGACGGCAGACGGTTTTCGGTTTGCGATCGGCCATCAAGGCTTCCGCTACACCCGCTTTGGCCTGGAGAAAGACGATGCATGACCTCCTTCAAGACCCTTTGATCGGCGTACGCACCGCGCAGGGCGAGCGCCGCGTCAGCCTTCCCGAACTCCTCGCCCTGCTCTCCGCAGAAGCCATCGAGGGCTACACGGGGCTACGCGCCCACCAGGCCGACCCCTGGCATGTCTTCCTCGTGCAACTGGCCGCCAGCATCCAGGCGCGCCGGCGCACCGACGACCTTCCCACCGATCCGGCCTACTGGCGCGACGGCCTGCTGGAGCTCGCCGAAGGCATTCCCGAAGCCTGGCAGCTCGTGGTGGAGGACGTGACCAAGCCGGCGTTTTTGCAGCATCCATGGACCCAGGAAGATATAAGAATCAACTCATCGTCGGACACCAAAGGCAAGTTCAAAACCAAAGCCACCCGGCCGGACGAACTCGATGTGCTCGTCACGGCCAAGAACCACGACGTCAAGATGGCTCGTGTGGAGCCGGAAGAGGCTGAAGCATGGCTCTACGCCTTGCTCCTGCTGCAGACCATGAGTGGAGTTTATGGTCGGGACAACTACGGCATCGCACGAATGAACACTGGTACAGGCAGCCGCGCCATCGTCTCCTGGGTGAGTTCGCCTGCGTGGGGAGCGCGGTTTCGGGAGGAAACCAAAATCGTCTGCGGCCTGCGCGCCGAAACGCTGAACCAACCCTACGGTTACGCCTCGCGTGGCGTGGTGCTGACCTGGCTCAAGCCCTGGCTGCGAAGCACCCATCAGTATGACATCAAGGATCTCGAACCCTGGTTCATCGAAGCCTGCCGCCCAGTGCGCCTGGTGCGCGATGCATCGGGTCGTGTGATCGCGCTGGGTGCGACCAGCAAGGCACGGCAAATCGGCCCCAAGACTCTGGAAAACGGTGACGTTGGCGACCCTTGGACGCCGATCAATGTGCAGGACAAGAAAAAGGGGCGCTCGGCGCTCACCCTCTCCGCCGATGGCTTTACCCCACAGCGCCTGTGCGATTTGCTCTTTGAACAGGGATTCGAACTCACCCCCTTGCAAACGCCCCGGGCGGGCCAGGGCCATGCCTGGTTTCTCGCCTCCTGCCTGGTGCGCGGGCAAGGCACCACGGAGGGTTACCACCAAGCAGCCGTCCCCGTGCCGCCCAAAGCCCGCATGGCCTTGCTCAGCAAACAAAGCCGCGACACCCTCGGCCATCTGGCGGAAAAGCAGCTGACGGATGCCAAGACGGTGCAAAACACTTTGGCCACCGCGCTCGCCGTGCTGGCCGAAGGTGGACCCGAGCAACCGGATTTCGAGCGCGTCAAGAGCGCACTCGAAGCCGCACGTCGCGCGTTTCAGCGGCGATGGGAAGCCGACTTCTTTCCGGCGTTGTGGCGCGGCGCCGAGCAAGATCACGACGCCGTACGCCGCGATTGGCGGCAACGACTGGTCGATGCCGCACAGGACCTGCTCGAACAAGCGCAGGAGCGCCTGCCGCTGCCCGCCAACCGCCGCTGGCGGGCCATCACCCAGGCTCATCGCGCTTGGCACGGCCTACTGCGCAAACACGACTTCCCCCTGCCTCGCCGCAGCCCCGCACCATCTGACGTTCTCGAAGAGGAGAGCCTCGCATGAGCCCGAACGCAAGCACCGACACCCCGCAAGACACGCTCGGCACCCGCATCGGCCGCCTCGCCGCAGTCATCGGCCAAACCCATTACCCCACCGGCGACCGCGCCGCGCTGCGTCGCTGGGCGCCGGGGCAACCCCCGCCGCTGGCCTTTTACCGGCTGTGGCTGCGACATCTCGGGGACGAGCTACCGAGCGAACCGCAAACTGAAGCCTGGATGGCGCTTGCCTGGGGCCTGGCCACCTGCGGCGCCGATTCCCATGATCCCAAGCGCCCGCTCGGGCAGGCACTGGCCGAAAGCCAATTCGCCGAAGGGCGGCTGGAACGGCTGCTCTCGGCCCCCGACGATCTGCGCCTCGATCTCTTCATGAGCGCGGTGCGCTTCCTCGCCGCCAAAGGCGAGCGCTTCGATTGGTGCGACGCTGCGCAGTTTCTGCTCACGCACGACCCCGACAAGCGCGAGCAACTCCACCGCCGTATCGCCGCCGCCTACTACCGTCACCTTCCCAAAGACACTAACGCCAAGGAGTAAAGCCCATGTTCCTGCAAATCCACACCCTCACCGCCTATCCAGCGAGCCTCTTGAACCGCGACGACGCCAACCTCGCCAAGCGCATCCCCTTCGGCAATGCCGTGCGGCTGCGCGTCTCCTCACAATGCCTCAAGCGCCATTGGCGGGAAGATCTGGTCGAGCAGCTTCCCGAAATGCCCGACGCCCAGCGCACCCGGTCCTTTTTCACCCGCACCGTCCAACCCAAGGCCGTGGCCGCAGGCGTCCCCGAAGCGCAAGTCCAAGCCCTCATCGAGCCGCTGGCCAAAGCGGTGATCGACGGAGGCGTCAAAGAAGGAGGTGACCTGAACCAGCCGGTGCTGTTCGGCCTGCGCGAAGCCGACTACTTCGTTGACCTATTGCGCTGGGCCAGCGAACAGAGCGAGCCGGTGAAGGCGCTCACGGAGCGGCTCAAATCGAAGGAGGAGAAAGAGAACATCAAAGCCATGGGCAAGGCCGCCGCGGGGCTTACCGGGGCGCTCTTTGGCCGCATGGTCACCTCGGACCTGCTCGCACGCGTGGATGCACCGGTGCACGTGGCCCATGCCTTCACCGTCCATGCGGCCCACACCGAGATGGACTACTTCACCGTGGTCGATGACCTCAACCGCGACGACGAAACCGGCGCCGCCCACGCCAACCAAACCGAACTCGGCGCCGGCCTCTATTACGGCTATGTGGCCGTGGATGTGCCGCTGTTGGTGTCCAACCTCACCGGCTGCGACCCCAAGGACTGGAAAGCGCAAGACCCTGCCAACACCCGCCGCGTGCTCGACGCCTTGATCCAGAGCATCCTGCGGCAAAGCCCCGGCGCCAAGAAGGGCAGCACCGCCCCCTATGCCTGGGCCGATGTCTTGTACCTGGAAACCGGCACCGCGCAGCCGCGCACGCTCGCCAACGCCTATCTGGATGCGCTCAAAGCCGACGGCAAACGCGATCTGCGCCAGGCGGCGCTCGAGCGGCTGGCCGCCTATGTGAAGGCCCTCGACGAGATGTACGGCGGCCCCGGTTCCGACGATGGGCGCTTCTTGTCCACCACCCTCGACCAGCCGCCCCATCTTCCGCCCAAACAGCCCGTACCCGCGGCGGTGCAAGCGGCGCTCGATGCCCTCTTTGGCCCGCAACGCTGAGGCGGCTTGCCATGGACGTGTTGATTCTGCGCTTCGATGCGCCCCTCATGAGCTTTGGCGGCGTGGTGGTGGACCAGAACAATCCCACCTGGCGCTTTCCGGGGCGCTCCATGCTCGCGGGGCTTTTGGGCAACGCCTTGGGGCTTGACCACCGCGACACCGCGAAACTGCAAGCCTTGCAAGACCGGCTGCGCTTTGCGGCACGCTGGGACGCCGAGCCTGAACCGCTGACGGAGTACCAGACGGTCGATCTCGGTCAAGCCTTCCTGGTCGATACCGGTTGGACCACCCGCGGGCGGCGTGAAGACCGCAAGGGGGGATCTGCTGCCACCGGCACCCATCAACGCTGGCGGGACCACTGGGCCAATGGCGTGGCCACCGTCGCTCTTGCCCTCGACGGCGACGGCACACCGACCCTCGACGAACTGGAAGCCGCGCTGCGCCGCCCGGCGCGTCCGCTCTTCATCGGGCGCAAGCCGTGCCTTCCGGCCGCGCCCATTTTCTTGGGTCGGCGCGTGGCCGAAGGCGTGAAAGCCGCGCTCGCGGCCGAACCGCTGGCCGAGATCGGCCCGCGCCGCCGACCTGCGCGCATCACCGCCCTGTGGCCGCTCGACGAAGGCGAAGGCGCAGGCATTGAGGAGCGCTTCGACCGGCGCGACTGGGCCAACAACATCCACCGCGGCGCCGAGCGCTACGCCGTGGGCCTATTGGAGGTGGCCCCATGAGTGGCTTGCACCTGGTGCGTCTCCCCATCGCCCCCCCGCGCCTCATGCGCTTTGCCCATGCGCACGGCATCACCCAGGAAGACGAAACCTGGGGCTACACCCTACACGCCTGGTTCGCGGCGCTCTTTGGCGAACACGCACCGAAGCCGTTTCGCTATGTCGAGCGCCGACGGGAAGTGCTGGCCTATGCGGGTGTCGACGCCGCGAAGTTGCTCGAGCATGCCCAAACTTACGCCTCTCCCTTGGCTTGGGAAGCGCTCGATGCCGCAGGCGTGGCGAGCAAACCGATGCCCAGCGAGTGGCGCGCGGGGCAACGCTTGCACCTCGAAGTGCTTGCCTGCCCGGTCTCGCGCAAGGAGGGCGACGAGAAGGACGTGTACCTGCGCGCATTGGACCGGCTGGGCGATGCCGCCCCACCGCGCGGCGAGGTCTATCGGGAGTGGTTTGCCCGGCAATGGCAAGGGGTGGTGCAGTTGGAGCAGGTGGAGCTGCTCGGCATGGCTGCGCAAGCGCGGCTGCTGCGGCGCGATCACCGCAACGGCCATCGGCTCAAGACCATCGAACGGCCGTGGGCGCTCTTTGACGCCGAAGCCACCATCCTCGACCCCGTGCGGTTTGGCGAGCAGCTTGCGCGCGGGATCGGCCGCCACCGCGCGTTCGGTTTTGGCATGGTCTTGCTCGCCCCGCCACGATGAGTCCCGATCCAGGCTTGTTCTCGGGGAGGCTGGGGCTGGCCGCCTCGCGCATTCCCCATGCCGACCGGCACGGGCTGCTGTGGCTGGAGTACGGCCGCCTGTCGGTGGAAGACGGCACGTTGCGTTTCGTCGCTGCCCAGAGCGAGACGCTCGATGCCGGCGACTACGCCATTCCCTATCAAGCCGTCTCGATGATTCTGCTGGGGCCTGGCACCAGCCTCACGCAAGACGTGCTGCGCCTGTGTGCCCGCCACGGCACGCTGATTGCCGCCGTCGGCGAAGGGGGCGTCAAAAGCTACACCGCCCCGCCCATGGGCCAGGGCCGCTCCGAGGTGGCGCGCGCCCATGCCGAGCGGTGGGCCGATCCCCGCCGCCGACTCGACACGGCTCGCAGGCTCTACGCCTGGCGCTTCGGGCGCGTGCTACCGCACCGCGACATCGAAACCCTGCGGGGCATCGAAGGCGCGCGCATCAAGGAAAGCTACAAACTCCTCGCCCAGCGTTTTGGCATCGACTGGCACGGTCGCCGCTATGACCGCGACAACCCCCATGCTGCGGATCTGCCCAACCAGGCCATCAACCACGCGGCCACCTTCGTCGAGGCTGCGGCCGACATTGCGGTGGCCGCCGTGGGAGCATTGCCCCCCTTGGGCTTCATCCACGAGGATTCGAGCAATGCGTTCACGCTCGACATTGCCGACCTTTGGCGGGTGGACCTCACCGTGCCGCTTGCCTTTGGTGCGGTGCGGGCCATGCTCGACGGCAAAGCCGACAGCTTGGAACGGGAAGTGCGCCGCCGAGCGGCAGCAGCCTTCCGGCGCGACAAGCTCATCCCGAAGATGATCGAGCGCATCAAGGAGCTTTTCGATGTCGATGACCGTGGTGGTGACGCGTAACGTGTCTGCGCGCGTGCGCGGCTTCTTGGCCTCGGCGATGCTGGAACTCGCCCCTGGCGTTTACAGTGCGCCACGGTTGTCCCCAGCGGTGCGCAGTCGCATTTGGGACGTGCTCGAAGCCTGGTTTCCCAACGAGCGGGAGGCTTCGATCGTGATGCTTTGGCAGGAGCGAAACATGCCTGGCGGACAAACCGTCCGCAGTTTGGGCAGCCCTCCGATCGAGTTGACCGAGGTCGACGGCCTGATCCTTGCCCGCCGGCCGTCTGAGCGCTGAATCACCAGGTCAGCGTAAATTCTTTAACAATCAATGAGTTACACTGGACAGGCTGCCCCGCGCGAGCGGGGATCGACCCGACAAGACGCTCGTGGATGCCGGCATGCTGCGGGCTGCCCCGCGCGAGCGGGGATCGACCTGTGAGGTCTATAGCTGCTGCGGCGGCGGTGGCGGCTGCCCCGCGCGAGCGGGGATCGACCCTAGATGATCTTCCATGAAGCAATTCAAGCAGAGGCTGCCCCGCGCGAGCGGGGATCGACCTGCACCAGCCGCATGCCTGCGGATGTGTCAGACGGCTGCCCCGCGCGAGCGGGGATCGACCCTCGGCGCAGCCCCCAAGCCCACTAAGCCCCCAGGCTGCCCCGCGCGAGCGGGGATCGACCCTTCACGGCCCCGGCTTCCCCTTTACGCGCCATGGCTGCCCCGCGCGAGCGGGGATCGACCTGCACCCCGGTGCGGACCACCTCCAGCGCCAGCGGCTGCCCCGCGCGAGCGGGGATCGACCTGTAATACGTTGAGCAAATCTATCCAGCATCGCGGCTGCCCCGCGCGAGCGGGGATCGACCTCTTTCATCAGGTGTTCCACACGGCGAGCGCAGGGCTGCCCCGCGCGAGCGGGGATCGACCCGTTAAGTGTAATAGCGTGGTTGATAAAGAGCAGGCTGCCCCGCGCGAGCGGGGATCGACCGCACCACGTCAGGCAGTTCCTCATCAGCGATCAGGCTGCCCCGCGCGAGCGGGGATCGACCCAAGCAGGCAGGTCGAAGGTGTGGACGCGGATGGGCTGCCCCGCGCGAGCGGGGATCGACCCGAGCAGCCCTACATGCACTTGCGTGTGACACCGGCTGCCCCGCGCGAGCGGGGATCGACCCCGACCAAGGAGCGAGTGAACATGGGAAACAGAGGCTGCCCCGCGCGAGCGGGGATCGACCCCGCGTGGGCAAGACCATCGCGGCCGGCACGGAGGCTGCCCCGCGCGAGCGGGGATCGACCCGCCTTGACGATCGGATTTCTTCCGGTGTGGGCGGCTGCCCCGCGCGAGCGGGGATCGACCGCACGCCAGGTTGGTGGACGCGCTCGGCGTCACGGCTGCCCCGCGCGAGCGGGGATCGACCTGAGTCTGCATGGATCCGCCGCCACGGCGGGCGGGCTGCCCCGCGCGAGCGGGGATCGACCCATCACTTCGGCGGTGCTGCAGGCGTCGTCCAGGGCTGCCCCGCGCGAGCGGGGATCGACCGCACGAGCGGGCCTTCATCGCGGGCAACCGCGTGGCTGCCCCGCGCGAGCGGGGATCGACCTCAGATTCTTCCTGTACGACGCCACGTCCCATGGGCTGCCCCGCGCGAGCGGGGATCGACCGCCGAGCTGGCTCATGGGCTTGCGGTTCGCGGCGGCTCCTCCGCGCGATCTGGGTATCGACTTCACCAAGAGATACGGTGACATCGCTCACAGAGCCTCTTGGCTGTCTCCGTACAAGAGGGCGACCGAATGCGGGCCCACGCCAAAAGCGGGCGCTCCACTCTCAAGCCGGCTTGTGGCGATTGCCTCGAGGGTCACGTCTCTCGCTTGTGCGATCCATCGCACAGCGGGGCGTTTGCGGTGGATTTGCAGCCGCAAAACCACACCGTGGTATCTCGGGTTGCGCTGTACTTCACGGGCGTGAAGACGCCTTGGGCCCGGTGCGAGCCGTCGCAAAACGGCTGGTGCGTGCTCAGCCCGCAGGCGCACCACCAGTAGTCTTTGCCCGCTTCCACCTGCACCGCAAATGGGCCGTTGCTTGCGCGAACGGGTGTGGCCATGATGCCCTCCTGACGTGGGTTGAAGGCCGTGCCCCATCTTGGCACGCTTTGAGACGGACCGCCAGGGGCCCCGTGCGAGAAGACTCGCAGACCCCAAGGGGGGCCGCCTGCAGGGCACTGGGGCTGCCGGTTGACGAGTCGGTGACACACATCGACCCAGCCCTGGGCTATCCTCGGCTGCCATGAACCTGCTTGCACAGATCTTCGCCCAATTCGCTCCGGAGAAAGCCGTCGGCTACATGCTCGATACGCTGCGTCAGCGTGCGGGCTTGCAGCGCAAGTCCATCACCCTGCCCGGTGGGCTGCACTATGTCTATCTGGAAGGGGGCGAGGGCGAACCGCTGATGCTGTTGCACGGTTTTGGCGGCAACAAGGACAACTTCAACATGATCGCGCGCTACCTCACGCCGCACTATCGCGTGATCGTGCCCGACCACATCGGCTTTGGAGAGTCTGCCAAGCCGATGGATGCCGATTACCACACCGAGGCCCAGGCCGAGCGTTTGATGGCCTTGGCCCAAGCCTTGGGAGCCCCGGCACTGCACTTGGGCGGTAACTCGATGGGCGGGCATATCGCTTTGGCCTTCGCAGCGCGCTTCCCGCAGGCGGTCAAGAGCCTGTGGCTGCTGGCGCCCGGTGGCGTGTGGAGTGCGCCGCCGAGCGAGCTGGCGCAAATCGTGCAGGCCGGCGGTGACAATCCCTTGCTGGTCAGAAGCGCCGAAGATTTCGCCCGCACACTGGCTTTTACCGTGGCCAAGTTGCCCGAGGTGCCGATGCCTTACATCCGCGTGATGGCCAAAGAACGCATGGCCAACCATGCGTTGGAGCTGCGGGTGTATCAGCAGATCAAAGCCGACCCGATCGAAGAGCGTGCCCGCACCGTACAGGCCCCCAGCCTCATCGTGTGGGGTGAGGAAGACCGTGTGCTCCACCCCGAGGGCGGAACCATTTTGCAGCGCCTGATGCCGCAGGCCGAGCTCATTCGCTTGCCCGGCGTGGGGCATTTGCCGATGATCGAGCGGCCGCAAGAGTGCGCGGCCGACTATTTGCGTTTTCGGGCTCGGCTGGCGGCCTGAGCCGGCTTCACTCCTGCTCGTCTTCAGGCTTGATGTGCCCGGCACGCTCTCGTTTGGTGGCCAGATACCGTGCGTTGTGCACCGTGGGTGGCGCATGCAAGGCGATGCGATCGACCACGTCGATGCCTCCACGTCGCAGTGCTTCGATCTTGCGCGGATTGTTCGTCAACAACTGAATGCGGGTGATGTCCAGTGCCTTGAGCATGGCCACGGCGGCTTGGAAGTCGCGCTCGTCGGCGCGAAAGCCCAGATAGTGGTCGGCGTCGATGGTGTCCAAACCGCTGTCTTGCAATCGGTAGGCGCGCAGTTTGCTGCCCAGGCCGGTGCCGCGGCCTTCCTGGGCCAGGTAGAGCAGCACGCCGCCGCGCTCGGCCAAGTGGGCGATGGCGCGCTGGAGTTGGTCGCCGCAGTCGCAGCGCAGGCTGCCCAGCAGGTCGCCGGTCAAGCACGATGAATGCAAGCGCACCGGCACAGGCTGGCTGCGGTCGGGCTGGCCCACGATGATGGCCACATGCTCTGCATCGCCGTTGAGTTCCCGGAACAGCACCAGCGTGCAGTCGTCGTGCGCATCGATGGGCACGTGGGCGTCGCTGACGCGACGCAGACTCAGATGCCCTTGCTCGCTGACCTGTCTGACCTCGGCTTCGCTGACGACTTCGAGCTGGGCCGCTTCCAGCATCTCGTCGCCCACGGCACCGATGTCGACCACCACCAAAGCGGGGATCAAACGGGCCCGCTTGGCCAAGGTCAGGGCTGCCAGCATCACGGCGGTGGCGGGTTGCGGCGTTCCCAAAGACGCACGATCAGGCGCCGCCGAAGGCAGGCGCACGCGGCCTGCGGTATCGAATTCCAAGGTCACTGCACCCAGCGCCTGTAGTTGTTCGACGCTGGCGCCCGCAGGCAGCGGAAGACTCACACTGCCGGCCACACCCAGGCCGAGGGCCGCGGCCCGCTCGGCGGTGAACAGCAGTCGCAGAGGCATGCCCAGGCCGGTCAGCCAGGCCAGACGGGGCGGACTCAGGGTTTCGATCGTGGCGGCCAGCAGCACCGAGCCGGCGTCCGAGCGCAAAGCCAGCACACGGCCGTGCTTGAGTTCGGTCTGGGCCCGGTCCACGCGGATGGCCGCGCGTTCCGAGGCCAGATCCTGCGCCGGCAAGGTGGCAAGAGGGGAGGTCAGTGCATTCATCAGGCTGTTAGCATAGCCGCGATGGCGGGGCTCTACCGGCGCAGGCCCATCCAGCGCTTTTCGGCCGCTGCCGCCCGCACCTGTCCACTTCCTGATGCGGAGGCTTCGATTTGACCCTCGAGCAGCATCATGGTCCGAACATTTTGGCCCTGGGCCGCACGGCAGCGCTGGCCTGTGAAGCCCTGTGGCCGTTGCTGCTGCAGGCCGCCGACTGGCGCCGCCGCCAGGGCGCAGGGCCTGCACCGCGCCTGAGTGCTGCGCACGATCCCCGGCTGGGCATGCACCTGCATGACGGTCAATGGCAGCTCCACGGAGCCTGGCCGCTGGCAGCGCACGAGCTGGCCGGCCCCTTGTTGCCTCTGGTGGCCGAGGTGCCGGCGGGAACCAGCCGGGTGGTCGGCCAACTCGGTCAGAGCCTGGACGGCCAGGTCGCCACCCAGGGGGGCGATTCGGGGGCGCTCAACGGTCCCGAGGCCCTCGTCCACTTGCACCGGCTGCGTGCGCTGAGCGATGCGGTGCTGGTGGGTACCGGCACGGCGGTGGCCGACAACCCACGGCTGACCACGCGGCACGTGAGCGGGCCCCATCCCACCCGGGTGGTGCTCGACGTGCACCTGCGCGTACCGCCCGAGGCCGGTGTGTTCACCGATGGCCTGGCGCCCACGCTGCTGGTGTGTGATGCTCGCGACCGCACCCGCGCGGCCCAACGCGTGGGGGCGCACCAAGTGCTGGCCGTGCCGGGGTTGGTCGATGCGGCCGGCCAAGTGGTCTGGCCGGCCCTGCTGGCGAGCCTGCGTGAGCGGGGGCTGGCCGTGCTGCTGGTCGAAGGCGGGGGGGTGACCGTGTCGCGCTGCCTGGCCCAGGGTGTGCTCGACCGCTTGCACTTGATGGTGGCGCCAGTGTTGATCGGACAGGGTCGGCCCGGCGTGCAACTGCCTCCGGTGCAACAGATGAGCCAGTGTCTACGCCCCCGCGCTCGGGCCTACCGCCTGGGTGAGGATGTGCTCTGGGATCTGGACCTGCGCAGCGGCTGAGCCCAGCGCAGGCGGCGCGTGCCGTCGGGATACTGGCTGACGCTTTCCTGGCTGACGCTTCTTGCCGAGCGTCGCTGTCCTT
>NZ_BCWK01000012.1:0-78712 GCF_001592165.1 Caldimonas taiwanensis NBRC 104434
GGGGGGTCAGTCTTTGGGTCGGAAGGTGATGAGGATGGGGGAGGGCACGCGGCCGTTGTCGTCGCGTGGCAGGGTTTGGGTGCGTTCGATGGCGCGCAGCACGGCTTGGTCCCATTCGGGGTGCCCGCTGGACTGAACCAGCCGGGCGCCGAGGATGGTGCCGTCGGGGGCGGCGCGCACTTCGACTTCGGCCGCCGGGTTGGTCGTCAGCGTGTCCACGAAGATGATGTTGGGCTTGATGCGAGCACGTAGCCGTCCGGCGTAGCCGGCGGAAGGAGTCCCGGCCGCGCTGCCTTGGGCGGCACCAGTGGCCTGTGTGCCGCTGCCGGCCTGACTGATGATGCGCTGCATCTGCGCTTCTCGCAGCTCGGCCAGCCGTTTTTCTTCGGCTTGACGCCGCTTTTCGGCTTCGGCTTTGCGTTGTTGCTCAAGTCTTTGCTTTTCGGCTTGTTCGCGTTGGAGTCGTTCGGCTTCTTCCCGTTTTTTGCGTTCGGCCTCGCGCCGTTGGGCTTCCTCGCGCTTTTTGCGCTCGGCGGCTTCTTGCAGCTCACGCTGGCGCTGCTGCTCGGCCTGCTTGCGTTGTTTCTCGATGGCCAGCTCGGCTTGGCGCGGTGGTGCCGGTGGCGGTGGCGCCGGGGCCGGCTGGGGCGCGGGTGCCGGGGGGGCCGGGGGCGCAGGGGCAGGGGTCGGCGCTGGCGGTGGCGCGGCGGCCTGGGGCAGCGCGGCCCACAGTTCGGCTTCCACGGCTTCGGGTGCGCTGGACTTCCAGTTGACGCCCAGCGCCAAGGCCCCTATGAGCGCCGCGTGCATGCCCAGTGCGATGGCCAGGCCGCGGCCGCGGGCATCGGGCGAGGGGGGGAGCAGGTCGTCGCGTTCGCTGGGCAGCGTCATGAATGGAAGGCTCAGGTGGTACTTCAGCTGCCTTGCTGGCGCACGAGCAGGCCCACGCGCTCGAATCCGCCAGCACGCAGTCGGGACATCACGTTGACGACCGCTTCGTAGCGTACGTTGCGATCGGCCGAGATCACGATGGGGACGTTGTCGAGGCCTTGGACGGCAGCGTGCACGTCTCGTTCGAGTTGGGACAAGGTGGTGCGACCGCGTTCTTTGCCGTCCACGCGCAGCCGCAGTTTCTCGTCGGTGCCGACCACGACTTCGACGACGCGTTGTGGTGCCGCGGCTGCGCGGCCCACGCTGGGCAGATCCACCACGGCCGTGGTGATCAGCGGGGCGCTGACCATGAAGATGATCAGCAGCACCAACATCACGTCGATGAAGGGCACCATGTTCATCTCGCTGATGGTGCGGCGACGAGTGCCGGAGCGGGAGACAACGGCTGGCATGGGGGCCTCCTGCTCAGTGCGCCGGCGTGCCTGCGGCAGGTTGCCCTGCCGCGCTGTGGCTGAGGTTGCGCTGCAAGATGTTGGAGAACTCCTCGATGAAGGTCTCCATGCGGATGGCCACTTGGTCGATCTGGCGTGCGAAGCGGTTGTAGGCCATCACCGCGGGGATCGCCGCGAACAGGCCGATGGCCGTGGCCACCAGGGCTTCGGCGATACCGGGGGCCACCGTGGCCAGCGTGACTTGTTGCAAGTTGGCCAGGCCGGTGAAGGCGTGCATGATGCCCCACACCGTGCCGAACAGGCCGATGTATGGCGCCACCGAGCCGACCGTGGCCAGAAAGGACAAGTGGTGTTCGATGGCGTCCATCTCGCGCTGAAAGCTCGCCCGCATGGCGCGCCGGGCGCCGTCGAGCAGGGCGCCGGCATCGGCCACGCGGCGCTCGCGCAGTTTCAGGAATTCGCGCATGCCTGAGGCGAAGATGCGCTCCATCGGCCCGCCTTGTCGGGGGTTGTCGCTGGCCAGGTTGTACAGATCGTGGAGGTTGCGCCCCGACCAGAATTCGCGCTCGAATTCGTCATTGAGGCTGCGTACGCGACTGAGGCCGAAGAACTTCCCGAAGATCACGGTCCAACTGGCCAGAGAGAGGAACATGAGCAGCAGCATCACCAGCTGCACGATGAGACTGGCTTGCGCGATGAGCTGGATGATCGACAGATCCTGATGGGTCATGCAAGTTCCTGAAGCAGTTCTTTGGGGATGCGGTGCGGGCGTAGGGTCTGCGCATCGACACACCCGATTCTGATCTCGCCTTCGGCCAGCACGGTGCCATCTCGTAACGCTTGCTGCTGGATGACCATGGAGGCGGCTTTGGCCGCGGTCACGGCCACGGTCACTTCGAGCAGGTCGTCCAAACGGGCGGGTTGAAGATAGCGCACGGACGTGTGACTGACCACGAACATCACGCCTTGTTCCCGTCGCAGTTGTTCCTGCGAATACCCTTTCGCACGCAGCCATTCGGTGCGAGCGCGCTCGAAGAACTTGAGGTAATTGGCGTAGAAGACCACGCCGCCGGCGTCGGTGTCTTCCCAGTACACGCGCACCGGGTGGCGATGGACGATGCAGACGGGGGTGGGGATGGACGCTGACATGGGCCACGGAGGCGGCCCGGCGACGAGCCGGGTCGGCAAAAGCCCACATTATCGCCGTGCAGGGCTCAGGGAGACTGGCGGCTCTTGAGGAAGACGGGCCCCCAGAGGGGATGGCCGGCTTCGGATTTGGTCAGATCGAAGTCCGGGTCGGCGGCCCGCGCGGCGCGGAAGGCGGCTTCACATTGAGCCTGCCGCTGGCTGGTGCAATAGATGAAGGCCAGGTACTTGTGCGCGGCGGCTTGGTCTTTGGGAGCAGCCAAGCCGGCCTGCAGAGCCTGTTTGAGCCGGCGCTCGGCCTCGGCATATTGGGCGTCGTCGTAGGCCTTCAAGCCGGCCAGCAGGGCCCCCTCGGCGGGCCGGGCGGCCAGCTCGGTGACACCAACCACCGTGGGGGCGGCTGGCCACTGGGCGCAACCGGCCAGGGCGGCCAAGGCCAGTATCGAGCTCGTCAGCGCTTTGATCATGTCAGTTCCCCACGGCCGCCCGAAAGAACTGACCACCCTCTCGGGGGGAAGCGAGCGAAGCGAGTCAGGGGGGCGTTTCATCTTAGGGGTCAGGGGCGGATTCGAACTTGTGCCGCAACACCACGGGTTGGTCGGGCTTGACGGTCACCGTCACCCGGTGCGGCGGAAATGCATCGTTGCGAATGGTGATGGTGTGTCGCCCTTCGGTCAAGCTCAAGCGGGTCAGTGGCGGGGCGATGCCGGCTGGAGCCCCGTTGACTTCGACCTGCCCCCAGGGGCTGATGGCCAGCACCACTTCGCCGGTGGCCAAGGGGGCTGTGGGCGCGGCGCCGGGCGTGGCACTGGGGCGGCTCCCGCGCACCGAGGGGGACGTCGAGGCGCTGGCACGCTCGCGGGTGGGGGTCGGACGGGCCGGGGCGGTGGCCGGTGCCGCAGGCGTCTGGGTGGGGGGCGCCGCTTCTGCTGCCGCGCGGGCGGCCGTGTCGGCGCCAGGGGCAGAGGCCGAGGGGTCGTTCACGTCGGGCAGCGCGGCATTGGTGAGCGCGTCGGGCCGTGCAGCGGGCACAGCCACCAGGGCCGGTGCGGCTGCAGGCGCCGCGTTGTGCGGCTCTTCGGTCCATGAGGCCAGTCCCAGCCACAGGGCGCCGCCGGCCAGCACACCGGCCGATACGGCCAGTGCCAGCGCGCGCCAGCGCGGGCCACGATGCGGGCTGGACGGCGTCTCGTCATGCTCGTCGG
The DNA here is from genome assembly GCF_001592165.1 of Caldimonas taiwanensis NBRC 104434. NCBI lineage: Bacteria > Pseudomonadati > Pseudomonadota > Betaproteobacteria > Burkholderiales > Sphaerotilaceae > Caldimonas > Caldimonas taiwanensis. The sequence goes on from NZ_BCWK01000012.1 coordinate 3,695, forward strand.
CATCGACCTGCTCTTGCAGCCAGTGCCGCAGTTCGCGTGACAGGGCCCGTGCCGAGCGATAGCGTTGCTCGGGGTCTTTGGCCATGGCCCGCGCGACGATCTGAGACAGCGCTGGCGGCACGCTGGGGTTGACTTCGTGTGCCGGCGGAGGTTGGTGATGCAACACCGCTTCGGCGATTTCGGACAGGGTGGCCCCTTGGAAAGGACGAGCGCCCGTCAGCAGTTCGTACAGCACCACCCCGAGCGAGTACACATCACAGCGCCGGTCCACCGGGGCATGGCGCACTTGCTCGGGGGCCATGTAGTACGGCGAGCCAGCGGTGAAGTCGTCTTCGGGGCCGCCATCCTGCTGACTGGCCACGCGGGCGATGCCGAAGTCCAGCACCTTCGGCTGGGTGCGGCCGGTCATGAAGATGTTGGCCGGCTTCACATCGCGGTGGATGATGCCTTTGGCATGGGCGTAGGCCAGGGCATCGGCGGCACGGCGCACGATCAGCGCGGCTTCGACCGGCCGCGGCCGCCAGCCTTCCTTGAGGAGCTGGCGCAGGTCCTTGCCTTTGAGCAGCTCCATGGCAATGTATGCGCCTTGCGGGCTGGTGCCGGCATCGAAGACGGTGACGATGTGCGGATGGTTGAGGCTGGCCACCGCGCGGGCTTCGTTCAGGAACAGACGGTGGAAACGCTCACGGGCTTCGGCCGACAGTTCCAAGCTCAGGGTTTTGATGGCCACCAGGCGCGACAGCAGCGGGTCCTGCGCGGCATAGACGGTGCCAAGCCCGCCTTCGCCCAGACGGTACTTCAGGGCATAGCGCCCGATGTGTCCGATCGTGGGCAGCTCGTCGGGGGGGACGGAGGCCGGGTCCACGCGCGTGGAGCCGCAGCTGCCGGCGCGCTCGCCTTGCTCGCTGAACAAGGAGCCGTGTGCGGAGTCGAGCTGCTGGGTGGAGTCGAAGGCCGGCGACGCGTCACGCCCATCGCTCGGGCGACGCGAGCGGGCCTGATGCGGGCTCAGTGCGAAGATGGTCTTCTGGAAATCCACGTGTGCAGCTTAGACCAAGCGCTTGGCACCCTGTGGGCGCGCAGTGTGAGAAATGTCCGCCAAAACTGCTTCTGCGGGTAAGGAGTGTGTCCCAGGCTTACAGGGATGGGACGCATGCGTTCACAAGCAGCGTTGCAGTCGGGCCACGGCTTCTTCGAGCTGGGCCCTGGCCGTGGCGTAAGACAGGCGCAGATAGCGCGCCGTGTCGGCATGGCCAAAGTCCCGCCCCGGGGTGATGGCCAGATGGGCGCGGCGCATCAGCTCGAAGCTGAAGTCCCAGCTGTCAGGCGCATGGGCCGAGCAGTCGGCCCAGGCATAAAAGGCGCCGTCGGGCATCACCGGCACGGTCAGCCCCAAACGGTTCAGCGCCGGCACGAGAAAGTCACGCCGAGCACGGAACTCGGCACGGCGGCGTTCATACTCGGCCAGACTGTCGGGCTCGAAACAGGCCAGTGCCGCATGCTGGGCCACGGTGGACGGGCAGATGTAGAGGTTTTGCGCCAGCTTCTCGACCACGGCCACCATGGGCTCGGGCACCACCATCCAGCCCAGGCGCCAGCCGGTCATGCTGAAGTACTTGGAGAAGCTGTTGATCGTGACCACGTCGTCCCCGTGGGCCAGCGCGCTCACACCGAAGGCCTCGTCATAGCTCAAGCCGAGGTAGATTTCGTCCACGATCGTCACGCCGCCACGACGGCGCACTGCAGCGACGATGCGACGCATCTCGTCGGGGGCGATCGAGGTCCCCGTGGGATTGGACGGCGAGGCCAACAGCACCCCACGTGTGCGCTCGTTCCAGGCCGCCTCGACGGCCTCAGCGCTGAGTTGGTAGCGCTGCTGGGGCCCGCTGGGCAGCATCACCGCGCGCCCCTCTGCGGCCGAGACGAAGTGTCGGTTGCAGGGGTAGCTCGGGTCGGGCATCAGGATCTCGTCGCCGGGCTCGACCAGCGCCAAGCAGGCCAGCTGCAAGGCGCCGGAGGCCCCGGCCGTCAGCACGATGCGTTGCGCCGGCACGGTCAGACCGAAGCGCTGTGCATACCAGTGGCTGATGCGTTCGCGCAAGGGCATCAGGCCCAGGGCATCGGTGTACTGGGTGCGGCCATCGCGCAGGCAACGCTCGGCCGCCTCGCGCACCAAGGGCGGGGCGGTGAAGTCGGGCTCGCCGATGTTGAGGTAGATCATCGGCTGCTGCCGGCAGGCCGGGCTGCGCGCCAGCTCGGCGGCCGCTTTGGCGCACTCCATCACGTAAAACGGCGCGATGCGATCGGTGCGTGCGGCAAATCTCATGCGTGGCAGACCTCAGCCGCGCGAGGCCCGAGCGGCTTGCACTTCGGCGGGGCGCAGCTCGGCTGCAGCCTTGTCGAGCACACCGTTGACGTATTTGTGTCCGTCGGTGCCCCCATAGCTCTTGGCCAGTTCGACCGCTTCGTTGATGACCACCTTGTAGGGGATGTCCACGCAGTGGCGCAGCTCGTAGCAGCCGATCAGCAACACGGCGTGTTCCACTGGTGACAGCTCGCTGGTCTTGCGGTCCACATGGCGAGCCAGCACGGCGTCCAGGCTGGCAGCCTCCTGGATGCAGCCATGCAGCAAGGCATCGAAATGGGCCGTGTCGCACTTGGCAAAGCCATCCTGCTCGCGCGCATGCGCGTCGATCAGGCCGGCATCGCTGCCCGACAGCAGCCATTCATACAGGCCCTGAAGGGCGAACTCGCGCGATCGGCGACGTGCCGATTTGGCCGGGGCGCGTCGGGGCTTGGCAGAGCTTGCGGTCACGAGAGATCTTCCAGCAAATTGGCCATCTCGACGGCCACGCGGGCGGCGTCACGCCCCTTTTCTTCGGCGCGTGCCCAGGCCTGGGCCTCGTTGTCCACGGTGAGAATGGCATTGGCCACGGGCAGTTGATAGTCCAGGGAGATGCGCGTCACACCCGCGCCGCTTTCGTTGGCCACCAATTCGAAATGGTAGGTTTCGCCCCGGATGATGCAACCCAGAGCGATCAGGGCGTCAAAGCGTTCGCTGTCGGCCAGGGCTTGCAGCGCCACGGGCACTTCCAGGGCGCCGGGCACGGTCACGTGCTCGATGTGTTTGTCGGCCACACCCAAAGCGGCCAGCTCGGCACGGCAGGCTTGCGCCAGGGCGTTGGTGATGGCCTCATTGAAACGCGCCTGCACGATGCCGATGCGCAGATCCTTGCCGTCCAGACGCGCTGCGCGACCCTTGTCAGCACCTTGCATGCGTGTGCCTTTCTCGTGCGAGATCGTTCACTGTTCCGGGCCGATGAAGGCCGTCACTTCCAAGCCATAGCCCACCATGCTGGGCATGCGCCGCGGGCTGCCCAGCAGCTTCATCTTGGTCACTTGCAAGTCGCGCAGGATTTGTGCGCCCACGCCATAGGTGCGCAAGTCCATCTGCGCGGGCGGTCGCGGCGCCAGGGCGGGCTCGCTGGGCAGCAGGCGGCGCAACAGATCTTCCGGGCCGTCGCTGCTGCAATTGAGCAACACGGCCACCGCGCGTTCTTCCTGCTGCAGTCGTGCCAAGGCGCGGCCCAAGGGCCAGGAATGCGTGCATTCGCTGGTGTCGAGCAGGTCCAGCACCGACAGCGGTTCGTGCACACGCACCACCACCTCTTCGTGCGGCAGCCAGCGCCCCTTCACCAAGGCCAGATGCACGCCGCCGGAGCGATCGCGGTAGATGGTGCAGTCGAACGGGCCGTGTGGGGTGTTCAGCGCACGTTGTCCAAGCCGCTCGATCAAGGATTCATTGCGGCTGCGGTACTCGATCAAATCGGCGATGGTCCCGATCTTCAGACCATGCGTCTGCGCGAAAACCTCGAGGTCGGGCAGCCGGGCCATGCTGCCGTCGTCGTTCATGATCTCGCAGATCACCGCTGCCGGGGTGAGGCCGGCCATGCCGGCCAGATCACAGCCGGCTTCGGTGTGACCCGCACGCATGAGCACCCCGCCGTCTTGGGCCTGCAAGGGAAAGATGTGCCCGGGTTGCACCAGGTCGGAGGGCTTGGCGTCGCGGGCCACGGCCACCTGAATGGTGCGGGCCCGGTCGGCCGCCGAGATGCCCGTGGTCACGCCCGTGGCCGCTTCGATCGAGACGGTGAACGCGGTGCCATGCTTGGTGCCGTTGCGCGCAGCCATGGGCGGCAATTGCAAGCGCTCGCAACGCTCGCGCGTGAGCGTCAAGCAGATCAAACCCCGCCCGTACTTGGCCATGAAATTGATGGCCTCGGGGGTCACATGGTCGGCCGCCAGCACCAGGTCGCCTTCGTTTTCGCGGTCTTCCTCATCGACGAGGATGACCATGCGGCCGGCGGCCAGCTCGGCGATGAGCTCGGGAATCGGAGAAATGGGCATAAGCGCAGCATTGTAGAGGCTCGCGCAGTCCTCAGTGCCGGGGCCGGAGGCCGCCGGTAAACGCCTGGGGCTGGGATGCCGTGGCCTCGGGGCGCAGGGTTCCTAAACTTATTGTCAGTCTACTGGGGTAAATCCCGAGTATATGGCGCAATAAAGTATAGAAAAGCGGGAAGGGCGTACCAGTGTGACCAATGGGTGTCAGGACAATGCAGCGGCACGGCCGCAGGGCCGGATTGCATGCATCAGCGATGCGAGAACCCATGAAGGAGACTGGTATGAGATCGAAGCTGACCGCGGCGTTGGCGGTGTGGATGGTGGCCGGCTGGGCCCAGGCCAACACTGAGCTGGTGATTGCCACCGTCAACAACGGCCACATGATCGAAATGCAAAAGTTGTCCAAGCATTTCGAGCAAGCCCATCCCGACATCCGACTCAAATGGGTGACGCTGGAAGAAGGCGTGCTGCGCCAGCGCGTCACCACCGACATTGCCACCAAGGGCGGCCAGTTCGACATCATGACCATCGGCATGTACGAGGCGCCGATCTGGGGCAAGAAGGGATGGCTGCACGAGCTCAAGACCGACGCGGCCTACGACGTGGACGACTTGCTGCCGGCCATCCGCAGTGCCTTGACGGTCGATGGCAAGCTCTATGCCGCACCGTTCTACGGCGAGTCGTCCATGTTGATGTATCGCAAGGACCTGGCCGATAAAGCTGGGGTGCAGCTGCCCGAGCGCCCCACCTGGCCGCAGATCGCCGAGCTGGCCAAGAAGATCCACGACCCGGCCAACGGGGTGTACGGCATTTGCCTGCGCGGCAAGCCCGGTTGGGGCGACAACATGGCGTTCTTGAGCACCTTGGTCAATACCTTCGGCGGCCAGTGGTTCGACATGCAATGGAAGCCGCAGATCGACACCAAGCCCTGGAAGGAGGCGATCACCTTCTATGTCGATTTGCTGAAGAACTACGGCCCGCCGGGCTCCAGCGCCAACAGCTTCAATGAGATTCTGGCGCTGACCAACGAGGGCAAGTGTGGCATGTGGGTCGATGCCACCATCGCGGCATCTTTCGTGAGCGACCCCAAGCAATCCAAAGTGGCTGACAAGATGGCCTTTGCGCAGGCGCCCATCATGCACACGCCCAAGGGCGCGAATTGGTTGTGGTCTTGGAATCTCGCCATTCCGGCAGGCTCGAAGAAGGCCGACGCAGCGCAGAAATTCATCACCTGGGCGACCAGCAAGGACTACATCCAGCTCGTGGCCAAAACCAATGGCTGGGCCAATGTGCCCACGGGCACGCGCAAGAGCACCTATGCCCACCCCGAGTTCCAGAAGGCGGCTCGCTTTGCGGCGGCCGAGCTCAAGGCCATCGAGACGGCCAACCCCAAAGACAGCACCTTGCCCAAGAGCCCTTATGTGGGGGTGCAGTTCGCCGCCATTCCGGAATTTCAGGCCATTGGCATTGCCGTCGGTCAGCAAATGAGCGCGGCCTTGGCCGGACGCACCTCGGTGGAGGCGGCGCTCAAAGCCTCGCAAACGGTGGCCGACCGCGAAATGCGCAAAGCCGGCTATTACAAGTGAAGGGGTGAAGCTGCGCGATCCGTGGCGGCGCAGCGGCTGCTACGGATCGCCCCGAGAGACGCCTCGGCTTGCCTACGGATGCCGCCGTGTGGCGGTGGCATCGGCCCGGATGTCGTGTTTGCGCTGACGTCAGATCTTGCCCATGAACCGCCTTTTGCGCCGAATGCTGCTGGCCCCTGCGGTCACGACCTTGCTGCTATGGATGATCGTGCCGCTGGGCATGACCATCTACTTCAGCCTCATTCGCTACAACCTGCTGCAGCCGGACGTGCGCGGCTTCGTCGGGCTGGAGAACTTCGAGTTCTTCTTCACCGATCCGTCGTTCGGCCCAGCGGTGTGGAATACCGTGGTCTTGCTGGGCAGTGTGATCGTCATCACCGTGGGTTTGGGCATCGCGTTGGCCTTGCTCATCGATGAACCGTTTCCCGGCCGTGGCATCGTGCGGCTGCTGCTGATCGCGCCGTTTTTCGTCATGCCCACGGTCAATGCGCTGCTGTGGAAGCACATGATGATGAACCCGGTCTACGGCGTGCTGGCGCAGGTGTGGCAGTTCTTCGGTGCGCAGCCGGTGGACTGGCTGACCGATCACCCCTTGCTGTCGGTGATCATCATGGTCTCGTGGCAATGGCTGCCTTTTGCCACGCTGATCTTCATGACGGCGCTGCAAAGCATGAACCGCGAGCAGATCGAGGCGGCCCGCATGGACGGCGCCAACTATCTGCAACAGCTGCGCTACTTGTATTTGCCCCATTTGGCCCGCTCGGTGGCCGTGGTGGTGATGATCGAGCTGATCTTTTTGCTGTCGATCTTCGCGGAGATCTACACCACCACGGGCGGTGGGCCTGGCGATGCCAGCACCAATGTGGCGTTTTTGATCTTTAAGCAGGCCTTGCTGAACTTCGATGCGGGCGTGGCCTCGGCCGGAGCCTTGTTTGCGGTGCTGCTGGCCAACATCGCGGCGATCTTCATGATCCGCCTGGTAGGCAAGAGCCTGGACCGATGAGGTGACCATGCAACGAGCATTGCATCACGCATTTCCTTGGGGCCGTTGGGTGCGCGCGGTCCTGGCTTGGTCGGTGGCCTTGCTGCTGTTCTTCCCTTTGGGCTGGCTGGTGCTGACGGCCTTCAAGACCGAGTTGCAAGCCATCGCCGTGCCGCCTTTGTTGGTGTTCGAGCCGACGCTGGAGAACTTTCACGAGGTGCAGGCGCGCAGCAACTACCTGCTGTATGCGAAGAACTCCGTGCTCACCAGTGTGGTGTCGACCGTCATCGGTTTGATCATCGCCACGCCGGCGGCCTATGCCATGGCGTTCTTCAAGCGCAAGCGCGACAAAGACCTGTTGATGTGGATGCTGTCCACCAAGATGATGCCGGCGGTGGGCGCCTTGGTGCCGATCTACGTGCTGGCGCAAAAGGCCCAGTTGTTGGATAGCACGCTGGCGCTGATCATCGTCTTCACGGCCTCCAACCTGCCCATCATGGTGTGGATGCTGTATTCGCATTTCAAAGACATCCCGCATGAAATCCTGGAAGCCGCCCGCATGGATGGCGCCAATCTGTGGCAGGAATTCCGACTCGTGCTGCTGCCGCTGGGCTTGGGAGGCTTGGCTTCCACAGGCTTGCTGTGTCTGGTGCTGAGCTGGAATGAAGCCTTCTGGTCGCTCAATCTCACCTCGGCCAAGGGCGGCACCTTGGCCACGCTGATCGCCAGCTATTCCAGCCCGGAAGGGCTGTTCTGGGCCAAGTTGTCGGCCGCCTCCTTGTTGGCCATTGCACCGATCGTGGTCTTTGGCTGGTTCAGCCAGAAGCAGCTGGTGCAGGGCTTGACCTTCGGCGCCGTGAAGTAAACCATTTGGTGAGAGTTCCCATGGCCTATTTGCAACTGCAAGGCATCGAAAAGTATTTCGGCAGCCACCGCGCGATCCAGGGCATCGACCTGTCCATCGAGCAAGGGGAGTTCGTCGTCTTCGTCGGCCCGTCGGGCTGCGGTAAATCCACCTTGTTGCGCTTGATTGCCGGGCTGGAGACCATCGACGGCGGCGCGCTGTGGCTGGACGGGCGCGAGATCACCCACTTGAGCGCCAGCAAACGCGACTTGGCCATGGTGTTCCAAAGCTATGCGTTGTACCCGCACATGAGCGTGTACGAGAACATGAGCTTTGCCTTGAAGCTGGCCAAAGTGCCGGCGCAGCAGATCCGCGACAAGGTCGAGCGTGCCGCGCAGATCTTGAATCTGCAGCCGTACTTGCATCGCACGCCCAAGGAGTTGTCTGGTGGGCAGCGCCAGCGGGTGGCCATTGGACGGGCCATCGTGCGTGCGCCCAAGGTGTTTCTGTTCGACGAGCCGCTGTCCAACCTGGATGCGGCCTTGCGCGGCCAGACCCGGGTGGAGATTGCCAAGCTGCATCGTGAACTGGGCGCCACCACGATCTACGTGACTCACGACCAGGTCGAAGCCATGACCCTGGCCGATCGTGTGGTGGTGCTGCGCGAGGGCCGCATCGAGCAAGTGGGCAGCCCCCTGGAGCTGTACGACCGGCCGGTCAATCAGTTCGTCGCGCAGTTCATCGGCACGCCGCAGATGAACGTGACGCCTCTGCAGCGCCTGCCGTCGGCCCTGCGCGGCCGTGCCCCGCAGGCCGCGGCCGGCGGCAGCATCGGCCTGCGCCCGGAAAGCGTGCGCCTGAAGCGTGCCGGCGAGGGCGCACTGACCGCGCAGGTCGAGCTGGTCGAGGCCCTGGGGGCCGAGACGCTGATCTACGTGAGCACTCCCGAGGGGTGCCAGCTCGTGGCCCGCAGCACGCAACGCAGTGGGCTGCGCGCTGGCGACACGGTGGGCGTGGACATCGCGGTGGAGCAAGCTCATTGGTTCGATGCGCAGGGACGGGTGGTCGCCCATCCGTCGGTGTCTCCGACGGAGGCGCTGGCATGACGGCGGGGGCAAGTTCAGCGCTGCAGGGGCGGGTGGCGGCCGTCACCGGCGCGGCCAGCGGCATTGGGCGGGCTTGCGCCGAGGCGCTGGTCGGCGCCGGCGCTTCGGTGGTTTTGATCGATCGGCAGGCCCAAGCCTTGCAGGCGGTCTGCGAAGCCCTGGGGCCGGCGGCCCATCCCGTGGTGCTGGACTTGCTCGATGCTGCGCAATGCGCGCGCTTGGTGCCCGAGGTGCTGCGCGTGGCCGGACGGCTGGACATCCTGCATGCCAACGCCGGTGTGTATCTCGGCGGCGAGCTGGTGGACGCCTCACACGAGGCGATCGATCGTCTGGTGCAGCTCAATGTCGGTGTCGTGATGAAAAACGTGCGCGACGCCGTGGCGCACATGCGCTTGCACGGCGGCGGCGACATCGTCGTGACCAGCTCCTTGGCTGCGCATTTCCCCACGCCCTGGGAGCCGGTGTATGCGGCTTCCAAATGGGCCATCGATTGCTTCGTGCAAACGACGCGGCGGCAGGTCTTCCGGCATGGCATCCGGGTGGGGGCGCTCTCGCCTGGGCCGGTGGTCACCGGCCTGCTGGCCGATTGGCCTGCCGACAAGCTCGCCCAGGCCCGGGCCGAGGGCAGTTTGATCGAGCCGCAGGACGTGGCGCAGGCCTTGCTGTTCATGCTGAGCCGACCACGTGGCCTCACCGTGCGCGACATCATCCTGATGCCTTCGGCATTTGACCTTTGAACCGACCGCTTCGTTCCATCGACTGCACTGCACCATGAACCGCATCCTTCATTTGGGCCTTGGCTCGTTCCACCGCGCGCATCAAGCCGTGTATTTGCAGCGCCTGCACGACCTGGGCGATCCCTCGTGGACCTTGGCTGCAGGCAATCTGCGAGCGGACATGATCGAGACGATCGAGGCTTTGCGCCGCCAGGGCGGAACGTACACCTTGGAAACCATCTCGCCAGCGGGAGAGCACCGCTACGAGCGCATCCATGTGCTCAGCGAGGTGGTGCCGTACACGCCCGATTTGCGCCGCCTGATCGAACTGGCCAGCGATGCGGCGACCCGCATCATCTCGTTCACCGTCACCGAAGCGGGCTATTACCTCAATGACCGACACCAGCTCGACTGGGACACCCATGCCGAGTTGCGCGACGATCTGCAACGGGCCCGCAACGGCCAGCCTGGGCAGACGATCTACGGCGCCTTGGTGGCCTTGTTGCGCGCTCGGCGCCGTGCTGGCGGTGCGGCACTGACGCTGTTGAATTGCGACAACCTGCGCCACAACGGCGACCGCTTCCGTGCCGGCTTGCTGCAATTCATCGAGGCTGTGGGGGATGCGGCCTTGCACGATTGGGTGAGCCGGTGCACCAGCAGTCCCAATGCCATGGTGGACCGCATCACGCCCCGGCCCACGCCCGAAGTGCGCCAACGCGTGCGACAGGCCTTGGGGGTGGATGATGCAGCCGCGTTGATGGCCGAGAGCTTCATTCAATGGGTGATCGAAGACCGCTTCATCGCCGGCCGTCCGGCCTGGGAGCGCGTTGGCGTGGAGCTGGTCGACTCGGTCGACGCTTACGAGGAAGCCAAGATCCGCCTGCTCAATGCGACGCATTCCTGCATCGCTTGGGCTGGCACCTTGGTGGGCTATCAATACATCCATGAAGGCACGCAAGATCCGCGCATCCGGGCCATGGCCCATGCGTACGTCACCGATGATGTGATTCCGGTGCTGCACAGGCCGGACAAGCCCTGCCCGATCGATCTGCAGCGCTACCGGGACGTGGTGCTGGAGCGCTTCGGCAATCCGGCCATTCGGGACACCAACCAGCGCGTGGCCATGGATGGTTTCAGCAAGATCCCGGGTTTCATTGCGCCGACGGTGGTCGAGCGCTTGGCTCGCGACGAAGGCATCGACAGCGTGGCCATGCTGCCCGCGCTGTTTTTGGCGTTCTTGCAGCGTTGGCATCGAGGGGAGTTGCCATACACCTATCAAGATCAGGCCATGGACGAGGCTGTCGCACGGGCGATCTGCACCGCAGACGATCCGGTGCGCGCCCTGTGCGGCTGCACCCAGCTGTGGGGTGCCTTGGCCGGCGATGCGCGCTTGGAGGCGGCCGTGCGGCGCGCTTTCGGGCGTGTGCAGGACTTCGTCGCACAATACGGCGAACCGACTCACTGACGCGTCCCGGAGGGCCCACTCATGAGCGTGCGCACCCGGCCCTTGCCCCGCCAGACCAAGCCCGAATTGGAGTGGGAGTATTCCCGCTCGCCGGAGCTGGGCTACGAAGCCTCGCAAGACATCGGCATGATCCGTTGCCTGGCGCATGGCTTTCCCACGCCTTTGGCGCGCTGGCATTACCACGATGAGTACGAGCTGCATGTCATCGTCGCCACCAGCGGCAAAGCCTTCGTGGGGGACTGGATCGGTCAGTTTCAGCCCGGCCATGTGGTGCTCACGGGCCCTCGCTTGCCGCACAACTGGATCTCGACCGACTTGCCCGAAGGCGGGGTGGCCCTACGTGATTTGGTGATTCAGTTTCCCCACGAGCCTTTGGCCCAGGCGGCCCAGCACATCCCCGAGCTGGCCGATGTCATGCCCATGCTGGAACGCTCCAGACACGGCATCGAGTTTTTCGGCATGGGCGAGCGAGCGCAGCACCTGTGGCACGAGGTCAAGCAGCATCAAGGCTTGCGCCGCCTGGCCGCGTTTTGCGCCTTTCTGGCCGAGTTGGCCGCCTGCACCGACTACCGGCTGCTGTCGAGCGTGCAACTGCAGGGCGACGACGATGAAGCGTCGCTGGACAAGATCGAAGTCGTGGTCAACCGCGTCATGCAGCGCATGAGCGAGCCGCTGTCGGCCGCCGCGCTGGCCGCAGAGTTCGGCATGAGCGAGAGCCGCTTCAGCCGCTTCTTTCGCAAAGCCACGGGCAACACCTTCACCGAGTTCGTCAACCGCATTCGTATCAACCGCGCCTGTCAGCTGCTGATGGAAACCGATCAGCGCATCACCGACATTTGCTTCGAGGTCGGATTCAACAACGTGGCCAACTTCAACCGCCGCTTTCAACAGATCAAAGGCGTCACGCCCTCGGCCTTCCGGCGTGAAGCGGCCGGGCGCTTCCGTTGATCGGCCATCGTCAGGGCAAGGCACAAAGGCACGAAGACATGTATTTGGGATTGGATCTGGGCACTTCCGAGCTGAAGGCGGTGTTGCTGGATGAGCGACACGCCATCGTCGGTGTGGCGCATGCACCTTTGCTTTTGGAGCACCCGCGGCCGCTGTGGGCCGAGCAGCACCCGCAGCAGTGGTGGCAGGCCCTGGAGCAGGTGATGGATCGCTTGCACAGCGAGCATCCTCAGGCGCTTGCACGGCTGCAGGCCGTGGGCTTGGCCGGGCAGATGCATGGGGCGGTGACGCTGGATGCGCGCGGCGAGGTGATTCGGCCAGCGATTTTGTGGAACGATGGGCGCAGTGCGGACGAATGCGTCGAGTTGATGCGACGGGTGCCGTCGCTGCCCGCCTTGACCGGCAACCTGGCGATGCCGGGCTTCACCGCGCCGAAGTTGTTGTGGATGCAGCGCCACGAGCCTGCGCAGTTCGACCGTGTGGCCCACGTGCTGTTGCCCAAGGACTGGTTGCGTTGGAAGCTCTGCGGGCAAAGGGTCAGCGACATGTCCGATGCGTCCGGCACCTTGTGGCTGGATACCGCGCGGCGGGATTGGTGCGATGCCTTGCTGGCAGCCACCGGCCTGAGCCGCGCGCACATGCCGGCTTTGGTCGAAGGCAGCCAGATCTCGGCCACGGTGTTGCCGGCGTGGTGCGACCGCTGGGGCTTGCCGCGCGGTGTGCGCGTGGCCGGTGGGGCGGGGGACAATGCGGCCAGCGCCGTCGGCATGGGGGTGGTGCGTGCCGGGCAAGGCTTCGTCTCTTTGGGATCCTCGGGTGTGGTGTTTTTGTGCACGGCGGGCTTTGCGCCCCGTCCTGAGCGGGCCGTGCATGCGTTCTGCCATGCCTTGCCGCGGCAATGGCATCAAATGGCGGTCATGCTCAGCGCAGCCAGTGCCTTGACTTGGGCCGCGCGCGTGCTGGGCTACGCCAGCGAGGCCGAGGCCTTGCGCGAGGCCGCAGCCTTGGAGCCGGCGCGGGCGCAGCGTGCTCCGTTGTTCCTGCCGTATTTGAATGGCGAGCGCTCGCCGCACAACGATCCCCATGCGCAAGGTGTGTGGTTTGGCCTGACGGCCTCCCACACACGCGCCGACCTGATCTACGCGGTGGCCGAGGGTGTGGCCTTCGGCCTGCGCGATGGGTGGCTGACGCTGGATCGGCCCGAAGCGGACGCGCCGGCGTGCCTGTCGCTGGTCGGTGGGGGCTCGCGCAGCCTCTGGTGGGCCCAACTGCTGGCCGACGTGCTCGGTGTGGAGCTGCAGCTCCATGAAGGCGGTCATACCGGGGCGGCCTTGGGGGCGGCCCGTCTGGCCTGGCTGAGTGGGGGCGCCTCGGTGTCGGACGTGTGCCAAACGCCGCCCGTGCGCCAAGTGGTGCGGCCTGACAGCCTCCGCAGCGCCGATGTGATGGAGCGGCATGCGCGCTTCGTTCAGCTGTATGCCCAGGTGCGTGCGCAATGGGCCGCTCAGGCCCCTGCCAAAACCTGAGCGCGCAGCTTCATCTTTCGCGATCGACGACCTCATGGACTCACGAACTCCTCTCGCCCCCCCGTCCCCAGCGCCTGCTCTGTGCGTGCTGGGGGAAGCCTTGATCGACTGCGTCGAGCAATCCGATGGCAACCTCGTGCCGCTGCAAGGTGGCAGCCCGTTCAACTTGGCGCGCGCCGCGGCTCGCGCTGGGGCGCGGGTGGGTTACTTGCCCCCGTTTTCGTCCGACCGCTTTGGCCAGCGGCTGCGCCAGACCGCCGAGCAAGACGGCGTGCAGGTGTGTTCGCCGGACAGTGCCTGCCCCACGTCCTTGGCCATGGTCACGGTGCAAGACGGTCAGCCGAGCTACAGCTTCTACCGCGAGGGCGTGGCCGATCGGGATTGGCAGCCCGATGCGCTGATCGAGCGCTTGCGGGCCTGGCCCGCCGGGGTGTTGCACACCGGCTCCTTGGCCATCATGCCGCCGGACGATGGGCGCGTGCTCGAGGTGGTGCAGGCCGCCCGCGCGTTGGGCTGGACCATCAGTCTGGACATCAACCTGCGCCCCCGTGTGGCCCGTGATCTGGAGGCGTATCGCGCATCCGTGTGGACCTTGATCCGCGCGGCCGATTGGGTCAAGGCCAGCGAGGAAGACTGGACCCTGCTCACCGGCGGTGTGTTGTCGCCCGACCGACCCGAGCCAGCCTTGCAGGCCCTGCAAGAGCTCGGGGTGCGCCACGTGGCCTTGACCTTCGGCGCCCAAGGCGCTTGCTTGCAGGTGGATGCCGCGCGCGCCCAGGCCGCAGCCCCGACGGTGGACGTGGTGGACACCGTGGGGGCGGGTGATACCTTTTGGGGCTGGTGTTTGGCGGCGTGGATGCGCCACGGCCCGGCGGCGGCTGGGCAGGTGCACACCACCTTGCAGCACGCGCTGCGCGCCGCGGCCATCAATTGCTCGCGGCGGGGCTGTCAGCCCCCATGGGCTCATGAGCTGGGTTGAGTCGATTCAGCCTCGGGCGGCAGGGTTGGGCCTGTCGTCATCTTGAAGACAGCATGCGCTCGACATAACGCGCGATCAGGTCGATCTCGAGGTTGACCCGATCGCCGGGCGCCAGCCGTCCGAGCGTCGTGTGCTCGACCGTGTGCGGGATCAGATTGATGCTGATTTCGGTGCCGTCGGGTCGGTCGTCCACGCGGTTGACCGTCAGGCTGACGCCATGGACCGTGATCGAGCCCTTGTACGCCAAGAAACGGGCCAACTCGCGCGGGGCGAGCACGCGCAGCTCCCAAGACTCACCCACTCGCGCCAGCTGCGTGACCGTGCCCAGGCCGTCCACATGGCCGCTGACCAGATGCCCGCCGAGACGGTCCTGCGCGCGCAGCGCCTTCTCCAGATTGACCCAACCCGGGGCATCCAGCCCCGCGGTCTTGGACAGGCTCTCGGCCGAAATGTCGATCGTGAAACAGGCGGCTTTGGGGTCGAAGCTGGTGACGGTCATGCACGCGCCATTGAGCGCGATGCTGTCGCCCAGCTGCACATCGTCCAGATAGCCTGCGGGCGCTTCGATCAACAGGCGCTTGCCATGGGCGGCGCTGTCGCCCAGCGGTGTGACCTCGAGAATGCGGCCGATGCCGCTGATGATGCCGGTGAACATGGGCTGCATTGTCGCAGGCTGGCGGCCGCTGTGTCGCGGCAGGGCGTCAGGCACGGTCAGAAGCGCTCGCGCCCCGGGGGCCGGGCACGCAGGCGCAAGTCCGGGCCAATGCGTTCCACGTCGAGAAAGGTCAGCGCCACGGCCTCGTCCAGCGAGGCCAGCGGGCCAAAGCGCATCATCTCCCGTCCTAGGCCAATCAGTCGGGGCGCCAGATAGACCAGGTATTCGTCCACCAGATCTTCGCGCACGAACGAGCCGTTGAGCTTGTGCCCGGCCTCGACGTGCAGCTCGTTGATGCCGCGGCGCGCCAGATCGGCCAGCATCGCGCCCAAGTCCACCTTGCCGTGGGGCGCGGCGAGCCGAACACACCGGGCGCCGGCCGCTTCCAGGGCGGTGCGCCGCGGTGGGGCGTCGTCGGCATGGTAGATCAGCACCTCGCCAGGTGGCGCCAAGAGGCGGGCAGTCGGCGGGGTTTCCAGCCGCGAGTCCACGATCACCCGCAGCGGTTGGCGGGGCGTGTCCACCGCGCGCACATCCAAGCGAGGATCGTCTTCCAGCACCGTGCCGATGCCGGTGAGCACCGCGCCGGCACGGGCGCGCCAGGCGTGGCCATCGGCCCGGGCCGAGGGACCCGTGATCCACTGGCTGCGGCCATCGTCCAGCGCGGTGCGGCCATCCAGCGAGGCCGCCACTTTCAGACGCACCCATGGGCGGCCACGCAGCATGCGGGAGAAAAAGCCGATGTTCAGCTCGCGTGCCTCCTCGGCCATCAGCCCCAGATCCACTTGCACGCCGGCGGCACGCAGCCGCTCGACGCCTCGACCGGCCACCAGGGGATTGGGGTCTTGGACGGCCACCACCACGCGGGCCACGCCTTCGCGAATCAACGCATCGGCGCACGGCGGGGTGCGGCCATGGTGGGAGCAGGGTTCCAGCGTCACATAGACCGTGGCGCCCCGCGCCGACAGCCCCCGCGCGCGCAGCAAAGCCAGAGCCTGCGCCTCGGCATGCGCTTGGCCGGTGGCCTGGGTGTGGGCGGCCACTGTCTGACCGTCGGGCAAGACGATGACGCAGCCCACCGCAGGGTTGGGTGGGCAAATCCACCGTGCCTGCGCGGCCTGGGCCAAGGCCTCGCGCATGAAGCGCGCATCACGGTCGTCACCACCTG
Organism: Caldimonas taiwanensis NBRC 104434; assembly: GCF_001592165.1. Lineage (NCBI taxonomy): Bacteria > Pseudomonadati > Pseudomonadota > Betaproteobacteria > Burkholderiales > Sphaerotilaceae > Caldimonas > Caldimonas taiwanensis. Next base: position 20,071 of record NZ_BCWK01000012.1, read on the forward strand.
ACTGAGGGAGAGAATTCACCGATGCATCCACTTTAGACTCCCGACCAAGCTTCAATCGCAGCGGCCAGCGCCCATCAGAGGCGCATCCGCGAAAACGACCCGCGCACACCGGGCGTTTTGCCATTTCTTCAGGGGGGAAAGATGAAAGCTTATCCCAGACCGCGTCAGGGGCGGCGGGGCGTCTCGCTCGTGAGCGCGTTGTTGGCCATGGGCCTGGCCGCCGCAATGATGGGCGCCGCCATGGCGTCATGGTCGGCCATGATCGCGCGCCAGACCGGCATGGCCGTGTCATCGCAGCTGCGGTCGCATCTGGCCTTGGCCCGCACGGCGGCCTTGTCGCGGGCCGAAGCCGTGGCCCTGAGCCCCCGGCAGGGGCATTGGCGTCATGGCTGGAGGGTCCACCTCGACCCCAATCGCAACGGGCGCTGGGATGCCGGTGAGGACGTGCTGGCCGAGCATGCCGTGGCTTCGCCGCTGACGCTCACGGCCAATGGCGTGATGCAGCACTATGTGCTGTTCGGGCCCGAAGGACGCCCCGTGCAAAGCAACGGCGCGTTGTTGGCCGGCACCTTCACCCTGTGTTTGCCCCAGGCTTCGGCGGTGCGGTTGGTGATGAATGCGACCGGACGGGTGCGCACCGAGACCTTGCCGGCCGGCACGTGTCTTTGACGAGCCGGCCGCAGGCCTCAGCGCCAACAGCGCGCCAAATCGGCGCTGCCCGAGCGGCCTTTGACGCCGGTGTGGGTCAAGCTGAGGGTGCCACAGCCGGCATCGGCCGTGGCTTGCGCACCTTGTGGGCGGGCTTCGACGGTGTATGTCACCGCCGTGGGCTGGTTTTCAGCGAAGGCAAAGGTGTAAAAGTTGGCCAAATCATTGACGCATTGCGTCTGAGGCAAGCTCACATTGGTCGGCGGTGAGGTGGCCGTGCGGTCATAACGCATGTGGGTGGTGTAGAAGCGCTCCATGAACTGCGCCATTTCCACCAAACAGGCCTGGGCGGCGGCCCGGCGGGAACTCACCACGTGCTGCTGGTAGCTGGGGTAGGCGATGGCTGCCAGGATGCCCACGATCGCCACGACGATCAAGATTTCGACCAAGGTGAAGCCGCGGGACGCCGAGGATAGGATGCAACGCAGGCGCATGGTGTTCACGGGGACACGCAGGGGATTGGTGGTCAGCGCGCTCATCGCACGATCTCCCGCCAGGAGATGCGGCCGACGCGCGCGCCACCCATGTTCAGGTGGATGTCCTTGGGACCGCCGATGACATTGGAGCCGCCTTGCACGGCGCGGTTGCCCACGACGATGGCTTCGGTGCCCATGCCCACCCCCAAATCGACGGAGCCCACGATGCCGCCGTCCAAGGTGTCGGCATTGTTGAAGGCATTGTCATTGTTCACGTCGAAAATCGTGCCGGGCAAGGCACCGCCGCTGAATGGGTCCAGCGCGTTCAGATAGCCGCGGCCGGAACTGCTGCATTGGGTGACTTCCGGGATGATCGAGGCGACCAACAAGGTCGGATACGCCAGATTGACCACGGTGGCGGCCGACACCACGCGTTCGCCCTGAGCTGCATTGCTTGGCGGTGTCAGCAGGTCCATGAACCAGCCGCGCTGGCCGCTCATGTCGTTGGCTGCTGCGGCGGAGAAGGTGCGCACCGAACGGCCGGCGACCATGCCGGAGCCGGTGATCGTGCGCTGGCGCAGCTGGGTGCGCCCCAGGATCGTGGTGCCGTTGTCGATCAGCCCGTAGATGGTCTGAACGTTCGTGACGTTCGGATCCGAACTGGTGAGATATCGCCCAGTGCCGAACAAGACGTAGCGGCTGCCATAGGTGGTGCTGCCGTTGCGCGTGTTGGTCACCACGGCCGGGGCGGCCGTGATCGGTTGAGGTTGCAAGTCCGGCCCCACCGCGGTGAACAGTGGCAATCCGCCATTGGCGATCGACCACCCCCCGGACGACGCGGCTTGCAAATCGAACTTCCAGAGATTGCCCAACAGGTCGCCGGCATAGGCGAAATCCACCGTGCCATTGCCGTCGGCGTCGAAGGCGGCCGGCGTGGCCAAGCCATTGCTTGCAGCCGATGAACCGACGCCGGTGTTGAAGCGCGCCAGCACCTGTCCATCGGACAGGCGCACCACCAGCAGCACGGCGCGGCCGTTGGTGCTGTTGTAGCCATTGCCGACCAAGGCCGCCCATTCGCCGGTGTTCAAGCGCACGATCACCGGTTTGCCCAACACATTGCCCAGGTCGTCGTCTTGGTTTCCGGACAATTCCCACAGCACCTGCGAGGCGCCGAAGGTGGACGGATCGGTGACATCCAGCCCGAACAAGCCCTTGCCGCCGCGGCCCAGCGAGGCGATCAGGTAATTGCGGCCACCGGTTTGTGAACGCTGCGACACCGCGATTTCACCGTCGACGAAGTACTGATGGGTGTAGTCACGGCCGGACAGCGCCCGCAGCCGCGGCACGATCATGCCCGGCACGTAGGCGAAGACTTCCTGGCCGTTGTCGGCATTGAACGCATGCAGCATGCCGTCGTTGGCGCCGACGAACACCGTGCGCGAGTCCGAATTGAAGGCCGGCGATGAATGGACGATGTCGCCCAGCAACTGCGTGCGGGGCCGGTAGGGGCGGGCGACGGCATCCGCGCCGTCATATTCCCTCGAGCGGTCGCCGCGCAGGTAATCGACCACCGAAGCCGCTCCCAGGCTAGCTTGCTGCGAGGCGCTGAGCTGGCTCCAGACGAACTCCACGCCCGACGTGCCGTTGTGCGAAAAAATGCGCCGGCTGCTGGCCGAGCGGGTGCGCAGAAGTTCTTGCGCGCTCCAGGATGGCGTCGACGACAGGCCCGAGGCCGAGATCGGATAAGCCTTGAGGTCGCCGATCCATTCATTGTTCAACACTTCGAAGCTGGCTTGGAAGACGCGGGCGCCATCGACCAGCTGGGTGCTGTTGGCCGCCACGTTCGAAGCCGAGGACGAGCGGTTTTGAATGTTTCGCAAGGCTTGCACCAAGCCAAGGCGGAACTGTTCGGGGTTCCTGGCGGCGGTGAACGTGCCACGGCCATTGACCGAGGCATGCCACAAGTCGTCGATCTTGGCCTCGTCGCTGCTGGTCGGGTTGGGCCAAGCGCGGGCGCCTGAAGTCAGCGCGGGCAAGTCGGTGGCCGGGTTGAGCGTGCCCTGGACCCCGATGGACAAGCCGAACGTGACCATGTGTTGCCAGAAAGCGTCGGTGTCCGAGCCCGGCACGTTGTTGGGCATGTCCGGGCGCAGATCGTTTTTCCAGTAGTGCATGGCCACATCGGCCAGGGTCGTGGAATGGTCGTCTCGATACGGGCGTTGTCGCACGTAGCCGGTATCCGAGCGGTTCGACAAGGCCGACACATGCACGGGACCATCGGAGTTGTCCGAATTACCGATGTGGCCGAGCGTGTTCGCGTCGTCATTCCAGTAGCCGTCGGTGGTCAGGATCGTGTAGTTGCGCCGGCAGCTGACTTGGGTATTGGCATTGGCTCCCGGCCCCCAAGGACCCTGGGCGTCGGTGCGCTGAAAGTAGCGGCCTGCCCAATCGAGGGCGATCCGCAAAGGCGTGCCTTGCGCGGGGATGGGGGTGTTGAGCAGGCGCGTATAGAAATCGCTCTTGTTGCTGCCCTCGAAGCCGCCGGTGGTTGGAATGGGCAGATAGGAGGTGCCCGCCGTGTTGCTGGACGGATCGACCCCGGTCACCGAGCCCGTGCCCGAGGCGGCATTGATCGTGATGAAGCCCACCCGGTAGCCTGAGCCCAGGTCGGCAAAGGCTTGCGAGGCGCCGGCGCGCGCGGCCAGCACGCGAGAACGATAGTAGGTGAACCAGTTGGCGAAGTTTTGGATTTCGTCGGCCACCGTTCGTCCCCAGGGCAGAGTGCCCGTCACCGCGGTTTCGGTGGCATTGCTTGTGGCCAAGTCCCAGCGGTACAGTCTGCCACCTCGGTACTGGTAGCGGATGTAGTTCGCCCGGTCGGTATCCGAGCCGCTGCCCTTGTACACGTAGAACGTGATGGGGTAGTAAGACCGCGTGCCGCCGGAGGCAATGTCACAGTTGCTGACCGTGCTGCATTCGGTGAACCAATCGGCCCGCGTCGATTGTTGGGCGGTGAGGTTCAAGGTGCCAGCGCCGGCATGGGTGGGATTCCAAGGCGCGGCGGTTGCAGGGCTGTTGGCCATGCGCGAGCCGTCGGCATTGCGCCACGGCTCATAGGTGATCTGTGGGTTGTAAAAAATTTGATTGCGTTGGCTGGATCGCAACACCACGTTGAAATGGTAGCCGGAGTCGAAGTCGACGGTTACGGGTCTGCCGGAGGGGCCGGTGTAGTACGTCGAGAGGTAGACGCGTGTGCCCGGGTTAGAGCCCGGGGGGGGGAAGAGATAGTACGCGTAGTAGCGGCGACGATCGTTGACGCCCGAGACGATGTCGCTTTCCGGCATGATCTCGAATTGCATCGAGCCGGAGTCGTCCAGGATGAACAGGATGTTGGGCGAGATGGTCGAGCCGATCTGCAGCGGCGTCAGCGGAAAGTCCACCGTGGCCAAGGCCGGGGTGGAGACGGCCGCGGCCGTCAGCAGGGAGACGGCCCAGCGTTTCCAGGGGCTCGGGTTGGAGTCGTGGTCGAGGCGCATGATCGAGGCTCCCAGGGGCGAACTCATTGGGTCGCGTAAATGGATTGCAGCATCACCACCGCCCGGTCGTTGCCGGCATTGCTGCGGGCCGTGACGCGGTAGCGCGTGCAGCTGAGGTTGCTGTTCGGTTGGGCCGGGTCGCAGGGAAAGTTGTTGCCGAGAAACTCGATGAAATATTGCGGCGCACCGCCGGCTTGGGCCGTGAGGTTGACGCCGGTGACGTTCACCCAGCCGGTGAAGTCGGCCCTGTTCCAGCGCTCATGGCAGTATGGCCCCGGCGGGGCGCACACGCCTTGGTTGCAGCTGCTGCTGCACTGGGTGGGCGAGGTGGGCGTGCTCAGCGCGGTGGCCAAGGGATGGGCTGGCACGGCTTGGGACTGCGCCAAGGCCAGGGCTTCGCCAGCCCGCAGGCCCGCTTCGGCGGCTTGGAAGGCCAGGCTGCGGTCGTAGTGGTTGGACACCATCTTTTCTTCGAGCACGATGCCGCGCAGACTGGCCACGCCCAACAGGGTGATCACCACCAGCAAAATCAAAGCGATGATCAAGGCCGCGCCTGTTTCGGCGTGCGGGCCGTGAGGGAGACGGGGCTTGCAGGCTTTCATGGTAGACGGTTGCGCAAACTGACGACGTGGTAGGCGCGCCGCTCCAGCACGGCACCGTCGGTGCCGACGGCTTCGTTGCTGCGCAGGGTCAAGACGATGCGAGTGGCCACGACGCGGGTCCAGTCGGTGATGGCGTTGGCGGCTTGATAGTCGGCGGGCAAGCTGCCGTCGGCATTCATTTGAAGATAGGTCAGTTGCATGTCGTGCACGCCTTCGGCGATTTCTTCGAACTGCACCTCGGCGTTGCCGGCGGCGTTGCGCGTCAGGCGTGCCCGGTACAAAGATCGGCCGTTGCGGCCATTGGCACCGACATACCAAGTTTCACTGGCCACGCCATTGAGCATGCCGCCGGCCTGAAAGGCGTACGTGGTGGGAGTGCCGGCGCAGCTCATGCCCAAGCCAGTCACACAGTTGCCGGGCGAGGCGCCGGCAGTGTTGTGCCCCACCACGGCGCCCGCAACGGACGACACTTGAAACAGCGCTGCTCGCCGGTAGTCGCAGGCCAAGGCCAGATGGCCGGCTTGCAGGCCGTGGGCTGCAGAGCTCAGCGTGAATTGAGCGCTGGCGGTGTCGTGGTTGGTGATGGCCGCGCCGCTGTTGCCGTCGGCATGGATCGAGAAGAAGGCATCAGTGCCGTTGATCCGCTGTGCGGCTGCCGTGCCGAATCCGACCGCAGGGGCGGCCTGGTTGCCTTCGTAGCCGCGCAATCCGGCGTCCCAATCGGCCCACCAGAAATTGCTGGCATTGTTGATGACATTGGCCGTGGGCAGGTTGCGTCCACAATTGGAGCCGCCGGCCTCACGCAGGCTGCGCGCCATCAGCTCGAACGACACCCGGGCGCTTTCTTGCAGACGGGTCAGTTGCTCGGTGGAGCGGAAGGCTTGCCGGTTGGCCACGAAGAGGTTGATGACCCCGCCGACGATGAACAATCCAAGCAGCAAGGCCACCATCAACTCGACCAGGCCGATGCCGCGCATGTGCGCATTCATGCCGCCATGGCGGCGGGGGCGCGGTGTGTGGGAGGCGTAAGAGGGCATCACAGTTGGCTGGTGGTTTCGACGACCTGGGTGGCGCTGCCCCCAGTGCCGCGGCTGTCGTCCCAGAACACGCGAACGGTGCACACTGCGCCTTGGCAAGCGATTTCACCGCACGAGCTGTCATGGTCACCCAAGGTGTCTTTGATCGCGATGATCCAGGCACTTTGGTCATTGGCCACCAAGCTGCCGCCGGACAGGGGAGTGCAGGTGCGGCCCAGCACATAGGCACCCGCGCGGGCTTGATCGACATTGGCGCGCATCGCGTCGAGCATCAGATAGGTCAGGGCCACGGCTTGGCTGCGTTCATAGGCACTTTGGCTGTTCTTCAGCGCGCGAGCCTGCAGGCCGGCGATGCCCAGCAGGCCAATGGACAGCACGAGCACTGCGATCAAGACTTCGATCAGGCCCACGCCGCGCTGCGGGCAGTGCAGCTGCCGCGGCGCGCGGACGGGGGCGGTGGTGTGAGACTTACTCCACATGGATCGATCCGGTTCGGATGCGAATGTTGCGGGTTTGGCTGCCGGCGGTGATGCTGATCTGCCCGGCCGTCACCAAAGAGGTGCCCGCCGTGTTGCTCGAACAGGTGCAGCTGTAGGGCAGGCCGTCGGCACGGAAATCCACGCAGGTTGCCGTGACCGTGGTGTTGGCTTGCAGGCTGCCTTGTCGAATGGCCGTGGCCGATGTGGGCGTGCGGATCACCCAGCCGGAGTTGTCGCTGCAGAACCGGTGGGTCGCATTGCGCCGGATGGCTTCGGCCCGGGCCGCGTGCAAGGCTCCCAGTACCTCGTTGGTTTGGGAGGTGGCGCGGTTGCTTTCGATCATGGCCCGGAAGCTGGGCACGCCCAGGCCCAGCAAGATGGCCAGCACGGCCAGCGCGACCATCAACTCGACCAGCGTGAAACCAGATGCCTTGGGCTGCACGGACGAAACCTCCTGACTGTGAAGGTAACACCCCCTTGGGCCGCCTGGGCGAGCGGCGCGACGAGTGGTCGCGGCGCGTCGATCGACGGCGGTCGTGCGCAGCCTTCAGCGGCTTTTTCGTGAAGTTTCTCTCACCGCGTGCATGAACTCGCTGACATCGTCGAAGCTGCGGTAGACCGAGGCGAAGCGGATGTAGGCGACTTTGTCCAGGCGCTTGAGTTCACGCATCACCCATTCGCCCACGCGGGTGCTGCTGATCTCGCGCTCGCCACTGTGGAGCAAGGAGGCTTCGATGCGCGCGACGGCTTGGTCCAGCGCCTCGGCGCTGACCGGACGCTTGCGCAGCGCCAGCGTCATCGAGGCACGCAGTTTGGCGCGGTCGAACTCGGTGCGCCGGCCATCCTTCTTGACGATCGTGGGGTACTCGATTTCCGCGCGCTCGTAGGTGGTGAAGCGCTTGTCGCAGCCCATGCAGCGCCGCCGTCTGCGGATCACGTCCCCTTCGTCCGATTCGCGGGTTTCGACGACCTGGGTTTCGTCGTGATTGCAGAAGGGGCAGCGCATGATGGGCGGGCGGCAGGCTCAGCGGTAGACCGGGAAGCGGCGCGTCAGTTCGTGAACCTTGGCGCGTACCGCGGCAATGTTGGCTTCATCGTGAGGCCGATCGAGCACATCGGCGATCAGGTGGGCGGTGGCCACCGCTTCGGCCTCGGTGAAGCCGCGGGTGGTCATCGCTGGCGAACCCAAACGGATGCCGCTGGTGATCATGGGTTTTTGCGGGTCGTTGGGGATGCCGTTTTTGTTGCAGGTGATGTGCGCGCGGCCCAGCACGGCTTCGGCTTCCTTGCCGGTCAAGCCCTTGGGGCGCAGGTCCACCAGCATCACATGGCTTTCGGTGCGGCCGCTGACGATGCGCAGCCCGCGGGCCATCAGGGTCTCGGCCAGGGCTTGGGCATTCTTGACCACTTGCTGCTGGTAGGCTTTGAACTCGGGCGACAGGGCTTCTTTGAAGGCCACGGCCTTGGCGGCGATGACATGCATCAGCGGGCCGCCCTGGATGCCGGGGAAAATGGCGCTGTTGATCTGCTTGGCCACGTGGTCCTTCATCAGGATGATGCCGCCGCGCGGGCCACGCAGGCTCTTGTGGGTGGTGGAGGTGACCACGTCGGCATGGGGCACGGGGTTGGGGTAGACGCCACCGGCGATCAGGCCGGCATAGTGCGCCATGTCCACCATGAAGTACGCGCCCACGGCCTTGGCAACGCGAGCAAAGCGCTCGAAGTCGATGCGCAGGCTATAGGCCGAGGCCCCGGCGATGATGAGCTTGGGCTTGTGCTCGTGTGCCAGCCGCTCCATCGCGTCGTAATCGATTTCTTCCTTCTCGTTCAGGCCATAGCTGACCACCTTGAACCACTTGCCGGACATGTTCAGCGGCATGCCGTGGGTGAGGTGGCCGCCTTCGGCCAGGCTCATGCCCATGATGGTGTCGCCCGGCTGCAGCAGCGCGAAGAACACGCCTTGGTTGGCTTGCGAGCCGGAGTTGGGCTGCACGTTGGCATGCTCGGCGCCGAAGAGCTGCTTGAGCCGGTCGATGGCCAGCTGTTCGACGATATCCACGTACTCGCAGCCGCCGTAGTAGCGCTTGCCGGGATAGCCTTCGGCGTACTTGTTGGTCAGCTGGCTGCCCTGTGCGGCCATGACGGCCGGGGAGGCGTAGTTTTCGGAGGCGATCAGCTCGATGTGGTCTTCTTGGCGCTGGTTTTCTTGTTGGATGGCCGCCCAGATGTCGGGATCGACGTTGGCAAGGGTGGAGGTGGATCGGTCGAACATGGCAGTCCTCTTCAATGCGATGAAGTCCCTCGTCGCACCGGCGGCGGCTGCGCTGACGCACCCGAGATGCCGCGTGCTGGATCGGAGGGCTGCCCAGGCGAACGGCGAAACGGCGGGGCTGGATGCGGCCGCCGGCTGCACTTCCCGGTGGTTCACCACCTCGGGCGCACACCTCGCAGGCGAGGGGGCCTTATCGCCAGTTGTGCAACGCCCGCAGTGTACTGGAGAACGCCCACGCCGGCCCGGCCCATGGTGCAGGCGCCCCACGGGCGCGAGGCCTTGCGCGGCTCAGGAGGCTCGACTCAGGAGGCTTGAGCCACCCGGGTGTCTGCGTCGGGCTGTCGCGTGGCCTTGGCCTCGGGGGCAGAGGCCGCGGCCGGGGCCGTGGTCGGGCTGCTGGTGCGCACCAGCAGCGGCACCGTGACGGGCACCGCACGGCCTTGGGCCACTTGGCGCAAATGGTTGCGCTCGGCCAGCACCTTGGCCGCGTAACCGCCGTCATCGGGCAGGTTGGCCGCGCCCACATACCACTTCAAGCCGCCTTCGAGGCTGCCGGCACGCTGGATGTATTCGTGCAGGATCTGGGCACCCACGCGCAGATTGCTCACGGGATCGAAGGCCGCATGGGTGCCACCAAAGGCCTCGTATTTGTCATCGTGGACGCGGGTCATCACCTGCATCAAGCCCTGGGCGCCCACCGGACTTTGGGCGAAGGGGTTGAAGCTGGACTCCACGGCGATCACGGCCAGCAGCAAGGTCGGGTCCAGCCCGGTGCGCTGGCCCACATCCCAGGCTTCTTGGACCAGCCGGGCCACTGGCTCGGGCGCCACACGGTAGCGCCGCGATATCCATTGCACGATGGCGGCTTGTTCCTTGCCAAGTTCGCGCGGGTCGGCCGCCGTGGCGCGGCGGATGGCCTCGGGATCGGCCAGCGCGGCCACCAGGCTTTCGTCTTGACTCAGGCGGGCTTCCTGGCGCTGGAGCAGCCAGCCCAGGGCCTGCTGCTCCAGTTGTTCGCGCCATTGCGGCCGGCCCAGGCCAAAGAGGGCCGCGCCCAGCACGAGCAGGCCCAGCAGCGCCAGGCCGTTGTGGCTGATATCGAGCAGGCCCTGTCCAACGTCCCGGAAGAAGACCGAGACACTGCGGGCCACCGACTGCGTCATCTGCGACACCCGGTGTCGCAAGGGATGGTTCGCTGTCATGTCACTCCTTTCGGTCCGCGGGGCCTGGAAGGCCGATGTCTCGGCCCGGCCTGAGCCGCGGAGATAATGCCCGGCCACCCTAGAAAGTCAGGCGCCTGCAGAATGCAAGGCCCGGGTGGCGATCGAGGGCATGGGCAGCGTGAAGTGCACCGGCAGCCGGTGCGGGTTATCCCTGATGGGAGACGGCCGGATTCTAGGAAGGCTCGAAATAACCAGTCAAGCCTATAGATTACACGTGTAATTATGATGAGTTATGAAGTACCGGGATTTGCGTGATTTTTTGAGCCGGCTGGAGGCCATGGGGGAACTGCGGCGCGTTCACGAGCCCGTGTCCCCGGTCTTGGAAATGACCGCGTTGTGCGATCGCGTGCTCAAAGCCGGGGGGCCGGCGCTGTGGTTCGAGCAGCCGGTGGGGCATCGCATCCCGGTGCTGGGCAATTTGTTTGGCACCCCCAAACGGGTGGCCCTTGGCATGGGGCAGGACGATGTACAGGCCTTGCGGGGCATCGGGGAGCTGTTGGCCCGGCTGAAGGAGCCCGAGCCGCCGCGCGGGCTGAAAGACGCCGGCCGGCTGGTGCAGATGGCCAAAGCGCTGTGGGACATGAAGCCGGCCGTGGTGCGGCGGGCACCGTGCCAGTCCGTGGTGTGGGAGGGGGCTGACATCGATCTGTCGCGCCTGCCGATCCAGCATTGCTGGCCGGGGGACGTGGCGCCGCTGATCACCTGGGGCTTGGTGGTGACGCGCGGGCCGCAGTCGGTGCCGCATCCGCGCACGCGCCAGAACCTGGGCATCTACCGTCAGCAGGTGATCGGGCCGCGGCAGTTGATCATGCGCTGGCTGGCCCACCGGGGCGGCGCGCTGGATTTCCGGGACTTCGCGCTGGCCAACCCAGGCCGGCCGTTTCCGATCGCGGTGGCTCTGGGGGCGGACCCGGCCACCATCCTGGGGGCGGTCACGCCGGTGCCCGACAGCCTGTCGGAATACCAGTTTGCCGGGCTGTTGCGCGGTTCGCGCACCGAGGTGGTGACCACGGGGGTCGGGGAAGGATCGGTGCAGCTGCAAGTGCCCGCCAGCGCCGAGATCGTTTTGGAGGGGCACATCCCGGTGGCCGCCCCAGGCTACACGGGCACGTCGGCCCATGGCGTGCCGTTGAAGGAAAAGGGGGGATATCTGCATGCCTTGGAAGGCCCTTTTGGGGACCACACGGGCTATTACAACGAGCAGGACTGGTTTCCGGTGTTCGAGCTGTCTCGTATCACGATGCGGGATGCGCCGATCTACCACTCCACCTACACCGGCAAACCGCCCGACGAACCCGCGGTGCTGGGCGTGGCGCTCAACGAGGTGTTCGTGCCGATCTTGCGCAAGCAGTTTCCCGAGATCGTGGACTTTTACCTGCCGCCGGAGGGCTGCAGTTACCGCATGGCGATCCTGAGCATGCGCAAGGCCTATGCGGGCCATGCGAAGCGACTGATGTTCGGGGTGTGGAGTTTTTTGCGGCAGTTCATGTACACCAAGTTCATCGTGGTCACCGACGACGACGTGGACATCCGCTGCTGGGCCGATGTGATCTGGGCCATCACCACCAGGGCCGACCCGGTGCGCGACACCACCTTGGTGGAGCACACGCCGATCGACTATTTGGACTTCGCTTCGCCGACGTCGGGCTTGGGCGGCAAGATGGGCATCGATGCGACGAACAAATGGCCGGGTGAAACGCAGCGCGAATGGGGCCGCTTGATCACGATGGACGCGCAGGTGCGCGCGCGCATGGATGCCCTGTACGAGCGCTTGTTTTGCACGGCGGCGGCTGATGATGGCCCACGGTAATGGTGCCCGGTGATGGCACCCGGTGATGGCGCCCGGTAATGGGGGCGTGTGTTCTGATTGGAAATGCGAACTGGCGTCCAGGCCGAGGCTGCGGTATCGTCTTGACGCCTGCTGGAATGCAGGTGTTTCCGATGCGCAGTCTCTGCGCGTAAGGAGCCCCGGACTTCTTCCCTCCGGAGCCCCGAAACGTGGCGTCACGCCACCCCCCCTCCGGCCGCCACGGCTCGGAGGGGTTTCTGTTTGGGGGCTCGCGGTCGTTCAGTACCCAAGCCTCAAGGCAAGCCATTCGCGCCAGGCATGGCGGTTTTCCAGCAGGCCGAGGAGGCTGGGTGTCCAGTGGGCCAGGTGCGAGGTCTGCGCAGGAAGCAGCCCCATGGGTGCCGGTTGGATCGTCAAATCGCTGCCGGCCAGCGCTTCGGTGAAGGCGCGTTGCGCGCGCGGCATGTGCCAGACATGGGTGACCAGCACGATCTTGCGCACACCGGCATGGCGCAGCAATGCTGCAGTGCGGCCGGCGTTCTCGCGGGTATCGCGCGAAGTGTCTTCCACCCAGCGCAAGCTTGCGGCATATTCTTCCCGGGCGATGCGCTCGGCCACGCGGGCTTCGGGGGTCACGGATTCAGGCAGGCCATGCGGGATGCCGCCGCTGTAGGCCACGGGCAGGCCGGTCTGCCGCGCCAGCCACAGCCCGTAGCGCAGGCGTTGCAGGCCGGTGTCGGACAGGTCTGACAGTCGGTAGTCGGGCGAGCGCGGCACCAGGCCGCCGCCCAGCACGACGATGGCCACGCTCGGTGGTGCTTTGCCTTGGGCTTTGGCCTGGGTCTTCAACTCGTCCAGGTCCAAGGGGCCGAGCGCTGGCGGCACCCGCAGCACAAAGGATTGCGTGATCCAAGCCCAGCCGGTGGTCGAGCCCAGCCACAGTCCTGCACAGGCCAGCAACACCAGCGCAATGCCCAGGCCGCGACGTGGGCGCAGTTGGCGCAGGCCAATGAGCAGCAGCACGATGAATGCCCCCGGCGGCAGCACCAAGGCCAGCACATAGGGAAGGTAGGGCGCGAGGCTGTCGGTCATGGACGGCGGTCGAGGCAATGGGATGCTGGATTGTGCTGCTGGGATTGTGCAGGAAAGCCCCTGCAAGTTGCCGCCCCAAGGCAGGATCGGCGCTGCACTTCGTTAAGCTTGTCGGCTTTGGAGTCTGGCGATGTCCGAAGCGCAAGAAATCACGCTGGCTGGCGGCTGTTTCTGGTGTCTGGAGGCGGTGTTCGACCGTGTCGAGGGTGTGCTCGACGTGGAGTCGGGCTATTCGAATGGGAGCTGGCACAGCCCCAGCTATGAGCAGGTGTGCTCGGGCCAAACCGGTCATGCCGAGGTCGTGCGTGTGCGCTTCGATCCGCAGCGCATCAGCTTGCGCGAGATTCTGGAAATTTTCTTCACGATTCACGATCCGACGACCCTGAACCGGCAAGGCCACGACGTGGGCCCCCAGTACCGCTCGGGCATTTATTTCCACACGGCCGAACAGGAACGTGTGGCGCGTGCGCTGATCGCCGAGCTGAGCGCAGCGGGGGTGTGGAAGGATCCCATCGTGACCGAGGTCGCCCCGGTGGACAACTATTGGCCGGCCGAAGCCTATCACCAGGACTATTTCCTGAAGCATCCCGAGCAAGGCTATTGCGTGCATGTCGTGGCGCCCAAGGTGGAGGAGTTCCGCCGACGCTTTGCTCACAAGGTGCGCAAGGGATGATCGCCTGGCGCGACCTGAGCGTGCAGTATCCGCGCGGTCCGTGGCTGCGCTTTGCCGACATGCAGCTCGACACCGGGCGCACGCTGTTGTTGCGTGGTGCCTCGGGCACCGGCAAGTCGAGTTTGCTGGCCTTGCTGGCCGGCTTGTCGAGCCCCACGAGCGGCGAAATCGAGGTCGATGGCGTGCCGCTGCATCGCTTGACCCCACGCCAGCGCGATGCCTGGCGCGCCGCGCATCTGGGTGTGTTGCCGCAGCGGCTGCATTTGAGCCAGAGCCTGAGCGTGGCCGACAATCTGGCCTTGGCCCTGTGGGCCGGGGGGCGGGCGCATCAAGCGGCCCAGCGGGTGCCGCAGGTGTTGCAGCGCTTGGGCGTGGCCGATCTGGCCGGGCGCCGACCGCATGAGCTCAGCGTGGGGCAGGCGCAGCGGGTGGCTTTGGCGCGTGCGCTGCTGTGCGAGCCCCGCCTGCTGTTGGCCGACGAGCCCACCGCCAGCCTGGACGATGCATCGGCCGCCGATGTGCTGGCGCTGCTGCGTGAGCTGAGCCGCGAACGGGGTGCGACCCTGGTCATCGCCACCCACGACTCACGGGTCGTGCAGGCGCTGGCGGCCGACGATCCGGTGGAGATGCGGCTGTGAATCTTGCGCGTCTGTCCTGGACCTACCTGTGGGCACGCCCTTGGGCGACCTTGCTGCATCTGGGCCTGCTGAGTTTGAGTTTGGCTTCCATCACCTTGGTGTTGCTGGTGAGCGAGCAGATCGAGAAAGGCCTGCAGCGCGACTTGGCCGGCATCGACCTGGTGGTGGGGGCCAAGGGCAGCCCGATGCAGCTCATTTTGGCCGGTGTGTTCCATTTGGACGTGCCCACGGGCAACATCCCGGCCGAAGAGGTGCAGCGCTGGCGCGCGCATCCCTTGGTCGAGGCGGTCATTCCGGTGTCGCTGGGCGACAGCTACCGGGGGTTTCGCATCGTGGGCACCGAGCCTGCGTACCTGACACATTACGGTGCGAGGTTCGCTCAGGGGCGTGTGTGGCGCGAGACGCTGGAGGCGGTGCTGGGCGCCGATGTGGCCGCACGCACGGGGCTGCGGGTGGGCGACCGCTTCGTCGGCGTGCATGGTTTGGGCGGCGAGGGCGAAGCCCATGGTGAGACGCCCTACACCGTGGTGGGGGTGCTCGAACGCAGTGGGCGGGTGCTGGACCGGCTGATCCTTACCTCGACCGAGTCGGTCTGGGAGGTCCATGAGGCCGCGACCGCGCTGGACGAGGCCGATCGGCGCGAGCTGCAAGCCGAGCGAGAGGTGACGCTCCTGCTGCTGCGTTACCGCAGCCCGCTGGCGGCCGTGAGCCTGCCGCGGCTGATCAATGCCGAGACGGCGCTGCAGGCCGCATCTGCGGCCCAGGAGACGGCCCGCTTGTTGCGCATCGTCGGCGTGGGCGTCGATGTGGTGCGTGGCTTCGGGTGGGTGCTGCTGGCCGTGGCGGCGCTGTCGGTGCTCATGGGTCTGTACCATGCCGTGCGGGAGCGGGCCTACGATTTGGCCATGCTGCGCATGCTGGGGGCGCCGCCGCACAGGGTGGCCGCCGTGGTGCTGGCCCAGGCGTTGTGGCTGGCCGCAGGCGGCTTGCTGTTGGGCTTGGCCCTGGGTCATGGCCTGACCGCGTGGTTGGGATGGCTCCTGGCGCAGCGTCCCTCGGTGGCGTTGAGCGGCTGGACGTGGCTCAGCGCCGAGTGGGCGGTGGTGGCCGGGGCTCTGGCCGTGGCGGTGTGCTGTGCGGCCTTGCCGGCTTGGCAGGCGTACCGGCTCGACGTCATGCGGCTGTTGCAAGCGCCGCGCTGAGAGGCTCGGGCCGGCCCAGTGGCACCGGATGAACCTTTGGGCCGGCGGCGGGTCGATGAAACGAGCCGTGTCTTTGATGATGTGTGGAGGCTGTCGTCGCATGAAATCCAGGTTCCCGTCTTTGTTGCTGGCTTTGGCGTTGACTTTGGGGGGCGCCCTGGCCTGGGCCCAGACGGCCCCAGCGCTGTCGGACCATGTCAAGAAGGACATCGAGCGCCACCGCGCGATGGCCGCGGCCCATGAGGCCGCGGCACGTTGTCTGGAGTCTGGCAAGAGCGAGGAGTCCTGCCTGAAAGAGCTGCAGGCGGCCTGCAAGGGCTTGGGCATCGGCAAGTACTGTGGCATGCGCCACGTTCATTGAGTCGGGCTCATGATCGACCGTCGCGGCGTGGTCGCTGGCTTGCTGCTTCTGGCGGCTCGTGGGGGTTGGGCACAGCCTTCCCCAGCGCGAGGCGCGGCGGGGTTGGCGGCGCCATTGGGTAGCGGGCCGGGCTACCACAGCCCGGACAGCCCGATTCCTCCTTTGCAAGAGCGCGAGGGGGTGCTGTCCTGGAAGCGGCTCGCCGCGGTTCAGACCCGGGCCGAACGCCAGCGGCTGCGGCCGATCTTCCCGGCCGACGTGAAGGCGCTGGACCAGCAGATCGTCAAGGTGCAGGGTTTCATGATGCCGTTGGACGCCAGCGAGCGTCAGTACCACTTTTTGTTGTCGGCCGTGCCCACGACGTGCTCGTTTTGCATTCCCGCCGGCCCGGAAGGGCTGGTCGAGGTGCGGGCCAAGACGCCGGTGCGTTACAGCGTGGATCCGGTGGTGGTCCAAGGGCGGCTGTCCGTGCTGGACAACGACCCCTACGGATTGTTCTACCGTCTGACCGACGCGCAGCCGGCGCGCTGAGCGCGTCCCTGCCGGGGGCGCCCAAGCGGGGGCGTGAACTCGCTACACTGGGCAGATACTGCCCTTCAGGCTCACATGTCCTGCCCTTCGCCAGCCGGCGCTCTCCCTTTCGATCCTTCGTTCATCGAGGCGGCTGCGCGGGCCTTGATGGACCTGGCTTCCGAGCCGTTGTTCATGGCCGATGATCTGGGCCGCATCGTCTATGGCAATGCGGCCTGGCAGGCTTGGACCCAGCGCCAGGCGCAGGGAGACCACGAGGTCAGGGCCGTGGTGCAGGCCCGCATGTCGTCGCAGGATACGCAGGAGCCGCCGCCGGTGAGGCTCGGTGGGAGCTGGCTGCAGCTGCGTCGCTGGCGCGGGCCGACCGGGGTGGGCGCCTGGTTGGGGCGCTTGTCGGTGGCGCCCGCCTCGCCGCAGACCGATCACGACAGGACGCCTGGGCTGGCGCAGCGCTTGGCGATGACGCAGGACTTCGGGCGCTTGGCGGTGTGGGAGCGCCATCTGGACGACCAGCAGGCGTTTTGGGATGAGCACATGTTCCGGTTCTTTGGGCTGCTGCCCGAAGCCCGGGCGCCCGATCTGGACACGATCTGGGCGTTGATCCATCCCGACGACCGCGAGCGTGTCCGGCAGAGCTGGCATGAAAGCATTCGCACGCCTGGGGCCTATCAGGTGCGCTTCCGCCTCGTGCCACGCGCCGGTGGCATGCGCATGGTGCATTCGCTGTGGCAGGTGGTGGCCGATGCGCAGGGACGGCCGCAGCGCGTGCAGGGGGTGTTGGTCGATGACACCGAGAGCTTCGAGCAGGGCGCGCAAGTGCGCAAGCTCAGCACGCAATTCGAGCTGGCGGTGGAGCTGGGCCAGTTGATCCTTTGGGCGCATGACCTGGCCACCGACGAGCTGCATGTCAATGAACGGGCGGCGGCAATGCTCGGTTTCCCGGGGCGGGGGGTGCTGCCCTTGCATGAAGTGCGTGCCCGTGTGCACGAGGACGACCGCGAGGCCTTGGCCGAGGGGCTGCGTCGCGCGCTGGCGGGCCGCCAAGCGGTCGATGTCGTGGCCCGCTGTCTCGACGGCCAGGGCGTGTATCGCACGCTGCTGACGCGCCGCACGGCGCAGCGTGACGAGACCGGGCAGGTGGTGGCCGTGCTGGGGGTGGCGATGGACATCACCGAACGCCGCCATACCGAACTGGCCTTGCAACAGGCGCAGGCGCGTGCGGCCTTGGCCACCCGCGAGGCTGGCGTTGGCACCTGGGAGCGCGATTTGCGCAGGGGCATCAGTCACTGGGATGCGCAGATGTATTTGTTGCGCGGCCTGTCTCCGGACGATCCGCGCCCGGTGGAGGCGTTGCGCATGAGTTGCGTGCATCCCGAAGACCGGGCCGCGATGGCCGAGCGTTACGAGCAGGTTCGCGCCGGCCTGCTGGACCGCACGGCCTTCGAGTTCCGTGTCCGGTGGCCTGACGGCAGCGAGCATTGGCTGGCCACGCGCGCACACGTGGTGCGCGACGACAGCGGTCAGCCGGTGCGCATGCTCGGGGTCAACTGGGACATCACCGAGGCCAAGCGCGCCGAGCAGGCTTGGCGCGAGAAGGCTGCGGCCGAGCAGGCGAGCCGGGCCAAGTCGGAGTTCCTGGCGCGCATGAGCCACGAGTTGCGCACCCCCCTCAATGCCGTGTTGGGGTTCACGCAGATCTTGCTGGCCGACACGACGCAAGTGCTCAGCCCGGCCCAGCGGCAACGGGTCCACCACATCGAGGCCGCGGGTCGGCATTTGCTGACCCTCATCGAGGACATGTTGGACCTGGCGCGCATCGAGGCTGGCGCGGTGACCTTGCATCTGCAGCCCCTGGAGGCGCGCGCCGTGCTGGCCGATGCCCTGGGCCTGGTGGCGCCGATGGCCCGGGCGCAGGGCATCGAGCTGCGCATGGGCTCCCTGGCCGGCTGGGTGCTGGCCGACCCGCAGCGACTGCGCCAGGTGTTGATGAATCTGGTGTCCAATGCGATCAAGTACAACCGCGCAGGTGGGCGGGTGGACGTGGCCGCGCACGAAACGGCGCAGGAGTGCGTCCTGGTCGTGCGTGATACCGGCCGGGGCATGAGCGAGGACCAGGTGCGGGGCTTGTTCGAGCCCTTCAATCGCCTGGGCATGGAGCGTGAGGGCATCGAAGGCACGGGCATCGGGTTGTCGATCGCTCGCCAGCTCGTGGCCCACATGGGCGGACGCATCGAGGTGCGCAGCCGCTTGGGCCAGGGCAGCGAGTTCCAGGTGTGGTTGCCCAGGGCCGAGCCGGCCGAGGCCGACCCGGCCGCGCCCGCGCTGGTGGCTGCGCCTGCGGTGTCGCCGCAAGCCGCGCACGGGCCGGCGCCGCCCGGGCTCGAACTGGTCTATATCGAGGACAACGACGTCAATGTCACGCTGGTGCGCGAGATCTTGGCGCTGCGACCGGCGGTTCGCTGCAGCGTCGCCGGGGATGGGGCCGGCGGCCTGGCCTTGGTCCACGCCGTGCGGCCCGATGTGGTGCTGGTGGACATGCACCTGCCGGACATGGATGGCCACGAGGTGCTGCGCCGTCTGCGTGCCGACCCGCGTACTGCGGCCGTGCCCTGCATTGCGCTGTCGGCCAACGCCATGCCCGAGGATGTCCAGCGGGCCTTGGCCGCCGGTTTTGCCGAGTACTGGACCAAGCCCATCGAGGTGGCGCGCTTTCTGGCGGCCATCGATCGCCTGCTCCAGGCGCGCGCGGACGGCGCGTCTGCGGCAGGGTGAGCATGCCTCAAGGCGCCAGTCGCTCGCGCACCCACTGGCCGTGCTCGTCCAGGCGGTAGCGCAGCCGATCGTGCAGACGGGATTTGCGGCCCTGCCAGAATTCCCAGCGATCCGGCACCAGGCGATAGCCGCCCCAATGCGGCGGCCGCGGAGGGTCCAGGGCGAATTGCGCCGCATAGCGTGCGGCATTGGCCATCAGCACGGCGCGCGAGGGGATCACCTCGCTTTGAGGCGAGGCCCAGGCCCCGATGCGCGAGTCCAGCGGGCGCGAGCGGAAGTATTCGTCCGATTCGGCCTCGGACACTTTCTCGACCCGACCTTCGATGCGCACCACGCGTTCGAGCTCGACCCAATGGAATTGCAAGGCCGCGTAGGGATGCACCTCCAGCTCGCGGCCCTTGCGGCTGCGATAGTTGGTGAACCAGACGATGCCGCGCTCGTCGCAGCCCTTGATCAGCACGATGCGGGTGGAAGGCCGGCCGTCGGCGCCGACGGTGGCCAGCGTCATCGCATTGGGTTCGGGCAGTTGCGCGGCCAGGGCCTCGTCGAGCCAGCGGCGAAACTGGCGCAGCGGATCGGGGTCGGCATGCCGTTCATCGAGCTCGGCGCGTTCATAGCTCTTGCGCAGATCGGCCAGACGTTTGTCCATGGTCGGCAGTATAGGCACCGCCCGCGCGCGGCGCGCCGACCATCGGAGCCAACCCCAAGCGGGTCGCTCCCTAGGGCTTGTCCCCAACCGGGCTGTCCCCAGTGGCGCCGGCGCTCCAACTGGGCTTCCATAGGAGAGCATCCGGCCGCTGCGCCCGTGCATCATCTCAACCAGGAGGAATCTGATGTCGTCTTCGCCCGTGGTCATCGTCCTGGCCGCCGGGGCAGGCTCGCGCTTCGAGGGCGCGGGGCACAAGCTCACGCAGGCGCTGGGCTCCACCACGGTGCTGGGAGCCACCTTGCAACAAGTGCTGGCCAGCCGTCTGCGGCTGGTGGTGGTGACCACCAGCGGCTTGCGAGACATGGTCAAGGGCTGGGTCGCCACGCAAGACGTCGTCGTGGTCCCCGCGGGCTCGGACGGGGCTGGGGAGCACCTGGGCATGGGCTATTCGATTGCCGCCGGCGTGCGCGCGCGCGGCGATGCCTCCGGCTGGTTGGTGATGCCTGGCGACATGCCCTTGGTGCGTCCGTCCACCTTGAGGGCGGTGGCCATGGCGCTCAGTGCCCATCCGGTGGCGTATGCGCAATTTCAGGGGCAGCGGGGCCATCCGGTGGGCTTTGCTGCGGAGCTGTATTCGGAGCTCGCCGTCTTGGACGGGGACCAGGGCGCCCGCCGCATCCTGGCGCGTTATCCGGCTGCGGCGGTGGAGGTCGACGACCCCGGGGTGCTGGTGGACATCGACACCCGAGCCGATTTGCTGTCGGTGCAGGCCCGCCTGCCGCCGTCGGGCGCGGTGCCGGCGGCCCACCGGGAACGGCAGCCGCCTTGAGCGCTGCGCCGCGTCAGTCGTCCAGCAAGCCGTGACGGCGGGCCAAGGCCAGCAGCCCGGCCAGTGCGCGGTCGTGGATGCCTTGCTCTTGCAGGCAACGCTGCGTGCGCACCACGTAGTCCAGCGTCGAGCCATAGCGACCGCGGGCGTGGCGCAAGATGTGCACCAGGCGGGCCTCGTCCAGCGTGCCGGTGTAATTGGGGCTGTCTCGGCTGAGCGTGAACGCCAGGGCGCGCACCGTGCCTTGGGCCGTGCGGCACGGTAGCCAGCGCGGGTCGTAGACCCCGGTGGGCATCTCGCGTTGCCACAGCTTGTCCAGCTCGCGCCGCGCGATGGCGCGTGGCACACGAAACACCACGCCTCGGCACGCCCCGCCGGGCATCAGCGCGAACACCAAGCCGGGCTCCAAGGGCGTGCCCCGGTTGATGCGCGACCACATGCTCAGCCGCCGGTGATAGCCGTGCACCCGGGCCGGCAGGCGCAGATCGTGCTCGATCTCCGGGTTCCAGATCAGCGAGGCGTAGCCGAACACCCACAGGTCGGCTGCGGAGGGCCATTGCGCCAGCGTGTGCTCCAGCAGGACCTGGGGGTCGCGCAGGATGGGCACGTGGCCGAGGTCGGAGAAGTGGTCCAAGGGAGGGCGCATGGGCGCGTCGAGCAGCGGCTGAGGATGCAGGGTCTGGTCCTCAGTTGTACTGCAAGTTCGTGGGTTTCGATTGGAGGCACCGTGGGAGACGGGCCACGGCCGGGCGAACATCGCCGCCGTGACACAAGTCCACCCCGACGCAGGGGCGGGCGGGCGTCTTGATTTGACGTTGTAACCAAGTTACCTAAGAATTGAGGTATTGGTTACAACCGCACGCCTCGGGCGTGCCCACCCTGCGATGAAATCCGTCATTCGAGAAGTGACTCAGCGCATTGCCGAGCGCAGTGCGGCCACGCGACGCGCCTATCTCCAGCTCGTCGAGGACATGGCCCGTCGGCCCCGCGGGGCCGACCGCATGGGGTGTGCCAATGTGGCGCATGCCTTTGCGGCGTTGCCGGCGTCGGACAAGTTGCGGGTCGTGGCCGAGCGGGCGCCGCACCTTGGCATCGTGACGGCCTACAACGACATGCTGTCGGCACATCAGCCCTATGAGGGCTTTCCGGCCGTCATCCGTGATGAAGCGCGCCGTCGGGGCGCCACGGTGCAGGTCGCCGGTGGCGTGCCGGCCATGTGCGATGGCGTCACCCAAGGCCAGCCGGGCATGGAGCTGAGCTTGTTTTCGCGCGACACGATTGCCATGGGCACGGCCGTGGCGCTGTCGCATGATGTGTTCGATGCCGCATTGCTGCTGGGGGTGTGCGACAAGATCGTGCCCGGCTTGCTGATCGGTGCGCTGCACTTTGGCCATTTGCCCTGTGTGTTCGTGCCGGCTGGACCGATGAGCTCGGGGCTGTCCAACAGCGAGAAGGCCAAGGTGCGCGAGCAATTCGCGCAAGGCCTGGTGGGTCGCGAGGCGCTGTTGGCGGCCGAATCGGCCGCTTACCACGGACCGGGCACCTGCACTTTTTACGGCACGGCCAACAGCAACCAGATGCTGCTGGAGGCGATGGGGCTGCATGTGCCGGGGGCGGCCTTCATCCATCCGCAGGCCGAGCTGCGCGAGGAGCTCACCCGCGAGGCGGTGCGCACGGCGCTGCGCTGCGTGGGCCAGCCGCAACGCGCCATCGGGCGCTTGGTCGATGAGCGTGTCATCGTCAATGCGATGGTGGCGCTGCTGGCCACCGGCGGCTCCACCAATCACCTCATCCATTGGGTGGCGGTGGCACGTGCGGCCGGCCTGTTGATCGACTGGAACGATTTTTCCGACCTGTCTGCCGAAGTGCCGCTGTTGGCGCGGGTGTACCCCAATGGGAGCGCGGACGTGAACCAATTCCAGGCCGCGGGTGGCCCGGGTTTCGTGATCCGCGAGCTGATCGAGCAGGGCTGTTTGCATGCCGATGTGGTGACCGTGGCCGAGGGGGGGCTGGCCGCCTATGCCCGCGTGCCGGTGCGAGGCCCTGCCGGCCTGACTTGGCAAGACCTGCCGCGCGACAGCGGCGACGACACGGTGCTGCGCCGTGCCGAGCGCCCCTTCAGCCCCACTGGCGGCCTGAAGCTGCTGCGTGGCAACCTGGGGCGTGCGGTGATCAAGACCTCGGCCGTGCCCGAGGATCGGCATGTGGTGGAGGCCCCGGCGCGTGTGTTCGACAGCCAGGAGGACATGCTGGCGGCTTTCAATCGCGGCGAGCTGGAACGCGATGTGGTCGTGGTGGTGCGCTTCCAGGGCCCGCGGGCCAATGGCATGCCGGAGTTGCACAAGCTGACCCCGCCGTTGGCCGTGCTGCAAGGCAAGGGCTTCAAGGTGGCGCTGGTGACCGA
The DNA here is from genome assembly GCF_001592165.1 of Caldimonas taiwanensis NBRC 104434. NCBI lineage: Bacteria > Pseudomonadati > Pseudomonadota > Betaproteobacteria > Burkholderiales > Sphaerotilaceae > Caldimonas > Caldimonas taiwanensis. The sequence continues at coordinate 43,284 of NZ_BCWK01000012.1, forward strand.
TGGGCGCATGAGCGGTGCCTCGGGCAAGGTGCCGGCGGCCATCCATGTGAGTCCCGAGGTGCTGGCCGGCGGGCCGCTGGGCAAGGTGCGCGATGGTGACGTGATCCGTGTGGATGCCGTGGCCGGCACGCTCGATGCGTTGGTGGACGAGACCGAGTGGACCGCGCGTGAGAACGCGCAGCCCACGGCCGAGCAGCGTCATTCCCATGGCCGCGGCCTCGGCCGTGAATTGTTTGCCGGCATGCGGCGCAATGTCTTGAGCGCCGAAGAGGGCGCCTGTACTTGGTTGTGAACATCATGATGATCGATCCTTTGGAGTTGGCCGACCATGGCCCCGTCATTCCCGTGATCGTGCTCGACCGCGTCGAGGATGCCGTGCCGCTGGCGCGCGCGTTGGTCGACGGCGGGGTGAAGGTGTTGGAGGTGACGCTGCGCACCCCGGTGGCGCTGCCATGTGTGCAGGCCATCGCGCGCGAGGTGCCCGAAGCCATCGTCGGGGTGGGCACGGTGCGCCGGCCGCAAGAGGTGCGGGCCGCGGTGCAGGCCGGTGCCCGCTTTGCCGTCAGCCCGGGCTATTTGCACGAGATCGGCCAGGCCTGCCGCGACGCCGGCTTGCCGCTGCTGCCAGGGGTGGCCACCAGCAGCGAGGTGATGGCCGCCCATGCCGATGGCTGGTCTTTCTTGAAGTTCTTCCCGGCCACGGCCGCTGGCGGCGTGCCCTTGCTGAAGGCTTGGGCCAGCCCCTTTCACGACGTGGTGTTCTGCCCCACGGGCGGCATCACGCCGCAGACGGCACCGCAGTTCCTGGCGCTGCCCAATGTGAAGGTGTGCGGCGGCTCTTGGCTGACGCCGCCGGAGGCGATCCGCGCCGGTGATTGGGCACGCATCACGCAGCTGGCGCGCGAGGCCGCGGCGCTGCGGGCAGCAGCCTGAGGCTCAGGCGGCCTCGGTTTTGCGCTCGATCAGTTCGATCTTGTAGCCATCGGGGTCGGTCACGAAGGCGATGACGGTGCTGCCGCCTTTGACCGGGCCGGGTTCGCGCGTGATCTGGCCGCCGGAGGCGCGGATTTTCTCGCACGCGGCATACACATCGGGCACGCCGATGGCGATGTGGCCGTAGGCCGTGCCCAGTTCGTATTGCTCGACGCCGTAGTTGTAGGTGAGCTCGATTTCGGCATGCTCGGGATTGCTGCCGTAGCCGACGAAGGCCAGCGAGTACTGCTGTTCGGGTCGATCGGTGGTGCGCAGCAACTGCATGCCCAGCACGTTCGTGTAGAAGTCGATGGAGCGCTGCAGGTTGCCCACGCGCAGCATGGTGTGCAGGATTCTCATGGGGGGTCGATGTCGTCGTTGCACACCGCAGTGTGCCAGCAGATCGTTTTCCCTGAGCGGCGTCTGGCTTCACGGCGCCGATGGTGGGACGGCCACGGTGTAGTTCAGGGCTCGGCGTCCACCATCGACATACAGGATCTCGCCCGTGATGTAGCTGGCCGCTTCGCTGGCGAGGTACAGCACGGCATCGGCCACTTCGCGCGGCTCGCCCAGGCGCTTCATCGGCGTGCGACTGAGGATGCGCTGGCGAGCCTCTTCGCTGCCGAGCACGGCCTGGCGCGCCAGCTCGGTGGCGATGGTTCCGGGCGCCACGGCATTGACGCGGATGCCATGGTCGGCCAAGGCCAGGGCCATGACCCGGGTGAGCTGGTCGATGCCGCCTTTGCTGACGTTATAGCTGGCGATGCTGGGGATGGCCATCACGCCATTGACCGAGCTCATGTGGATGATGGCGCCGCCATGGCCTTGACGCACCATCTGGCGCGCACAGGCCTGTCCCATCAGGAAGGCGCCTTTGAGATTGACGCGCAGCACCGCGTCGAAATCGGCCTCGGTGATGTCCAGAAAATCCGCCGCCCGGAAGATGCCCGCATTGTTGACCAACACGTCGATGCGCCCGAAGCGCTGCACCGCGGCGGCCACGGCCGCGTCGACCTGCGCTTTGTCGCCGACGTCGCAGTGCTGATAGAACGCGGCGGCGTTTTGGGTGCACAGCCGCTGCTGCACGGCGTGGCCGGCGTCGTCGTCGATGTCGAGCAAGACCAGCTGAGCGCCTTCGTCGGCCAGACGTTCGGCGCAGGCCAGGCCGATGCCACGAGCCGCGCCCGTGATGACGACCACGCGATCTTGCAGCCCGAAGCGTATTGGGGCGTCCTTGTTCGGTCCAGGCATGTGAGGTCTCCTGAATGCAGGCCAGCCCTGGCGCAGTCGGGGCGCGCCAGGGCGGTGCATACAGTGTAGTGGGCCCTCAGGCGGGTTGAGCGGTGGCTCGCAAGCGTTTCATTTGCTTGCGCAGGCTCACCGCATCGGGGAGGGCGGCGCGGTCGCCGCCGTCCAGACGGAACACCCCCACGGCACTGGCCACCACTTGCGCTTGATGCTTGAGCTGGGCCGCCGCCGAGGACAGCTGCTCGACCATCGCGGCGTTTTGCTGTGTGATGCCGTCCATCTGGGCCACGGCTTCATTGATTTGGGAGATGCCGCTGAGTTGTTCCTGCGCGCCGGTGCTGATGTCGGCGATCAGGCTGCGCACCTTCTCGACGGCCTGCAAGGCCTCGTCCATGGTCGATCGCGCGGCCTGCACCTGCTGCTCGCCGTTGCCCACGCGCTGGGCGGATTCCTCGATGAGCTGCTTGATCTCTTTGGCCGCGGCCGTGGTGCGCTGGGCCAGGGCGCGTACCTCGCCGGCCACCACCGCGAAGCCGCGGCCCTGCTCGCCGGCGCGTGCGGCCTCCACGGCGGCATTGAGCGCCAGGATATTGGTTTGGAACGAGATGCCATCGATCACTTGGATGATCTCGGCGATGCGATGTGAGGACTGGCTGATGGCCTGCATCGTGAGGGTGACTTGATTGACCGCTTGGCTGCTGCGCTCGGTGACGCGGCCGGCTTCGCTGGCCAGTTCGGCGGCCTGAGCCGCCGACTGGGCGCTGTTGCGCACCGTGCCGGTGATTTCTTCCATCGACGAGGCCGTCTCTTGCAGGCTGCTGGCCTGTGATTCGGTGCGCGCCGACAAGTCTTGGCTGCCGGCGGCGATTTCGGCGGCGGCGGCCTGGATGCGCTCGACCTCGCGCCGGGCATCGCGCACGATGGACATCAGGTTGACATTGAGCTGGTTCATCGCCTGAGCGAAGTGGCCGATCAGGTCGTGCCGGTGCACGTCGATGCGCTGGGTGAGGTCGCCAGCGGCCATGCGGTTGGCCACCGTGAGCATCTCGTTCATCGGCAGGATCAGCAGGCGACGCAAATACTGGCGCATCAGCAGGGCCAAGGCGGCGGCCAAGGCCGTGCCGGTGAGCGCTTGCATCGCACCCTCACCGGCCCAGCCCGACGATGCGGCCTGTGTTCCCAATAGGTACGCGGCAGCCACGGCGGCGGCCGAGACCGCGCAGACCTTGGCCGTCAAGCCCAGCTGCGTCCATTGCGCCAGCCGGCCGGTCCAGCTGTTGCGCAACAGCTGGCCGCGATGCAAGACATGCACACGCCGTCCGGCGGCAGCTTCGGCCCGCATCTGGGCGTACAGCGCCTCGGCCTGGCGCACCTGCTCGCGCGTCGGTACGGTGCGTACCGACATGTAGCCCACCGGGCGGCCGGCCTCCATCAGCGGGGTGACGTTGGCCATCACCCAGTAGTACGAGCCGTCCTTGCGGCGGTTCTTGACCATGGCCCGCCAGGGCAGGCCGCTCTGGATGGTGGCCCACAAGTCGCGGAAGGCTTCTTCGGGCATGTCCGGGTGGCGGATCAGGTTGTGCGGCTGGCCCAAAAGCTCTTCCCGGGTGTAGCCGCTGACTTCGATGAAGGCCGGGTTGCAATACAGGATGCGGCCTTGTAGATCGGTGGTGGAGACGAGCGTTTCCCCCGGGGCAATGGGGTATTCGCGATCATGGACAGGCAAGTTGACGCGCATGGGGCCTCCCTGAGGCGAAACGGGACGATGCCGCTGTATCGGCCGCGGCACCCCGGGGGCACACCCCCCTTGAGAGGGGGGGATTGATGTCGATCAAGCTGGCCGCGTGAAGGAATGCGCACCGGCGGCCGTGTCATGCGCCGTCGCCGGGGCCTCCCCCCGTTTGGAGGGGGGCGCCTTGTCAGGGGGGCAGGACGCACGCAGCATCCGCCGAACTGAGGGAAAAAAGTATGAACGACGCATGGCCGGCCCGCGTGCTCGTGGTGGGCCGCGAGGGCAAGGACTGGGCGGAGCTGGCGCAATGGTTGGCGCCGGAGTTTTGTGTCGTGCAGACCTGGGATGAGGACACGGCCCCGGCCATGATCTTGATCGATGCGCTGCATCAGCCGTCCAAGCTGGCGTCGAGGATGCAAGTGCTGCGGGCCGATCCGGTGTGCCGAGCTGCGCCGGTGTTGGTCATGGCCGAGCCGGTGGAGGAGCAGACGCTGCAATCGTGGCTGCGCTTGGGGGTGAGCGATGTATTGACGCCGCCGTGGTCGCAGGCACGGCTGCGCGCCCGACTGAAACCCTATGCGCAATTGCACCAGGTGTCGGTGCTGCTGCGGCAAGGACAGCAGCATTTCGAGGACGCATTGCGCCAGCGCGTCCACACCGTCGCGTTGGAGCGTGATGCGTTGCTGTGGACGCTGGCGCTGCTGGCCGAGCGGCGCGACCATGAAACCGCCCGACATCGGCTGCGCATGCAAGGCTATGTGCGGGTGCTCGGACAGGGCTGGCGCCGCCTCAGTGGCCGATGGGCGGAGCTGGACGATGAGCGACTGGACCTGATGGCGCGGGCCTCGGCCTTGCATGACTTGGGCAAGTTGGAAATTCCGGTGCATTTGCTGCGCAAGCCTGGTCGTCTGACCCCGGAGGAATTCGCCATCGTCAAAACCCATACGCTGCGCGGCCATGCCGCCCTGGCCCGCGCGCAGGCGCAGCTCGACGAACCCTGCCCCTTGCTGAGCATGGCGCAGGAGATCGCCTTGACGCACCAGGAGCGCTGGGATGGGTCTGGCTATCCCCAGGGCTTGGCCGGTGAAGCGATTCCGCTGTCCGGCCGCATCGTGGCGCTGGCCACGGTGTATGACGCGTTGATCAGCGTGCGCAGCTACAAAGAAGCCTTGCCGCATGACACGGCCGTGGCCGTGATCGGCGGCTGCCGGGGCACGCATTTCGACCCGTTGCTGGTGGAAGCGTTCGAGCGCGAGCACGAGGCGATTCGGGAGGTGGCCGCCCGCTACGCCGACGATGCCCAGGAGATGCAGCGCTGGATCGACGAGGCCGGCCATGCGTCCGGTCCTGCGGACTCCGCATCCAAGGACGTGCCGGCTTGAGCCGGTTCGCACGCGCGCGCGCGCCGGCAAACCTCTTCAGCGCCACGACCTGCCCAGACCCAGGCCGACACTGAAGCGGCGGCTGGCCGCCGGTTCGAAGAACTGTTCATTGGCCGCCAGGTCAGCGACAGCAGGCTTTCCCAGCGCACCGACCAGCCGGCCTGCCAGGAGGCTTTCCATCCCACGCCCTGTGCTGGCATGGACATGCCAGCCAGGGTGTCCCTCCACGTTCAAGCCCGGCATCGCGCCGTGGCGAGCCTAGCGGCGCGAGCCACTGGGACAGGGCCAGCACCCGGGCACACGTTGCAGCGCGCCGGTCACGACGATGGGGGCCCAGCGCCTGCCTGTGCCGGGAATCGGAGTCGGTGTCTTGGGCCCACGCACTCCGTGGGCTGGCGGCTAGCAGCACCGCCCAGGAGCCAGCGGCGCTTCGTCGCAACAGGCGGTGGGCGCGCACGGGGGGCAACCGGCAGGCGAGCGTCGGGTCAGCGCGGTGTCGGTGGCGCCGGAGGCTGGCCGGTGCGGGCCATCCAGGCGATCAAGGCCGAGCGCATCGCTTCTTCCACCGTCATCGCGATCGGCGTGATCCAGGCCCGTGGCACGAACACGGTGTAGCCGCCGATCATGTAGCCCATGGGCAGATAGACGGCCACCCGGTCGTCTTTGCTGACGCCTTCGGGCAGACCGTCCAGGCTGTTGCGCGTGATCAAGCCAATGATTTCGAGCCCACCGCCTGGAAAACGCAGCACCACCACCTGCTGGGCGGCTTGGTTGTGCTGGGGCGCAAAGTAGTCGGCAAAGCTCTTGAGCGAGCTGTAGATGCTTTTGACCACCGGCAGGTTGGTGAACGGGAACTCGATCAACGAGGCCAGGCTGCGCACCGCCGGCAGCGAAATCACGAGGCCCAGGGCGCCGATGACCACCACGGCCAGCAGCAGCCCCAGACCGGGGATGTAGGTGTCACCGAACAGCGGAGATACCAGCCAACGGGCCATGCTGTCCGTCCAGGCCAGGAAGACATAGAGCACATAGATGGTCAGGGCCAGGGGCAAGATGGCCAGCAGACCCCGCACGAAGTACTGGGTCCAACGCTTGATCAAGGGGTTCATCACGCAATGAAGGGCACAACCACGACTTGCGCAGAATAGCAGCGAGCGTTGGCAGCTGCTGGAGGCGCCCCAAAGACGACGCCCGCGGGCCGAGGCCGCGGGCGTCGTGCGCGAAGGCCGGTGGGGACTTACTTGCCGCCGCGCAGCTTGGTCAGCGCGGCCTGGGTCTCGGCCCACAGGTCGCGGCCGACTTGCTCGGCGATGCTGGCGTGCACGGCCGTCAGCTTTTCACGCATGCGGTTGGCTTCGGCCGGCGACAACTCATTGACCTGCATGCCCTTGGCCTTGAGCTCGGCCAAGGCACGGGCGGCTTCCTCGCGGGTGTCCTTGCGCTCGAAGTCACGGCTCTTGATGGCCGCCTCTTGCAGCACCTTGCGCTCGGCCGGGCTGAGCGTGTCCCACCATTTCTTGCTCACCAGCACGATCCAGGGGCTGTAGACATGGTTGGTGATGGTCAGGTACTTCTGCACCTCATAGAACTTGCTGGACAGGATGGTGTTGTACGGGTTCTCCTGACCATCGACCGCACGGGTTTCCAGCGCGGTGAACAGTTCCGAGAAGGGCAGCGGAATGGCGTTGGCCCCCAGGCTCTTGAAGCTGTCGAGGAAGACGTTGTTTTGCATCACGCGCAGCTTGATGCCTTGCAGGTCCTCCAGCTTGGTGACCGGCTGCTTGTTGTTGGTGAGGTTGCGAAAACCGTTTTCCCAGTACACCAAGCCGACCAAGCCCTTTTCCTGCAGCTTGTCCATCACTTTTTTGCCCACCGGGCCATCGAGCACGGCATCGGCCTCGGCGCTGTTGTTGAACAGGAAGGGCGTGTCCCAGATGGCCATTTCCTTCGTGATGCCCACCAGGGTGGCGGTGGAGCCCACCATCATTTCCTGCGCGCCCCCGATGAGCGCTTGCTGCATCTGCACGTCCGAGCCCAAGGCGGCCGCTCCGATGGCGCGCACGCGCATCTTGCCGCCGGAGAGCTTTTCCACCTCTTGGGCAAAGAGCTTGACTGCCCGACCCTGGTTCGATTCTTCATTGAGGCCGTAGCCGAAGCGGATCATGCGTGGCTTGATGTCCTGCGCCCAAGCCTGGCCGGCGGCCAGCAGGGCCACACCCAGGGCGGCGATGGCGAGTTTCAGTTTCATGCGAAGTCTCCTTCTTCAGTGGCAAAGGGCGGGAAAGGCAACCTGAGTTGCCAGCGGAACACACTCATCCGCCGAGCCAGCGCAGCGGCGCCAGCACGATCGGAGGAAACAGGATCATCAACAGCAGCAGGGCCACATACACCGCCAGGAAGGGCAGCACGCCGCGCACGACGGGCTCCATGCGCAACCGGCCCACACCAGCCACCACGTTGAGCACCGTGCCCACCGGAGGCGTCAGCAGGCCCAGCCCGCCGATGAAGATGAAGATGAAGCCGAAGTACACCGGGTCCAGGCCGGCACGGGCGGCCAAGGGCGCCAACACCGGGCCCAGGATCAGGATCGTGGGCGTCAGATCCATCACCATGCCCACGGCCAGCAGGAAGACGGCCACCACCAACATGAACAGGATGCGGTGCTCCAGCAGCGGGCCGAAGCTGCGGGCCAACTCGCCGGGCAGGTCCGCCAATGTGATCATGTAGGACGCTGCGGTGGCCGCGCCGCACAGGAACATCACCACGCCGGTGGTTTTGGCGGCCGAGACGAACACCTGGTACAACGCAGCCGGGCGCAACTCGCGGTAGACCACGGTGGCCACCAGCAGCGCGTAGACGGCGGCCACCACCGCGGCTTCGGTGGGCGTGAACAGCCCAAAACGCAAGCCGCCGATGATGATGACCGGCAGCATCAAGGCCCACACGCTGCCGGCCAGGGCATGCCAGCGCTGGCTCCACGACGCTTTCTCGGCCACCGGCAGCGCGGTGCGGCCGGCGATGCGCCGCCACACCAGCACCAGGGCCGCGGCCATCAACACGCCTGGCACGATGCCAGCCAGGAAGAGCTTGCTGATGGAGGTATTGGTGGTCACGCCGTAGATCACCATGGGCATCGACGGCGGGATGATCGGCGCGATGATGCCGCCCGAGGCGATCAAGCCGGCGCTGGACCCATCGGGGTAATGCTGTTTGCGCATCATCGGCAACAGCAGGGTGGCCAGTGCGGCGGTGTCGGCGATGGCCGAGCCGCTCATCGAGGCCAACATCAGCGCGGCGGCAATGGCCACATAGCCCAGGCCACCTTGGATATGGCCCACGAAGACGCGCGCCAGCTCGATGATGCGCCGGCTCAGTCCCCCGGCATTCATCAGCTCGCCAGCCAGAATGAAGAAGGGCACGGCCAGCAGCGGGAAGCTGTCGAAGCCGGCTTGCACGTTCTGTGCGAGCAGCTGCGCATCGAAGAAGTCCAGCTGCACCATCAGCGCCAGGGCGGTGAGCATCAGCGCAAACGCGATGGGCACGCCCACCGTCATGGCGGCAAACAGCACGCAAAGAAACAGAGCGATCGTCATGGGGCGGCTTGGGTTCTCAGTCCAGATGCGAGGCGCCTGAGCTGGCGGGCTCGCCACGGCGCAGCGCGGCCAGGGATTCGGCCAGCAACAACACGGCCATGGCCACGCCCATCACCAGCGTGCCGGCGGCCCCCAGGGCCAGCGGGTAGTTCATCACCGGGCTGCGCGAGTCCATCCCCGCCAGGACTTGCTGCCACGAACCCGTGATGAGGTAGTACAGCGCCACTGCGATGAGCGCGCGGGTCAGCCAGCGGCACACGGCCGCGCTGCGCCCGCGCAAGCGGCTGGTCACCATGTCAAAGCCCAGGTGCTTGCCTTCGGCCATGGCCAGCACCGCGCCGATGCACACCAGCCAGACGAACAGCAAGCGCGACAGCTCCTCCGAGATCGCCAGCCCGGTGTCGAAGGCATAGCGCAGCACCACATTGACGAAGACGGCCAGCACCATGCCGGCCAAGCTCAGGGCCATGGCAGCTTCGGCCAAGCGGCGCAGTAGCAGCGCGGCCCGTGGGGGCGGTGGCAACTCCGGGGTGGGGACGGCAGGCTTCATGCGGCAGTCTCCGAGGGTTGATGCAACCAAGCGAGCACTTGTTCGCGCAAGCGCTCCAAGGGCAAGGTGGCGTCCAGACGCAGCACGCCCGGCTCTCCCACCGGGGATTCCAGCGTGGCGAACTGGCTGGCCACCAGGCTGGGCGAGAAAAAATGCCCCGCACGGGCGGCCACGCGCTGCCGGGCGGTGGGCTCGTCCAGTTCGAGATAGGCGAAATGCACACCGGGCCGGGCGGCACGCAGCCGATCCCGGTAGCGCTGTCTGAGCGCCGAACACGTCAGCACCACGCCATCGGGCCGCTCGGCCAGCAACTGCCCCAGCCGCGTCAGCCATCCTTGGCGGTCGGCATCGGTCAAGGCAATGCCAGCTTTCATCTTGGCCACGCTTTCGGGCGAGTGGTAATCGTCGCCTTCCAGCAAAGGCCAATTCAAAGCCTCGGCGCAGGCGCGGCCCAGGCTGGATTTGCCGCAGCCGGCCACACCCATCACCACCAGGGCGGTGGCCGTCGGGGCCGAAGGCGGATTGGTAGCGCTGTCCAACAAAGATCGATGCATCGGATCGGCAGGCTGTGCGGCCAAATCACGTAGGAGAAGGCCAGGGGAGGGTGAATGACGGGATCGAGGGGTTGTGCAGGGTGCTTGGTAGCGCTATCCTAGACCAAGTTTTCATCGCGTTACCTAGGGTTAACCCTTGGATTCCTCCTCCCGCAAACGCCGCTCCAGCGGTCGTGTCACCTTGCAAGACGTGGCCCGCGAGGCGCAGGTCAGCCCGATCACCGCCTCCAGGGCTCTGCGTGGCGAGCGGGGGGTCGCCCCGGAATTGGTGCAGCGGGTACGCGCCGCCGTCGATCGCCTGGGCTATGTGCCCGATCCGGCGGCGCGGGCCTTGGCCTCGCAGCGTGGCACGCAGGTGCCGGTGCTGGTGCCCATGCTGTCCAATGCCCTGTTCGTCGATGTGCTGGAGGCGGTGCATCGGGTGCTGTTTCCTGCCGGATACCAGCCGATGATCGGCGTGACCCACTACGACGCGCAGGAGGAGGAGCAATTGCTGCGCAGCTACCTGGCGCATCGGCCTGCCGGCCTGTTGGTCACCGGCTTCGATCGCACCGAGGCGGCTCGGCGCTTGATCGCCGCCAGCGGCGTGCCTTGTGTGCACTTGATGGAAACCACCGAGGCGCCAGGCGTGTATTGCGTGGGCTTCTCACAGACCGAGGCCGGGGCGGATCTGACGCGCCACTTGTTGTCGCGCGGCCATCGGCGCATCGCGTTCATCGCCGCCCAGCTCGACCCGCGCACGATGCAGCGCGCCGAGGGCTATCGCCGTGCTTTGCGGCAGGCGCAATGCTACGACCCTTCGCTGGAGCTGCTCAGTCCGCAACGGTCGTCCATCGCCCTGGGGGCGCAGCTGTTGGAGCAGTTGCTGCGCCTGCGGCCGGACACGCAGGCGGTGTTCTTCAACAATGACGACTTGGCCCAAGGCGGCTTGTTGGCGGCACAGCGCCTGGGGCTGAAGGTGCCGCAACAGCTAGCCGTGGCCGGCTTCAACGATCTGGCCGGTAGCGATCAAATGCTGCCGCCATTGACCACCGTGCGCACGCCGCGCTGCGAGGTGGGCACCGAAGGCGCGCGCATGTTGTTGCAGCTCATGGGCGGCCAGCGGCCTGCCCAGCCGTGTGTCCGTCTGGGCTATGAGGTGGTGGTGCGGCAAAGTACTTGAGTCTTCGCTCGGTTTTCAAGGACACTACACGGTTTGTCACTTCTATGCGGTACGACGCGTCGGCCCAAGGGGAGGTGCGGCGCGTGCCGCGCCGCCGATTGCGGTTCGATGTCCGAAACCGAAAAGACCGATTCCGCACCTCCATCGCCCGGGGAGCTGGACGATGTGTTGGCGCGGGCCCGTCGCGCGTTGGAAACCGGCCAGCCGGATCGCGCCCGCTCGTTGGCGCAACGGGCGCTGGCCGGTGCGCAAGCCTGTCTGCATCGGCCCAGCGAGGCGCGCGCGTTGGCCTGCCTGGCGTATTGCGACTGGCTCACGTCCCGCTTCCGGCGCGCGCAGGCCAGCAGCCGGCGTGCCGCGCAGTTGTTCCAACTGCTGGGCGACACCCCGGGGGAGGTGGATGCGCTGGTCACGCTCGCTGGGGCGGCCAGCTGTCTGGGGCACCATGAAGAAGCGGTCGAGGCGGCGCTGTTGGCCGTGCGTCTGATGGACCCCATGCCGTCTTCGGCGTCGGCCGTGCTGGCTCACCACGCCTTGGCCCAGGCGTATGCCTGGAGCCGCAGTTTCGAGGCCGCGGCCGAAGCCTTCGATCGGGCCGAACAGGTGGCTGCGCAGTGCGACCCTCCGGAACCCACGCTGCAGATCCTGCTGCAACGGGCGCATGCAGAGGCACTGCGTCTGGTCGGCGAGCGTTTCTTCAAAGGCGAATTGCCCGATCGTGCGTGTTTCGAAGCCCTGCTGGCGCGTTGCGTGCAGCTGGCTCACGTGACCGGGGCCGAGGGCATTCAGCCCGGGCTGCTGAGCATGCACCGTGCGCTGCTGGCCACACTGGGCGGGCTTGCGGCATGTTGGCGAGGGGAGGCCACGCTGGCGCAGCGAGAGTTGTCCGAAGCCCGGCGGTGGTCGCGCGAGCCGTCGGCCAGCGCCTGGCTGCAGGCCCTGGAGCTGTGGGTGGAATGCGAATGGGCTTGGGACCGCGGCCGATTGGGGCCAGCCGTGCAGTGCGCCGCGCTGATGGTGGATGCGGCCATCCGGGTGGAGCACGAGGAACTGGCTTGCGTGGGGCAGTTGCTGCTGGCGCAGTTGCACGAATGCCAAGGCGACGAACGCGGGGCGTTGGAAGACCTCAAGCTGCTGCGACGGCGCGAAGAGCTCATCCGCGCCGAGAGCCTGGAGAGCCGCGCACGCGTGGTGAGGTGGCAACTCGAGCTGCGCGAGCGCGAGCAGACCTTGCAGCAGCTCGAAGCATCGTCCGAGCAGCTCGAGCGGCTCTCGCTCGAAGATGCGCTCACCGGCATTGCCAACCGGCGGCATTTCGAATGGCGCACGGCCGAGCGCCTGCGCAGCCGGGCCTTGGCAGGCCGGCCGTTGTCGATTGCGCTGATCGATGTGAATGACTTCAAGCAGGTCAACGACCGGCACTCGCACCGCGTGGGTGATCAGGTGTTGTGCACCATTGCGCGCATCTTGTGCAGCCATGTGCGCGAGAACGATTTGCCGGCGCGTTTGGCCGGCGACGAGTTCGTCGTCGCTTTTTGGGACTCGGACGAGCGTGTGGCTCGCCAGGCCTGTGAGCGCATCGAGGCCGCCGTGGTCGATCACGATTGGGACAGCCTCTCGCCTGGCCTGCGTGTGAGCATCAGCGTGGGCGTGGCCCAGGCCCGCCCAGGCGATACCATCGCCCAGCTCGTGCACCGCGCTGACGAGGCCATGTACGGCGCCAAGGCCGCACGCCGGCGCCTCTGAGCCACGGCAGCGGCCACCGAGCACCTTGCGCGTGGCCCGGCGGCGCACTCCCGCAGGCCGCCCCGATGCGCGGCCGCAGCCAAGACTCGGGAAAACGCGCAGTCGATACCGGCTCAATTTTCGAACGATCGTTCGATAATTTGGCTCCCGTGTGAGACTTCGAACGACGGAGAGCCCGCCTTGAGCCTCGTTGCCTACCCGCATCTTCTTCAGCCCCTGGATCTGGGCTTTACCACGTTGCGCAACCGCGTGCTGATGGGTTCCATGCACACGGGCCTGGAAGATGGCCGGCGGCTGGACAAGCTGGCCGCCTATTTCGCCGAGCGGGCGCGTGGCGAGGTCGGGCTGATCGTCACCGGTGGCTTTGCGCCCAATATCGAAGGCTGGGCCAAGCCCTTCGCCGGCCGCCTGGCCACCCACGGGGCGGCCAGGCGACATCGGGTGGTCACTCAGACCGTGCATGCCGAAGGCGGCAAGATCGCGCTGCAGATCCTGCACACCGGCCGCTACGCCTACCACCCTCTGGCGGTGGCGCCCTCGCCGCTGAAGTCGCCCATTTCGCCTTTCACGCCGCGCGAGCTCAGTGCGCGCGGCATCGAACGCCAGATCCGTGCCTTCGTGCGCTGCACCGTGCTAGCCCGCGAGGCGGGCTATGACGGCGTGGAAATCATGGGCAGCGAGGGCTACTTCATCAATCAGTTCCTCGCCGCTGCCACCAACCATCGTGATGATGAATGGGGCGGCTCCTACGAGAACCGCATGCGCCTGGCGGTGGAGATCGTGCAGCGCTGCCGCGAGGCCGTGGGGCCAGACTTCATCCTGATCTACCGGTTGTCGATGCTGGACCTGGTGCCCGGTGGCAGCACCTGGGACGAGGTGGTGCGCTTGGCCCAGGCGGTCGAACGCGCAGGCGCCACCCTCATCAACACCGGCATCGGTTGGCACGAGGCCCGCATTCCGACCATTGCCACCAGCGTGCCGCGTGGTGCATTTGCCTGGGTGACGAAGAAGCTGCGCGGCGCGGTGAAGGTGCCGTTGGTGGCCACCAACCGCATCAACACACCGGAAGTCGCCGAGCAGATCCTGGCCGAGGGCTGCGCCGACATGGTGTCGATGGCGCGGCCGCTGCTGGCCGATCCCGAGTTCGTGAAAAAAGCGCGCGAAGGCCGCGCCGACGAGATCAACACCTGTATCGCCTGCAACCAGGCTTGTTTGGATCATGTCTTCGTCAACAAGCTGAGCTCCTGCTTGGTGAACCCGCGCGCCTGCCGTGAGACCGAGCTCGTGATCCGCGCAGCATCCGTGCGCAAGCGCGTGGCGGTCGTGGGGGCCGGCCCGGCCGGCTTGTCGGCGGCCACCACGTTGGCCGAGCGGGGGCATGAGGTGGACTTGTTCGAGGCGGCCGGCGAAATCGGCGGCCAGCTCAACATGGCCAAGGTCGTGCCGGGCAAAGAGGAGTTTCACGAGATGCTGCGCTACTTCCGTCGCCGCCTCGAACTCACCGGCGTGCGCCTGCACTTGAACACGGCGGTGCAGGCCGATGCGTTGGTGCAGGCCGGCTATGACGAGGTGGTGCTGGCCACCGGGGTACGCCCGCGCGATCCGCGCATCCCGGGGCAGGACCATCCCAAGGTGCTCAGCTACATCGACGTGCTGCGCCATCGTGCTGCGGTGGGTCGGCGCGTGGCCATCGTCGGTGCCGGTGGCATTGGCTTCGACGTGGCCGAGTTCTTGGTGCATGACGGCCATTCGCCCACGCTGCATCTGCAGGAATGGCTGGCCGAATGGGGTGTGGGCGACCCGGCACAGGCGCGCGGCGGGGTCGAGGGGGTCTCGCCTCGTGTGTCACCGCCGGCCCGCCAAGTGACGCTGTTGCAGCGCCGCAGCGGCAAGCTGGGCGAACGCCTGGGCAAGACCACGGGCTGGATCCACCGCACCACGCTCAAGCACAAGGGCGTGCGCATGATGGGGGGCGTCCATTACGAACGCATCGACGACCGCGGTCTGCTCATCAGCCATGGTCCCGCGCGCGAAAACCCGACCTGGCTGGAGGTGGATCACATCGTGCTGTGTGCGGGTCAAGAGCCGTTGCGCGATCTGGCCGAGCCCTTGCGCAATGCCGGGGTCCGCGTGCATTTGATCGGTGGGGCGGACGAAGCGGCCGAGCTCGATGCCAAACGCGCCATCGACCAAGGCACCCGCTTGGCGGCGAGCTTGTGACCGGTGGGCCGGGCCATCGAGGGCGTGCTCACCCGGGGCGGGCAGGTCGCGGCGGGCCGGCCTGCGCGCTGGGGCCGGCGTGGCCATGGGCGGATGAGGGCAAACCCGAGCCCCGGAACGTGGGGGGCGGGAGCGGGGCGATGAACGCTGGCGCGGGGCACGCCCCTAGACTCCTTCGCAGGTGGAAGCGCAGTCCTGGAGAAGCCGCCATGCTGCACCTTCGCGCGGTGCCGTTTCGATGGAAGGTGGCTGCTTTGCCCGCGTTCGGCAGCATCGGCGTGACCCTGGTGGTGGCTTGGGCCCAGGTTCATCTGACCAGCGAGCGCATCGTGCAGGAGGCCGGGCGGGAAGTGGCCAGCGTGGCGATGGCCGTGGCCGAACGGCTCTCGCGAGAGATGGCCGCGCGGGGGGCGGAGGTGCAGCTGCTGGCCTCCATCCGTGCGCAGCAACCTGACAGTGCACCCAATGAGGTGCGCCATCAGCTCGAATTGCTCCAGCATCATGTGCCCAGCTACGCGTGGATCGGCTGGCTCGATGCGGAAGGCCGCGTGCTGGCGGCCACCGGCGGGTTGCTCGAAGGCAGCCTGTTGGCGCATCGGCCCGTGTTCATGCAAGGGCGCCAGGGGCTGTGGTTTGGGGATGTGCATCCGGCGGTGGTGTTGCAGCGGCTGCTCCAGCCCCACGGGGGCGAGACCTTGAGATTCGTCGATGTGGCCACGCCGGTGCACGATGCGCAGCGGCGTCTGCGCGGTGTCCTGGCGGCGCACCTGGGGTGGCGCTGGGCGCAAGAGGTGGCCGTCGATGTCTTGCGTCCCTATGAAAACCGGCATCGGCTGGAGGTGCTCATCGTCGATGCACAGGGGCAGGTGATCCTCGGGCCGCAAGCCATGCGCCAGCGGCCCGTGCCCGTCGATCCACGCGTCTTGCCAGCACCGGGATCACCCTATCGCTTGCTGCGCTAGGACGATGGCACCGAAGCGATGACGGCCGTGGCCAACAGCGGCCCACAGGGGGTATTCCCTGGCCTGGGCTGGCGTGTGGTGGTGCGCCAGCCCATCGATGTGGCCCTGGGGCAAGCGCGTCAGGCCGGCCAGCAGATCGTCGCCTGGGGCGCGGGGGTGGGGCTGGCCTTTCTGGCGCTGGGGCTGTGGCTGGCGCGCCGGGTGTCGCAACCGGTGCATCAGCTGCTGCGCAGCACAGGGGGCTTGCAGCATGCCGGCTCCGGGGCTGGCATGGGCGCGGATCGGCGTCAGGTGGATGTGCGCTGGGTCGCCGAGTTGATGCAGCGCATGGACCGAGATTTGGCGGTGCGCGAGCACGAAGTGCGTCGGCTGCGCCACGAGGCCACGCATGATCCGCTCACCGGCTTGCCCAACCGGGCCTATCTGGCGGCCTTGCTCGACCAGGCGACCGCGGCCGTGCAAGAAACGCGCGAGCTGGTGGTGTTGTGCATGGATCTCGACGACTTCAAGGGCGTGAACGACCGCCATGGTCATGAGGTCGGTGATGCCGTGTTGTGTGAGGTGGCCCGGCGGCTGCGCAGCCTGCTGCGCGAGCAAGACGTGCCGGTACGACTGGGCGGTGACGAATTCCTCGTGCTGGCGCAGGCCGCGCCGGGCGACGGACCGCGCTTGGCCGACACCATGGCCGCGCGCATCGTGCGGGCGCTGGGCGAGCCGGCACGTGTGGGCGCGCTCACCATTGCCCTGGGCGGCAGCGTCGGAGCCGTGGTGTGGCGCAGCGACGCGCAAATCTCATTGCAGACGGCCTGGACGCGCGCCGACCAGGCGCTGTATCGGGCCAAATCCGAAGGCAAGTCCCGCTGGTGTCGCTTGCCGCTGGAGCCGCAGATGCCCGCATCTTGAGGCATTTGTTTATAACCTGAGGTGATCCTTAGAATATGTGAAGTAATTGCTTCTTGTTGCCGAATCAAGGACGCCCATGCCCGCTGTCATCGGCCACCGCAATCTGCCTGACGCGCTGCTGCGCGCGCGTGAATCGGTGATGCGGTATTTCCGTCCCAACCTCAAGGTGGCCGGTGTGACCGAGCAGCAGTGGCGGGTGATCCGCGTGCTGTCCGACCGGGGTGATCTGGAAGTGGGGCAGATCGCGGCAGCTGCCTGCATCCCTGGGCCCAGCCTCACCGGCGTGCTCGAACGCATGGAACGCGATGACTGGGTGCGGCGCTATCGCATCTCGACCGATCAACGCAAGGTGATCGTCGAGCTCACGCCCAAGGCCCGCCGTTTGGTGCAGCGCATGCTCAGTCGCATCGATGAACGCTACCGGGTCATCGAGGCTCAACTGGGGGCGCAGACGCTCGACACCTTGCATGCCCTGCTCGAGCGCGTGGCCGCTTTGCCCGACCCGGCGGCCCCTGCGCCGGTGAAGCTGCCGGTGCGGCGCCGGCCGAAAGCCAAGGCCACTGACGGACCGGCGGTGGCCGATGCCGCCTGAGCCCACGCCTCAGCGGCCGAAACGGCCGGCATGCAAATCTTGCACGGCCTGGATGATCTGCGCCTGGCTGTTCATCACGAAGGGGCCGTATTGCACGATGGGCTCGCGCAACGGCTTGCCCGCCAGCAGCAGGGCGCGGCTGTCGGTGCTGGCGTGCAAGACCACGCCATCGCCTTCGTTGTGCAGGATGGCCATGCGGCCGGCATTCACCTCGGTGCCGCCGAGCTTCACTTGGCCACGGTAGACGTAGACGAAGGCATTGTGCTCGGGGGGCAGCGGCTGAGCCAGGTGCGCTCCGGCGGCCAGGTGCACGTCCAGGTACAGCGGCGCCGTGGCTGGGCGCTGCACCGCACCGGCCACGCCATGGCTGCGTCCGGCGATCACGCGCACACGCACGCCCTCGGCCTGGAACTCAGGGATGTCTTGGCTGCGGATGTCCCGATACCACGGTTCGCACATCTTGTCGCGAGCCGGCAGGTTCAGCCACAGCTGGAAACCCTCCATGCGGCCTTCCTCTTGCTCGGGCAATTCGGAGTGGATCACGCCGCGGCCGGCGGTCATCCATTGCACGTCGCCCGGACCGAGCAGGCCCTCGTGGCCGGCGCTGTCGCGATGGCGCATCCGACCGGCGATCATGTAGGTGACCGTCTCAAAGCCGCGATGCGGGTGGTCTGGAAACCCCCCGATGTAATCCTCGGGACGGTCGGTGCCGAAGGCATCGAGCATCAGGAAGGGGTCGAGTCGATGCTGCAGATCTGAGGTCAGCACACGGGTGAGCTTCACGCCGGCGCCATCGGAGGTGGCCACGCCGGCCACCAGCCGCTCCACGCGGCGGGGCTGCTCAACCCTTTCCAAAGGGGAGGTCGCAAGGATGGCGGTCATGGCGGGTTCCTTTCGCGATGAACGGACGGGGCTTCAGGCCAGCGCGGCCTCGATGTCTGCTTGCGCTTGCGCCAAGGCCCGTTGCTCGGCCTCGGCGCCCAGCGCCAGCCCCTCGGCGTAGATGAACTCCACATCGGTCATGCCCAGGAAGCCCAGCACGGTCTTCAAGTAGGGCACTTGGCTGTCCGACGGCTGGTTGCGGTAAATGCCACCGCGGGTGAGCACGACATACACCTTTTTGCCCTTGAGCAGCCCCTCCGGGCCATGCTCGGTGTACCGGAAGGTCACCTTGGCGCGGGAGATCGCGTCGATCCAATTCTTCAGCTGCACGGGCACACCAAAGTTGTACATCGGCACCCCTAGCACCACCACGTCGGCGGCTTGCACTTCGGCGATCAGCGCATCGTCCAGGGCCACCCGGGCGGCTTGCTCGGGGCTGCGCTGCTCGGCTGGGGTGAACAGGGCGGTCAGGGCTGCCTCATCCAACACCGGGTGCGGCGCGCGGGCCAAATCGCGCACGGTCACGCGTGTCTCGGGGTGGCGCTGGCGCAGCCGTTCGACCAGCAGGCTCGCCAGCCGGGACGAATGCGAGCCCTCGGTGCGGGCGCTCGAATTCATTTGCAGGATGTTCATCGTGATGCTCCTTGCGATGCGTCAGTGGTTTCCATGCCTCAGACTTTATCTGTTCCAAAATCAACATAGAAGATCAAATTCTGGATAACATAGAACCGTCAATGGAACAATCATCCGTCCATGAAACTTCAGGCCGATGACTTGCTGTTGTTTGCCCGGGTGGTCGACGCCGGCAGCTTCAGTCGGGCGGCCGAGCGCACCGGCCTGCCCAAGTCCACCGTGTCGCGCCGGGTGGCCGCGCTGGAGGCGCAACTGGGTGAGCGGCTGCTGCTGCGCACCACACGCAAGCTCAGCCTGACCGATTTCGGCCACCAGGTGCTGGCCCATGCGCGGCAGGTGGCCGATGAGGTGGACGCCGCGGCGCTGCTGGCTCAGCATCGCCAGGTCGAGCCCAGCGGCCGGCTGCGGGTGTCCATGCCGGGGGACTTTGCCAATCTGGTCCTCAGCCGGGTGCTGGCCGACTTCATCGCACGCTACCCGGCCCTCACGCTGGAGGTGGACATCACCCCGCGGCGGGTGGACCTCATCGGCGAGAACTTCGATCTGGCCATCCGCATGGGCGAGCTGTCGGACGATGCCTCGCTGGCCGCACGCCGTCTGGCCGTGCTGTCGGTGGGTCTGTATGCCTCGCCGGCTTACATCGCGCGCCGCGGCCGGCCCGAGGAGCCCGAGGCCCTGATGGAGCACGATGCCTTGCACCTGCTCAGCCGCCATGGCGAGCCGGCGCCGTGGGTGCTGAGCCGCGGGCCGATGCGTTGGGAAGGCATTCCGCCCGGGCGGGCCGCGATCAACTCCCCTGAGCTGTTGATGCGTTTGGCCCGCGCCGGGGTGGGAATCGCCCCCTTGCCCGATGCGTTTGCCGAGCCGTATGTCCACAGTGGGGAGCTGCAACCCCTGTTGGCCGACTGGCGCCTGCCGGCCGCCGTGGCCTGGGCGGTGTTTCCGGGGCGGCGCTTGATGCCGGCGCGCACGCGCGCGCTGCTCGACGCACTGGAGCGCGAATTCAGCAGCGAGACCTGTCAGGCCGAGCACCATCGCATCGAGGCCGGCTTGGCACCATGGCGCGGCCGCGGGCCCGCGGCCGGTTGAGCGCGGCGACTCACTCGGCCCACGTGTCGGCGTGGACCGGCTTGGCCGATGACGAGCGTGCGCGCAGATTGAGCCACACCGAGGCCGCTCCGCTGCCGGCGATCAGGCCCATGCCGGCGACGGCCCAGGCATCGGGCGCTTGCGAGAAAAGCACCCAGCCCCACAGCGTGGCGAACGCGATCTGTGCATAGGTGAAAGGCATCAACACCGCCGCCGGTGCGCGTCCGAGCCCGTAAATGAAGGCCAAGTGACCGAAGGTGCCCATCAAGGCCACCACGGCCAGCACTCCCCATTGCGCCGGGCCGATCCGCTCCAGCGCCTGCGCCGCCTCGCCCCATTGCATCGGCAAGGCGAGGCTCAGCACCGCGGCGCCCACCGCACCGGTGTAAAAATGCGTGGTCATGGGCGATTCCGAGGCCGACATGCGGCTGGTCAGGAGCTGGAAGAACGCATGGCTCCATGCCAGCATCAGCGGCAGCAGCGCCGCGGCGCCGAACAGTCCGCTGCCTGGGCGAATCACCAACAAGGCCCCCGAGAACGCCACCACGACCAAGGCCCAACGCAGCGCCGAGACCCTCTCGCGTAACACCCAAGGGGCCAGCAGCGTCACGAAGATCGGCGAAAGCATCACCACGGCGGTGAACTCGGCCAGCGGCATCACGCGCAGCGCATAAAACGCCAGCACACTGGTGAGGAGCAGCAACATGCCGCGCAGGACTTGAAAGCGCCAGTTCTGCACGCGAAAGCGGCGCGCCCCGCCGCGCAGCATCAGCCAGCCGCCCATCAGCACCGCTTGCACCGCATAGCGGAACCACACCACCACCAGCATCGGCAGCACGAGGCTCAGATGCTTCACCCCGCTGTCCAGCGTCGCGAAACAGGCCACGGCCAGCACGGTCAAGCCAATGCCGGACAGCACCCGGGAGGGCGTTGCCATGGGAGGGCTGCAGCTCACGCGGGCCAGTGGATGCGATCGGCCAGCGCTTCCCACACCGGACGCAGGGTGCCGCTCAGGTAGGGCAGGGCTCCCAGGTCGGTGTGGCTTTCGCCAGGGCTGTGGAAGTCCGAACCGCGTGAGGCGTATAGTCCAAACTCCTGCGCCAAATCGGCGTACTTCGATGCGTCTTGCGCCGTATGGCTGCCGGTGACGACCTCCACGCCGAGCCCGCCATGCTCGCGGAATTCACTGAACAATGCGTACTCCTCGTTCGGCGTAAATTTGTAGCGCCCGGGATGGGCGATGATGGCCATGCCGCCGGCTTGGCGGATCCAGCCCACCGCCTCGCCCAAGGAGGCCCAGCGATGCGGCACATAGCCGGGCTTGCCCTCGGTGAGGAACTTACGGAACACCTCCGAGGTGTCGCGGCACACACCGATGTCCACCAGAAAACGCGCAAAATGCGTGCGCGAGATCAGGTCCGGGTTGCCCACGTATTTCAGCGCGCCTTCGTAGGCCCCAGGGATGCCCGCACGCGCCAAGCCTTCGGCCATCTCCAGCGCGCGGGTTTGCCGGCCGCTGCGGGTGCGGGCCAAGCCCGCCACCAGGCCGGGGTCGTCCGGGTCGAAGCCCAGGCCCACGATGTGCACGGTTTCACCCGCGAAGGTCACGGAAATCTCGGTGCCCGTGAGGTAAGGCAGCCCCAGCTTCAAGGCCGCCGCCCGGGCCCGCCGTTGCCCGCCCACTTCATCGTGGTCGGTCAAGGCCCACAGCTGCACCCCGTTGGCACGGGCGCGTGCGGCCAAGTCTTCGGGGCTGAGCGTGCCGTCGGAGACATTGGAATGGCAATGAAGATCGGCGTTGAGCACGCCGCTGGGCGAGAGGTTCACTTCAGCATTCTAGGCCGGCGGCCACTGTCGCGTTGGCTTCAGGGTATCAGCGCTCCAGCCGCAGGATTTATCCGTCGTTGTTGTCCGTCAGGATGTAAAGCCATCCATCGGGCCCTTGGCGCACGTCGCGGATGCGTTCGCGCAGCTGGGTCAGCAGGCGTTCCTCACGCACCACGCGGGTGCCGTCGAGTTCGAGGCGGATGAGGGCCTGTTCGCGCAAGGTGCCGATGAACAGGTGGCCCTTCCATTGCGGGTAGCGATCGCCAGTGTAGAACACCATGCCGCTGGGGGCCACGGAGCGGGGCTCCCACACGCGCAGCGGGTCTTCCATGCCGGCCTTGCTCGTGCCTTCGCCAATCTTGAAGCCGGTGCCGTATTCACGGCCGTGCGTGACCACGGGCCAGCCGTAGTTGCGGCCAGCCAGGGTCAGGTTGAGCTCGTCACCGCCTTGGGGGCCATGTTCGTGGGTCCAGAGTTCGCCGGTGACCGGGTGCAGCGCGGCGCCTTGGACGTTGCGATGGCCATAGCTCCAGATCTCGGGGCGGGCGTTGTCGCGGCCGACGAAGGGGTTGTCCGCGGGCACGCGACCGTCGCGTTCGATGCGCACCACCTTGCCGATGTGGTTGGCCAGGTTCTGCGCCTGGTCACGCTGGCCGAAGCGGTCGCCCAGGGTGATGAACAGCCGTCCATCGCGTCCGAACACCAGACGTGAGCCGAAGTGGGCTGCGCTGTCGATCTTGGGCTGCTGGCGGAAGATCACCTGCACGTTGGTCAGCGCATGGCCTTCCAGTCGACCACGGGCCACGGCGGTGCCGTTGCCGCCCGGGCCAGGTTCGCTGTAGCTCAGGTACACCAGGCCGGTGGTGGCAAAGTCAGGGTCGAGGGCCACGTCGAGCAAGCCGCCTTGGCCACGGGCATCGACGGGCGGCACCCCGGCCACGGGGGGGCTGAGCGTGCCATCGGGCCAGACGATGCGCAGCCGGCCCGGTCGCTCGGTGACGAGCAGGCGCCCGTCGGGCAGGAAGGCCAAGCCCCAAGGGTGCTGCAGGCCGCGGGCGACACTGACCGGTTTGAGCGGCTGGGCCTGGGCCCCAAGCGCGGCCAGGCCAAGGACGGCAGCCAGAAGCAGGCGCAACAAGATCATGGGCGACTCAGGAAGGGGTGAATCGGCTCGGAGTCTGCCACCGAGCAAGGGTTCCCTGCGATCGTTGGGGGCTTCAGCGGTCGATGCGCAGGATATGGCCGTTGGTCTCGTCCAGGACGTACAGCCAGCCATCGGGGCCTTGCTTGACGTCGCGCATGCGCACATCGAGTGAGCGGAACAGTCGTTCCTCGCTGGTCACGGTGGGGCCGTTGAGCGTCAAGCGTCGCAAGCAGCGCTGGTCGGCCATCGTGCCGACGAACAAATTGCCGCGCCATTCGGGGAAACGGTCGCCGGTGTAGAAGCACATGCCCGAGGGGGCGCAGGAGATGGGGACCCAATACCACGCCGGCTCCACGAAGGACGGCGCGTGCGTGCCGCCACCGATGCGGCAGGCCTCGCCCGGCGTCTGGCCATACGGGCAGCCATAGCTCACGCGCGGCCAGCCGTAGTTGCCGCCGCGCAGCACGCGGTTGATCTCGTCCCCGCCCTGCGGGCCATGCTCGCTGATCCACAGCTCGCCGGTATCGGGGTGGATGGCGGCACCCTGCGGGTTGCGGTGACCGACGCTCCAGATCAGGCCGCTGAAGTTGTTGCCGGGATTGCCGCCGTCGGTGGTGATGCGCACGACCTTGCCGAGGTGGTTGTCGGTGGTTTGCGGGGCCTCGGTTTGGACCTGGCGGTCGCCCAGGGTGATGAACAGGTGGCCATCCCGTCCGAAGACCAAACGTGAGCCGAAATGGCCGTCGCCGTTGAAGCGGGGGGTTTGTCGGTAGATCACCGTCACGGCTTCGAGGTTTCTGAGGTCGGCGCTCAGGACGGCGCGGGCCACGGCCGTGCCGATCCCGGTGTAGGCGCCTCCCTGGTCGGGCTCGGCGTACGACAGATAAATTCGTCGGTTGGCCGTGAAGTTCGGGTCGATGACCACATCGAGCAGGCCGCCTTGGGTGTCGGCTCCGCTGTACACCCCCGGCACCCCCGAGAGCGGGGCCGACAGCGTGCCTTCGGTGTCGACATGGCGCAGCCGTCCGGGCTTTTCGGTCACGAGCGCGCTGCCGTCGGGCAGGAAGGCCAGCCCCCAGGGCTGCTGCAGCCCGGTGACCCAGCGTGTGAGGCGCGCTGGTGGTCCCGCTGGCGGCGAGGGCGCCGGCGCGGGCCAGGGGGATCCAGGGTCGCCGTGGCCTCCGCCACAGGCCGACACCGTGGCACAGGCCGCGGCATAACGAACCGCGTGGCACAAGAGCTCGCGCCGTCGAGCATCGGCGGGTTCAGAGGGCAATGGCCGGTCCGGCATGGTGCTGGGCTCCTCGACATGCGCAGCCTCACAGGCTACGACCTGCGCCGCGGCGCAGGTGTGACCAGTCGCAACAGCCCCCCCGAGTCGGGGGTCAGCCCTGGGCCTCCACCACCATCTGCACGCGTGGCTGGCCGTTGAATTCGTCCAAAGACAAGCGGTAGGCCAGGCGGCTACGCTCGGGCAGGGGGTCGCAGCGGCCAAACCAGATCGCGTCGCGAAGCTGGCCCGCATGCCGGACGGACAGCTTGAGGTGGCGTTCACCGACGATGCGCTGCGACACCACTTCGACCTCGTCGCAGAACAACGGCGCCTCGAAGGCCTGGCCCCAGACCTCTTGGTCCAGGATCTGCACCACCTCCGGGGCGAACCACTGTGGCTCCAAGGGGCCATCGGTGGCCACGGTGCGGGCGAGCAAGGTGTCGTCGAGCCATTCGCTGGCCACGGTGACAAACGCCTGGGCGAAGGTGACGAAATCGGCCTGCGCCACGGTGCAACCAGCGGCCATGGCATGGCCGCCGAACTTGCGCAGCACGCCGGGGTGGCGCTTGCTCACCAGGTCCAGCGCATCGCGCAGGTGGAAGCCCGGGATGGAGCGGCCCGAGCCCTTGAGCAGGCCGTCCTGACCGCGCGCGAAGACGAAGGTGGGCCGGTGCACGCGGTCTTTGAGGCGCGAGGCGACGATGCCCACCACGCCTTCGTGGAACTCGGGGTCGTACAGCGCAATGGCCGGTGGCGGCTCGCCTTGGGGCATCAGGCGTTCGAGCAAGGCCTCGGCTTGCTCGCGCATGCCGGCCTCCACGCCGCGGCGTTCGCGGTTGATGCCGTCGAGCTGCTGGGCCAATTCGGTGGCTCGGCCGGGATCGTCGGTGAGCAGACATTCGATGCCCAGCGTCATGTCTGCCAGGCGGCCCGCGGCGTTGATGCGCGGGCCCAGGGCGAAGCCGAAGTCGAAGGCGCCGGCACGCTCGGGGCGGCGTCCGGCGGCGGCAAACAGCGCGGCCACGCCGGGCTGCATGCGCCCGGCGCGAATGCGCTTGAGACCTTGCGCCACCAGGCGCCGGTTGTTGGCGTCGAGCTTGACCACGTCGGCCACGGTGCCCAGGGCCACGAGGTCCAGCAGGCTGTCCAGGCGTGGCTGAGCGGCGCGGTCGAAGGCGCCTCGGCGACGCAACTCGGCGCGCAGGGCCAGCAGCACGTAGAACATCACGCCCACGCCGGCCAGGTGCTTGCTCTCGAAGGGGCAGCCCGGCTGGTTGGGGTTGACGATCACGTCGGCCTCGGGCAGCACGACCTGGCCCTGGACTTGCGCGGGCAGGTGGTGGTCCGTCACCACCACGCGCAGCCCCCGCGCACGGGCATGGGCCACGCCCTCCAAGCTGGCGATGCCATTGTCCACGGTGACGAGCACGTCGGGGCGCTGGGCCAGGGCCAGCTCGACGATGGCCGGCGTCAGCCCATAGCCGTGCACGGCACGGTCCGGCACCACGTAGCCGAGCGTGTCGGGCCGCGCGCCCAACAGCTTCAGCCCGCGCAAGGCCACGGCGCAGGCGGTGGCGCCGTCGCAGTCGTAATCGGCCACCACGCAGATGCGTTGACCGGCCGTGAGGGCGTCGGCCAAGCAGGCCGCCGCTTCGGCGGTGCCTTTGAGCTGCTCGGGCGGGAGCAGGCGGGCCAGCGAGTCGTCGAGCTCGTCGGCGCTGCGGATGCCGCGGGCGGCGTACAGGCGGGCCAGCAGCGGGTGCACGCCGGCTTGTTCCAAGGCCCAGGCCGCGCGGGGCGGCACATCGCGGGTGATGATCCTCATGGCCGGGCTCACAAGGACAGCAGCACGTCCACCGGCGAGGGCGCCGCCCAGCGGGCCCGCAAGGCTTGCCACCAAGGGCGTGCGGCCTGGCCCCAGGTATGTGCATGGCGTTCGCCGCACAGGGTCAGCTGCACCGGATGCCCGGCGCGCACCTGCTCCCAGGCTTCACGCAGTGGGCCCGCATCCAGCGCCTGCCAGGCTTGCGCCCAGGCGGGCCAGTCGCCGTGGAGATGCGCCTCACGCAATCGTGCGTCCACGATCAACTCGGGCGTGGGCCGCGCGGGTTGGCGGGGGCCGCAGCCGCTGAGCCAAAAGCTGTTGATCGGCAGCAAGCCTTGGGCTTCGCGACGTTCGTTGAGCGGATGGGTGTAGAGCAGCATCTGAACTTCCTGTTGCAGTCGGCGCACCACGCGGGCCTGAGGGGAGTCGGGCATCCACAGGTCCACGTTGCGGCCGATCACGCGGTCCAGCGAGGCCGTGGGCAGTTCGGCCAGGCTCTCATGGGCCACATACCAGCGCAAGGGCGCACCATAGACCAGCACCCATCCCTCGGATTCGAACAGTTCGCGCACGGCTTCGAGCGCCTCGCGCGAGCCGGCTTCGTCCAGCTGCAACGACTCCGGCGGCAGCATGGTCACCTCGTCGGCGCCGGCGTGCCAATGGGCGGGGGTCAGCAAGCCCCAGCACAGGTCGTCGGTGGCGATGCCGTCGGCCGCTGCGGCGTGGGCGGCCCAGGGCAGAGCGCCGTCAGCGCCCGCATAGCCCCAGGCCAAGGCCAGGGCGCGCTCATGGGGCATGGACAGGCTGTACTCGTCGCCCTCGCTGCGCCAGACCGGCCCAAGGCGGGCCAACAGGCGGCCCAGATGGGGCAAGGACAGATCGCGAATCGCCGCGCGGGCCGCCTCGGTCAGCGCCGAGGCATAGGGAATCAGCACATGCATGGCCCGCCATTATCGGGGCGCAGTCCAGCTCGGGTAGCATCGGGCGCTTGCCCATGGGCGTCCCCCTCCTGTCCGTGTCATCCATGAATTGGCCTTACGAAATGCAGATTGGTTGGCGCTACACGCGCGCCGGCCGCGCCACCCGGCGCAATGGCTTCATATCCTTCATCTCCGCTGTGTCGATGTTGGGCATCGCGCTGGGGGTGGCCGCGCTCATCATCGTGCTGTCGGTGATGAACGGCTTCCAGAAGGAAGTGCGTGACCGCATGCTGTCGGTGATTGCGCACATCGAGGTGTTCTCCGCCGACGGCCAGGCCTTGCCCGACTGGCAGCGCACGGCCCACGAAGCCTTGGCCAACCCCCAGGTGCTGGGGGCGGCGCCTTACGTGGCGGCTCAGGCGCTGGTGGCCCGCGGGGAGGACATGCGCGGGGCCATCATTCGCGGCATTTCGCCCGAGCACGAGCCTGCGGTGACACCGCTGGCCGCCCTGCTCAAAGACACCGTCTTGTCCCGCCTGCGGCCCGAGGGCTGGGGCGTGGTCTTGGGCGTGGAGCTGGCCCGCCAACTCGGCGTGCGCGAAGGCGACCGCCTCACCATCGTCTCGCCCAGCGGGCAGGTCACGCCCGCCGGCGTGGTGCCCCGTCTGAAGCAGGTGACGGTGGTGGGCCTGTTCGAGGCTGGCCACTATGAATACGACAGTGGCCTGGTGTTGATGCACCTGGAGGACGCGGCCAAGCTCTTCCGGGTGGCCGGCCCCACCGGCGTGCAGCTGCGCCTGGCCGACGTGCAACGTGCTCGGCAAGTGGCGCAGGAGCTGTCTTTGCAATTGAGCGGGGAACTCTACTTGCGAGACTGGACGCGCACCAATCGCAATTGGTTCGACGCCGTGCAGCTCGAAAAGCGCATGATGTTCATCATTCTCACGCTGATCGTGGCGGTGGCGGCCTTCAACCTGGTGTCGATGCTGGTGATGACGGTGACGGACAAGCGCGCTGACATCGCCATTTTGCGCACCCTGGGCGCCACGCCGCGCTCGATCATGGGCATTTTCATGGTGCAAGGCGCCGCCAGCGGCATCATCGGAACCTTGGGCGGGCTGCTGCTGGGGCTGCTGGTGGCCTTCAACATCGACGTGATCGTGCCGGCCATCGAGCGGCTGTTCAACGCGAGCTTCCTGCCTGGCAGCATTTACCTGATCAGCCGCATGCCCAGCGACCCGCAGATGGGCGACATCGTGCCCATCGGGCTCATCTCCCTGGCGCTGGCCTTCTTGGCCACGCTGTATCCGAGCTGGCGCGCCAGCCGTGTTCAGCCCGCGGAGGCCCTGCGCTATGAGTGAGCCGGTATTGAGCGCCGAATCGCTGCACAAGCGCTACCACGAAGGCCCGCTGGATGTGCACGTGCTGCGTGGCGTGAGCCTGCAAGTGCACGCCGGTGAAACCTTGGCCATCGTGGGCGCCTCGGGCTCGGGCAAGAGCACGCTGTTGCATCTGCTGGGCGGGCTGGATGCACCCACGCACGGACGGGTCGTGCTGCAAGGGCAGGATTTCGCCCGCCTGGGAGCGGCCCAGCAGGGCCAATGGCGCAACCGACATCTCGGTTTCGTCTACCAGTTTCACCACTTGCTGCCGGAGTTCACCGCGCTGGACAATGTGGCCATGCCGCTACGCATCCGACGCATGCCGGTGGCTGCGGCGCACGAACAGGCCTTGGCCATGCTCGACCGGGTGGGCCTGGCTCAGCGCGCACAGCATCGCCCGGCGGAATTGTCCGGTGGTGAACGCCAGCGCGTGGCCATTGCTCGCGCGTTGGTGGCGCAGCCGGCCTGCGTGCTGGCTGACGAGCCCACCGGCAACCTGGATCGAGAGACGGCCAACACCGTCTTCGAGCTGATGCTGTCGTTGGCGCGCGATCAGGGCACGGCTTTCGTCGTGGTCACGCACGACGAAGAGCTCGCGGCGCGCTGCGATCGTCGCTTGCGTTTGCGGGCGGGGGTGCTCGTTTGAACCGTCACGGACCATGTGGATCGACACCCATTGCCACCTCGATGCGGCCGAGTTCGATGCCGACCGCGACGCGGTGGTCGCACGTGCGAAGGCCCAGGGGGTGGGCTGCATGGTGCTGCCGGCCGTAAGCACCGCCAATCTCGATGCCGTGCGTGAACTGGCCCATGCCCATGGCTTCTTCTACGCCCTGGGCTTGCACCCGATGTATGTCGAGGCCGAGCCGCCCGGGGCCGTGGCGATGCTGCGGGCGGCGCTTGAGCGCCATCGTGACGACGACCGCCTGGTGGCCGTGGGCGAGATCGGGCTGGACCATTTCGTGCCGGGTCTGGATCGCCAGGTGCAAGAGCGGTTCTACGTGGATCAGTTGCAGCTTGCCCGTGAGTTCGATCTGCCGGTGATCCTGCATGTGCGCCGCTCGGCCGATGCGTTGCTCAAACACTTGCGACGCCTGCGTGTCAAAGGCGGCATCGCGCATGCGTTCAATGGCAGCTTGCAGCAAGCGCTGGCGTTCATCGACCTGGGCTTCAAACTGGGCTTTGGCGGCGCCATGACCTTCGAGCGTGCGCTGCGCATTCGTGCCTTGGCCCGCGAGCTGCCACTGCAGGCCCTGGTGCTGGAGACCGATGCGCCGGACATTCCGCCGCAATGGCTGTACCGCACCGCGGCGCA
This sequence comes from Caldimonas taiwanensis NBRC 104434, assembly GCF_001592165.1. NCBI lineage: Bacteria > Pseudomonadati > Pseudomonadota > Betaproteobacteria > Burkholderiales > Sphaerotilaceae > Caldimonas > Caldimonas taiwanensis. The sequence continues at coordinate 73,190 of NZ_BCWK01000012.1, forward strand.
GCGTGCGGCGGGGCAGACTTGCCGCAACGAGCCGGCACAGCTGCCGCGCATAGCCCACACCCTGGCCGAATTGCGCGGCCTCGCCGTGGAGGCCGTGGCGCATGCCACCTCGGCCAATGCACGCCAAGTGTTGGGTTTGGCGCCGGCATGAAGGCTTCCGTTCGTTTGCACGGCTTGGCGCCCGTGCTGGCGCCGCACACCCGGCTCGTGGTGCTGGGCAGTTTTCCCGGCGTGGCCTCGCTGTGCGAGCAGCAGTACTACGCGCATCCGCGCAATCACTTCTGGCCCATCCTGTCGGCATTGTGGGGGCTGGATCTGCGAGCCCTGCCTTATGCCCAACGGCTGGACATCGTGCGCGAGCGCGGGCTGGGCATATGGGATGTGTATGCGAGCTGCCGGCGCCAGGGCAGCCTGGACAGCGCGATCGAGGAGGCTGAGCTCAACCCCCTGAGGCGTCTGCGCGAATGGGCCCCCGCCTTGCGGGCCGTGGCCCACAACGGCGGCGAATCCGCCCGGGCCATGCGCATCACGCGTCAGCTGGGTTTGCCCGTGCATCGCCTGCCCTCCAGCAGCCCGGCCAATGCCTCCTGGAGCTTCGAGCGCAAGCTGGCCGCCTGGCGGGCCGTTTTCGAGCAGTACGAGCTGGCATGAGTCTTTCCAACTCTCGCAAGAGCATTCCCCGTTTGCCGAGCGTGACGCTGTCCGAGTCCGACGGGGTGCGCTATCTGCACTTGGACACGCCTTGGGTTCAGGGCGCGATGCGGGTGCGCAAGCCGGACGACATCGAGCTGGCCTACGTGCAGCGCATGATGGCCTGGATGCTGCTGCGTCCCGCCGAGGCCCTCGACGCGGGTCATGCCGTGCAACTCGGACTGGGGGCCGGGGCAATCACGAAGTTTTGTCTCAGGAAGCTGCGCTGGCGTTGCACCGCGGTGGAGCTGAACCCCGAAGTCATTCGCGTCTGCCGGCAATGGTTTCGTTTGCCTGCCGACGGCGAGCGTTTGCGCGTCATCGAAGCCGACGCGGCGGCCTATGTGGTCGACCCGGCTCATCAAGGGGTGGCCGATGCGTTGTGCGTCGATCTCTACGACCACGAAGCGGCCAGCCCCGTGCTCGACGACGAGGACTTCTATCGTGCTTGCTACGGCCTGTTGGCCCCCGGGGGTGTGATGAGCGTCAACCTGTTCGGACGCGACGCCAGTTTCGAGCGCAGTCTGTCGCGCATCGCCACGGCCTTTGCCGGCGAAACCCTGTGGAGCCTGCGGCCCACCCGTGAGGGCAATACCATCGTGCTGGCGTGTCGCGGCGTGCCGCCACCGAGCCGCGCTGAGCTTGTCGAGCGCGCCGAAAACATTGAAACTCGTTGGGGTTTGCCGGCCCGCAAATGGCCGCGCATGATGAAACTCGTCGATCCCCCGCATGACCGCAAAGCCTGAACTCGCCGGCGCCCGTCGCTCTCGTCAAACTGTGCCTGCAGGCCGCTTGGACTGGCCTGTCATGCTCCAATGGCTGAAGGAAGATGGGCTGATCACCGAGGCAGATGCCCAACGCACCCAGCAGCGTTTGGCCGCTGGCAAAAGTGCCCAGCACCCGTTGATCCGCTTGGCCCATGTGGGGCTGGTGCATGCCGTCAGCGGCAAGCCGTTGGATACCGAGACCCTGACCGAATGGCTGGCGGGCCGAGCCGGGCTGGACTACCTGCGCATCGACCCCCTCAAGGTGGACGTGGGGCGCGTGGCCGACGTGATGTCGATCAACTATGCCGAGCGCCGCCGCTGTCTGCCAGTGCAGATTGGCCTGAGCGAGATCACCGTGGCCACCTGCGAGCCTTTCGACACCGATTGGGTGGCCGAAATCGAGGCGCACACGCGCAAGAAGGTTCGTTTGGTGGTCTCCAGCCCGAACGAGTTGGCACGCTACACCACCGAGTTCTACACCTTGGCCAAATCGGTCAAGGCCGCGGCGAAGAACGGTCAGCTCAGTGGCCCGGCCAACTTCGAGCAACTCGTCGAGCTGGGCAAGGCCAAAAATCTCGACGCCAATGATCAAAGCATCGTGCAGGTGGTTGACTGGTTGTGGCAGTACGCCTTCGACCAGCGTGCTTCGGACATTCATCTGGAGCCCCGCCGCGACATGGGGGCGGTGCGTTTCCGCATCGACGGCGTGATGCACACCGTCTACCAGTTGCCGCTGACCGTGATGGCCGCGATGACCAGCCGCATCAAGCTGCTCGGCCGCATGGACGTGGTCGAAAAGCGCCGCCCGTTGGACGGGCGCATCAAGACCCGCAACCCGCGTGGCGAGGAGGTCGAGATGCGTTTGTCCACGCTGCCCACCGCCTTCGGAGAGAAGTTGGTGATGCGCATCTTCGACCCCGATACCACGGTCAAGAGCCTCGATGCATTGGGCTTCTCCAGCCACGACGCGCAGCGCTGGGAGCAGCTCGTCACGCAGCCGCACGGGGTGATCCTGGTCACCGGCCCGACCGGCTCGGGCAAGACCACCACGCTGTATGCCACGCTCAAGCGGTTGGCCACCGACGAGGTGAACGTTTGCACCATCGAAGACCCGATCGAGATGATCGAGCCGGCATTCAACCAAACCCAGGTTCAGCCTCAGCTCGATCTGAACTTTGCCAACGGACTGCGCGCCCTGATGCGCCAGGACCCCGACATCATCATGGTGGGCGAGGTGCGCGACCTGGAAACCGCCGAGATGGCCATCCAGGCGGCATTGACCGGACACCTCGTGTTCACCACGCTGCACACCAACGATGCCGCATCGGCCATCACGCGGCTGCTGGATCTGGGCGTGCCGTCCTACCTGATCGGCGCCACCGTGCTGGGTGTGCTGGCGCAGCGGCTGGTGCGCACGCTGTGCCCGCACTGCAAGCAGCCCGACGCGGATTTCAGCCGCGACACCCTGGCCGCGGCAATTGCACCGTGGCGCATCAACGGTCCCCTGCGTCCGTACCGGCCGGTGGGCTGCATCGAGTGTCGCATGACCGGCTTTCTGGGGCGCTCGGGCCTGTACGAGCTTCTGACCGTCAGCCCGGCGCTTCGACCGCTCATCACGCAGACTCCCGACTTGTCGCGTTTGCGACAACAAGCCACCCAGGACGGCATGCGCCCTTTGCGTCTGGCGGGCGCCATGAAGGTGGCCGAAGGGCTGACGACCTTGGATGAAGTGCTGCGTGCCACCCCTGCCTGGGAGCATTGAGACCGTCGGTCAGCGCCGTGCTACGTGTATTCCACAGGACCGCCACAAGGGGCGATCCCTAGAATCCCCGGCAGTTTCACCTTTGGGGCGAACGGGTCCGGCCGCCGTCGGATCCAGAGAATCCATTCACACCATCGATTCGTCTGAGGAGCAACCGTGAGAATCAAAAGTCAGAAGGACTTCGCGTCCGGGCTGATGTTCATCATTGTGGGCATCGCCTTTGCCTGGGGCGCGACCGAATACAGCTTTGGCGACTCTGCGCGGCCGGGCCCGGGGTATTTCCCCTTTGGCCTGGGCATCTTGCTGGCCATCTTGGGGGCGTTGGTCACCTTCGGTTCCTTGACCATCGAAACCGAGGACGGTGAGCCCATTGGTCACATCGGCTGGAAGCCCTTGTTCATCATCGTTGGCTCGGTGGTGCTGTTTGCCGCGGCATTGCCCCGTTTGGGTCTGTTGATTGCGTTGCCGCTGTTGGTCATCGTGGCCAGCCTGGCCGGCGATGAATTCAACTGGCGTGATGCGATCATCGCCGCCTTGGTGCTGACGGCGTTGTCCTGGTTCGTGTTCTCTTGGGCGCTGAACTTGGTCATTCCCTTGTGGCCGGCTTGGCTGTCGCAGTAAATCAAACGCCCGAGGAGCTCTGTTCATGGACTTGCTTTCCAATCTCGCGCTGGGGTTTGAAACTGCGCTGTCGCTGCAAAACCTGGGGTACGCCTTCATCGGCGCCTTGTTCGGCACCTTGGTGGGCGTGCTGCCTGGCCTGGGCCCGGCCGCCAGCATTGCGATGCTGCTGCCGTCCATCTATGCGCTGGACGCCACGCCGGCGCTGATCATGCTGGCTGGCATTTATTACGGTGCGCAGTACGGCGGCTCGACCACGGCCATTTTGATCAATGTGCCGGGAGAATCGTCCTCGGTCGTCACCGCGCTGGACGGCTACCAAATGGCCCGCCAGGGCCGCGCCGGGACGGCGCTGGCCACGGCGGCCCTCGGGTCGTTCTTCGCGGGCTCGGTGGCCACGCTGATCATCGCCGGCTTTGCGCCGCCGCTGACCGAGCTGGCCTTCAAGTTCGGCCCGGCCGAGTACTTCTCGCTGATGGTGCTGGGCCTGATCGGCTCGGTGGTGCTGGCCTCGGGCTCGCTCATCAAGGCCATCGCGATGATCCTGCTGGGCTTGCTGATCGGGCAGATCAACACGGATGTGATCTCGGGGGTGCCGCGCTACTCGTTCGACATTCCGGAGCTGTCTGACGGCATCAACTTCGTCGTCATCGCCATGGGTATCTTTGGTTTCGGCGAGATCATCGCCAACCTGTCGGTGCCCTCGCACGCGCGGGAGGTGTTCACGCGTGACGTGCGTGGCCTGTGGCCGAGCAAAGAGGACTTCAAGCAGGCCGCGCCGGCGGTGCTGCGCGGCACGGCACTGGGCGCCATCCTGGGCATCCTGCCCGGCGGCGGCGCCCTGCTGTCCTCGTTTGCGTCGTACACCTTGGAGAAAAAGCTGGCCAAAGACTCCAGCCGCTTCGGTAAGGGTGACATCCGCGGCGTGGCCGGTCCCGAGTCTGCGAACAACGCTGGGGCCCAGACCTCGTTCATTCCCATGCTCACGTTGGGCATCCCGTCCAATGTGGTCATGGCGCTGATGGTGGGGGCGATGACGATCAAGGGCATCCAACCCGGCCCGCAGGTCATGACCAGCAACCCCTCGTTGTTCTGGGGCCTGATCGCCTCGATGTGGATCGGCAACCTGATGCTGGTGGTGCTCAACCTGCCGCTGATCGGCATCTGGATCAAACTGCTGACCGTGCCTTATCGTTTCCTCTTTCCGGCCATCATGGTGTTTTGCTGCATCGGCTTGTACACACTGAACAACAACCCGTTCGATGTGTACATGGGGGCGCTGTTCGGTGTCATCGGCTATGCCTTCTACAAACTGGGTTGCGAGCCGGCGCCACTGCTGCTGGGCTTCATCCTTGGGCCCATGATGGAAGAAAACCTGCGTCGTGCCTTGCTGCTGTCGCGCGGCGACTGGACGACCTTTGCCACCCGCCCGCTGTCGGCCGGTTTGTTGTTGGCCGCTTTGGCGATGGTGGTGATCGTGGCGCTGCCCAGCATCCGACGCAAGCGTGAGGAAGCCTTCCAGGAAGCAGATTGACGCGACGACGGCTTCCTGCCACTGCCAAGGCCGCCCGAGGGCGGCCTTGGTTTTTTGAGCGGCCCTTGTCCCGTTGTAACCAGTTCATACGATCGGAAACTCTTTGTAAAACACCTCTGCCCGCTCTTCCCTGAGCGCCTCCCTTCTCT